>CAWIUZ010000001.1:0-13169 GCA_963838915.1 uncultured Acidobacteriota bacterium
AGGCCCTCTCCCTTGGGGAGAGGGTGTCGCGCAGCGGCGCTTTCATCAGCCGTCGCGTGACGGGTGAGGGGCCGGTTCCCTAGAAGTAACTGATGCTTCTAGACCTCTCTGCACTTGGCAACGATGAGCGTGATGTCATCGTGCTGCTCTTGAGGGCTGAAATTCTGAACGGCGCTGACAATCGCGTCAAGGAGTGCAGCGGCGGGTATCCTCGAATGGCTCTGCATTGCAGCGCACAGGCGTTCTTCCCCGAACTCCTCGCCGCTGGCGCTGAACGATTCCGTTATGCCATCCGTGTAGAGTGCGAGTGTGTCTCCAGGAAAGAGTTCGCACTCCGCCATTCCACAATCCCATTCTTTGAAAAGTCCCAGGACGGTGCAGGTGGATCTCAACCGTTCGAGAGCGCCGTGGTGCCGAAGCAGAAGACCGGAGACGTGCCCGCAGTTCGCGTAGCGCAGGTGCCGCGCCGCGTCGCAGTATTCGGCGAAGAAAAGGGTGGCGTAGGCGCTATCGACGGTATTCTCGTAGAAAAGTTGGTTGGCCGAACGCAGGAAGCGCTCCGGCTGGTCCGAAGCCATGACGCACTGGCTGCGCAGGTTTGCCTGCAGGTTGGCCATCAGGAGCGCGGCGGCGATGCCTTTTCCCGCCACGTCGCCGATCACCAGTCCCAGCCGGTCGCGGCCGAGATCGAGGAAGTCGTAGTAATCGCCTCCCACCGGGCGAGCCTGAAGGCAGATGCCCGCATATTCAAGACTTTGGAGTGGCGGCAGGCATTGCGGGAAAAGCCTGGCCTGCACCTGCTTAGCAATTTCCATTTCATGGGCGGTCCGCCGCTGAAATTCAAGCTGCTCGGTTCTGGCGCGGCGCTGCGCTTCAATCTCCCGGTTCACCTCATCGAAGCTCACCAGCGAAAAGGAATTCCCGTCGGGATCCTTGAACCGCGTAAAGATTCCGCCCCAGATGGGTGTGTGTTCCTGACTCGGAGAGCGGCTTGCCACTACTTTTACCCGAGGCTGCAGGCGTCGCAGGCGTGGTGTGGATAGAAACTCGACGCCACGCCTGCGCCATTCACGGAACTTGGCCACTACATCTTCGGTGACAAACACGACCTGAGTAGCCCGTCCTATCAGCTTGGTCTCCGCTGAGTCAGGCTGGGGTTGGCACAGCATTAGGATTGCGACGCCGTCGGGCGGAGCAACCCCAACCACAGGGCGCCTGGATTGAGTACGGAAATCGAAGGCCAGATTGAATCCGAGCTTGTCAACGTAGAAGCCCACGCTGCGATCCAAATCCCGCACGAAGACCGCGACAGACTGAATGCGCAGGTAGGCGCCTTGCGTTTCCAGGCGCAGCGCGGAGTCTTCTGAATTAAGCGGCGGAGGAGAACTGGACATCGATTCATTATACTTCGCAGGCAGCCCAGATCTAGCTTCTTATGCAATGCCACCAGCCTGCCCTGTCATTCTGAGCGAAGCGAAGAATCTCCGCAGTTCGTTATCGGCCACGAAAAACCAAAAGACAACTGCCGAGATTCTTCGGCCCGAAGAACGGGCCTCAGAATGACAAGCGCAACGGCAATGCTTCCAACGGACCAATGGCCCAATGACCCAATGGCCCAATAGTTCAATTCCCGTGCTTCAGCATGGCCGCGGCGTGTTTCAGCACGGCGTCGGTGATCTGGCTGCCGGAGAGCATGCGGGCCAGTTCCCGCGCTCGATCTTTCTCAGTGGCGAGGTGCGTCACGGAGGTCAGAGTACGGCCCGCGCGTTCGAACTTCTCTACATAGAAGTGCTGATCGGCGAAGCAAGCGATTTGCGCCAGGTGCGTGACACACAGCACCTGCCCATCGTGTGCAAGGCGTTTCAGCCGCTGCCCGACGGTTTCGGCCACTCGCCCGCCGATTCCGGAATCGACTTCGTCGAAAATGAAGGTGCGAGCGGCGCGCCTCGAAACGCCGGGCCGATTCGTCCCCACCACGGTTTTGAGCGCCAGCATGAGGCGCGAGATTTCTCCGCCCGAGGCAATCTTCTCCAGCGGCCGCAACTCCTCACCCGGGTTGGGAGAGATTCGGAACTCGATTTCATCAACGCCGCGCGGCCCTCCGAGGCCTTCCAGCTTGCTTTCGAAATGAACTTCCAAACGAGTTTTCTCCATGCCCAGTTGCGCCAATTCTTCGCGCACGAGGTGGGTGAGCCTGCGCGCCGACTCTCGCCGCTTCATTGAAAGCGTCTCCGCCGCTTTGCGGTAATCGCACGTCACCTTCTCAAGCTCTCGCTGAATCGTTTCGCGTCGCTCGTCGGCGTGTTCTATTTTGGCCAATTCCTGCCGCGTCTTCTCACCGTAGGCGACGATCTCCTCGAGCGTCTGCCCATATTTGCGCTTCAGCCGGTCGAGCAGGGCCAGCCGGTCCTCGATCTCCTCCAGTCGCTGCGGGTTGGCTTCCAGCTTTCCCAGGTAATTGCGCAGGAAGTTGGCCGCGTCCTCGATCGTGGCCCGGGCGCCCGCCAGCGGTTCGACGTAAGGCTCAACGGCCGGCTCGAAGCGCCGCAGGTCCTCGATCTGGTACATGGCCGCCGCCAGGCGCGAGTAAGCCGCTCCCTCGTCTTCGTAGAGTGTGGAAAAAGCCGCCGCTGCGGCAGCGCGGACTCGCTCGAGATTCGCCAGGACCCGTTTCTCATCCTCGAGGCGCGCGTCCTCCCCGGGCTCGATTTTGGCGTGCTCGAGTTCCTGCACTTGAAAGCTCAGCAAGTCGATGGTTCGCAGCCGTTCCTGCTCGTTTTGGCTGAGACTCTCGAACTCTGACTCCAGTTCTCGGCGTCGGCTGTGTAGCACCCGGACTCGCTGCAACTCCTCGTCAATCCCTGCGAACTGGTCGAGCAGGTCAAGTTGGGCCTCGCGGGCAAAGAGCGCCACGTGCTCGTTCTGCCCGTGCATCTCCACCAGGAGGGCCGCCAGCGACTTCACCGCCGCCAGGGTCACGGGCTGATCGTTCACCAGCATGCGGCTCTTTCCGCTCGCTTGGATTTCCCGCCGCAGGATCAGCTCCTCCTCCTGCACAAGGCCGCATTCCTCCAACCAGGCCGCCCACGGCGGCCGGCCTTCGGTGCGGAACACCGCCGTGACTTGCGCCCTCTCCTGCCCGGAGCGGATGACTTCTGGTGAAGCTCGACCGCCGAGGGCCAGCCCCAGCGCATCCACCAGAATGGATTTGCCGGAGCCTGTTTCGCCCGATAGCAGGTTAAGTCCCGGAGCGAATTCGACCTTGAGAGAGTCAATCACCGCATAATTCTGAATGTGAATTTCATGGAGCATGGTCTGTTTTCAATGGTCAGTCGTCAGCAGTCAGTAACTGCTCGTGGTTTGTACTCAAAAGTGGATTCCTACCTCACCGATTATACGCCACGTTAAGGCGAGGCAGTTGCAATGAGAATCAAGGTCGCGTAGTCTATGCCCGGGTAGCGAGGACCCCCGGTCTTGGGGTCCGCGGCTCTCTCTCCGCCCAATGGACAAGCCGCGGACTCCAAAGCCGGGGGTCCGCGCTACCTAGCGCTTAGTTGTGTTAATAAGCGAAATTATTCCGAGGCCTGGAAGGGCGGGGCTTTAGTCCCGCCGGTACGCAAAGCCCGACTGAAGGGGCCTTTAGGCCCTGAAGCAAATCGACTTCAGGGGCTAAAGCCCCCGAGAAGTGGCCTGTTCTCTGCGGCGGGGCTGAAGCCCCGCCCTTCCGACGCCATACGAATAAGAACGCTCACTTCTGCAAGTAAGCACTAGCATTGCAGCAAAGGAGGCTCATACGAAAACAACGAATCGAAGGCGATTTTTGCGGACGGGAATCGCGGCGGGAGCCGTGACGGCTGGGGCTGTCCCCGCTGTCGCTAAGGAGAAACCGACCAAGAAGGTACTTGTCAATAACTCTAAAAACGGCCAGACACCGCTGTTCAACAGCGTCGTCGCTTACGGGAACCTGGTCTTCATCGCCGGCGTGGGGTACCATCAGGCGGGTGATATCAAAGTGCATACCAAAGGTGTTCTCGACCAGATCCAGCAGGAGCTCGAGAAGGTCGGCTCTTCAATGGAAAAATGCCTCAAGTGCAACGTTTACCTCGCCGACTTGAAGGACTACGCGGGCATGAACGAAATCTTCCAAGGGCGCTTCGGCTCCGAACCGCCGGTGCGAACCACCATTGCCGCCGCCGGAGTCCCCGGCAATTCGCTGGTCGAGATCGACGTGATCGCGTACATCTGACTCCGCGCGGCGTGTGCCGACGGAACCGCAGTTTCGCGCAAAGGCGCAAAGTGCGCCAAGGCCGCAAAGAAGACCCTGGAAGCTGTTTCAAAACCGCCCGGCTGAGGAGAGATTACTGAATGCCGCACAGGATCCCCGGCCCCGCGCGAACTCTCAGCCCCGCAGGGGCTGGATATGAGTAGCCGGGGGCAACACCCCAGATGCGCTAAGATAAGAACCGCCTTCAGTCAATTCGGTGCTTTGGATTGCGTCCCGCGAAGCGGGACACCATGAGTAGCCGTAGGTGAAACCTACGGAAAATGAAGCGTCCATCAACATTCCGGCCCTGGAGGGGCCGACCCGTCCGAGGTCAACCCCGTTGGGGTTGGCCTGATTTGTGAACGCTCCCGTCATCCGCAGGTTAAAACCTGCGGCTACTTACGGTTGGCCCCATTAGGGGCCGCTCGGTCAAGCCGTATCTTAGCGCTTATGGGGTTTCACTCCCGGCTACTCAATGTGCTCCCCTCCGGGGAGGATAGCTGCGCGCAGTCGACCATCCACGTTGCAATCGGGCACAGGAGGTTTTGAAACAGCTTCTAGACTTCACTTTGCGGTTCTTCGCGGCTTTGCGACTTGGCGCGAGCTTTGTTGGTTCTCCGACGCCTCTACCCATGACCAGGCCTTGAACAACTTCCCAGCCACATGCGGCGAATCCACGGTTTTGGCTCTCTTCTAATTCCTGAGCCGACTGAGCTACGCTTCGACCCCTCAACAGGATGCGTTTCATTGACTGCCCTAAACTGCTATGTTACGTTGAAGGCTTGCGAGACTGGGCAGTTCATTGTTTATGAAGGAGGCGAATTGCTCCCTGCACTTCTGGCGCAGTTACAGAATTTTTACCAAGGCGAAGTCTGGCAGTTGCTGTCGAACACAGGGCTCGTGGCCCGGATTGTTTTGTTGTTGCTGGCCGGATTCTCAGTCCTCTCGTGGGCAATTATCATTCACAAATTTAGGAGCTTCAAAGCGGCTCGCCGGGAGTCGCAGGAGTTTTTGAAGATATTCCGGCAAAGCAAGCGGCTTTCGGAGATTCGCACCTTCTCGAGGGGTCTGAAGTACACCCCGCTGTCGGAAGTTTTCCAAGCGGGGTATCGTGAGATTGAAAGCCAGGCGGTGGTGAACGAAAACCCGGGGAAACCCCACATCCGGAGCCTGGAGGCTGTTCAAAGGGCCTTGCAGATGACCGCTTCCAGTGAGCTTACGCGTATGGAGCAATGGCTCACCTGGCTAGCCACTACAGGAGCCGTGTCGCCGTTCGTGGGGCTGTTCGGAACGGTCTGGGGGATCATCGACGCTTTTCATGGTATGGGAACCGCGGGCACTGCGTCGCTGCGCAGCGTGGCGCCCGGGATCTCCGAGGCCCTTATCACAACTGCCGCCGGCCTATTCGCGGCCATTCCGGCTGTTATCGCCTATAACCAATTCGTGCAGCGCATCAAAGAATTTGGCTCGATGATGGACGATTTCGGCCTCGAATTCCTTAATTTGACGGAGCGGTTTTTCACTTAGTCTACTGACCGTGGTCAGTTGTCCGTGGTCCGCCGCCGTTGCTGAGGGTTGCATGCAACGGACGACGGACAACGGACTACGGACCGAGCGAGGTGGTTGATGGCATTCACTACTCTCAAAGGTCGAACGCACACATCCCTGGCGGAGATCAATATCACGCCTTTCGTGGACGTGGTCCTGGTGCTGCTGATTATTTTCATGCTGACGGCGCCCATTCTCGAGTCGGGGATTGAAGTAGACCTGCCAAAAACCCACACGGTGAAAGCGATCTCGGAAGAGAAGGTCGTAGTGACCATCGACAAACACCAGAACATTTATGTCGGGAACGATCCCGTGAACATCCACAAGTTGGGCGGCTTCGTGCTGACCCATCTGAAGGGCGCGGGCGGGACTCCGGTGTTTATTCGGTGTAGTGAAACGGCGCCTTTCGGTACCTTCGCCACAGTCGTGGACGCCTTGAAGCAAGCCCAGATAACGAACATCAACGTGGTGACGGAACCACTGGAAACCAAATAAAGCGGTGACGAGTGGCGAGTGACAAGTGACGAGCAAAAGGCGACGAGGGATCCCGCATTGCCTACGAAACATTCAGCGCGAGATTCCTCGCGGAGTTTACCCTGAGCACCCAGAGCGAGATTTCTTCACTGCGTTCAGGACAGGCTCTTCGCTTCGCTCAGGATGACAGCGAAGGGCTCGGAATGACAGAGTGAATGAGGCTCCCACACAGACTCTATTGGCGCTTGAGAGCTGAGAGCTGAAGGCTGAAAGCTAAGATGAGCAGTGAGGCCGTTTCAATTCTAGTTACGCATGAGCGGCGGGATAAGCTGGGCGGCACGCTGGTGGCTTCCGCGGCAATGCACGCGGTGCTTTTCGTGGTGTTGATCGCCTACACGGGCCTCGGTTCGTCCTTTGGGGGCGGCTGGGGAAAAAACTGGGGCGCCGGCAACTCCACGCGCATCGGGGCGGTTGCCTCGTTGCCGGGAGTGCCGCTGCCAGCCCCGATGCTGTCGACGCACAATACCTTGGCCAGTGAAAACCCCGGACTGCACCGAACGGAACCTGCGTCTTTACCCCTGCCGGAGCCCAAGGCGATTCCAATTCCAAAGTTCAAGACAGCCGTAAAGCCGGAGAAGGCCGAGCGCGTCAACACCCATATCCAAAAAGAGAAACCCGTCGAAGCGGACAACGCCGTGCCCTACGGACTGGGCGGCCAGCCTTCCATGAACTACACTCAAATGGCGAGCGCGGCGGGCCAAGGCGGCCTCAGCTTTGGCGAAGGCGGGGACTTTGGCGAGCGCTACGGGTATTATGTCGCGTCCGTCCGAAGCCGCATCAGCGGGAACTGGCTGCTTTCGACCGTCAGCCCGAATATCGTGAGCGCTCCACGCCTCTATATGACTTTTACTATTCTCCGTGACGGCAACGTTACCGATGTTGAAATCACGCAGTCGAGCGGCATTCCGGAAGTGGATCGTTCCGCCCTGCGGGCCGTTTTGGCTTCGAACCCGCTTCCCCCGCTCCCGCCCGACTACTCAGGCAACAAAGTCAAAGTGAACCTCTATTTTGACTTTCACCGGTAGCCGGAGAAGAGCGAAGTGCGATACTGCTTTGGGCGCTCGTGCTGCTTCGAATAATATGTCACACTGCGAGACATCTATGCGGAGGGGTGCACGCATCTATAAACTACGGGAGTTGAAATCCGGCATGCGTTTTTCCTTGCGGCGAATCCAACTGTGCAGTTCGTTGTTTATTATTACCCTCTCCCTGCTCTTGATTGCTTTTGACACCGGTTGGGGCCAAGACTGGTTCAGCATCGGGATCAATCTGGGCACAGCCAAAATCAAGCTGGCTGTCGCCGACTTTTCCGCCGCTTCGGGCGAGCAGAGCCTCGCTCCTCTGACCCAAGTATTCAATCAGGTCTTGTGGCACGATCTCGAGCAGGCGGGAATTTTCGACCTGGCCAGCAAGAGCTTCTATCCAACCACTCCGCTTCGTGAGCCGGCGGACGTGGACGTCAAGGCCTGGAGTTCGCCGCCCGTCTCCGCTCAGATGCTCGCTTTCGGCAAGACCGAAATCATGAATTCCAACATGGTGATTACGGCCCGGCTGTTTGACTTGGGCACCACCGCAAATCCCAGCGTTATCGCCAAGCGGTATGTGGCCGCCTTGAACGAGATCTCAGCCCGCGAGGCCGCGCACCGCTTTGCCAACGAGATCATTCAGACCTTGGGGGGCGGCCTTCCCGGCGATTGTCTGACCAAAATTGCCTTCGTGAAGGGCGGCGGAGGCCGCTCCGAGATCTGGCTCATGGATTACGACGGTTTTAACCAGCACGGTCTGACCAATTACGGTTCGCTCTCCACCACGCCGCGTTGGTCGCCGGACAATACGAAGCTCGCGTTCACCAGTTACGCCTCAGGCAATCCGGAAATTTACATCTTCTCTCTCGAAACGAATCACCGTGCTTTTTTCCCCAGTTACAGAGGGCTCAACACCACCCCTGCCTGGTCACCTGATGGGAAGAAGATTGCCTTTTGTTCCAGTATGAGCGCCGATCCTGAGATTTATATGTCGGACGTGAACGGCATGAATCTTCAACGGCTGACCTTTTCCCGTGGTGTCGATATTTCACCGGCATGGAATCCCAAAACCGGTACTGAAATGGCCTTTGTTTCCGACCGCAGCGGGGCTCCCCAGGTTTACATCATGTCGGCTGACGGCACCAACCTGCGGCGTGTCACCACAGCCGCAGGGGGCGGTGATGCCAGCGGGCCCGCCTGGTCTCCCAACGGATTGTTTCTGGCCTTTCATTGGAGGCTCTCGGAGACGGGGACCTACGATATTTACATCATGGAGATTGCCACGGGAAGGATTATCCAGTTGACGCACGACGCGGGACGCAACGAGCATCCCTCCTGGTCGCCTGACGGTCGCCACTTGGCGTTCGAATCCACTCGCTCCGGCACTCGCCAGGTCTGGACGATGCTCGCCAATGGCACCAATCCGGTGCAACTGACCAGCACCGGAAACAACTGGAACCCGAATTGGTCGAATTAGCTTTCGCGAGGGACAGGAGAATGTGTCGATTTATTCGCCGTCATGGCAGAGCTCCTGGTTAATTCTGCCCGAAAAACGACCTCGGAATGAATATCACGGCGCGATCTATTAAAGAGGGCCTTGTTTTTTTTCTTGCTTTGATGTTAGTATGCAGGCCTTTGAAAGGTATTATCCCCTCTGCCGCAGGCCTATACCAATGCCATTCGCCTTCCCGTTGAGTGGATAATGCAAGGCAAATCCGCCTATCTAAGGATGCACCAGACTTCTTTTACCGATCAAGGAGGATTAAGAAATGCTACAGCAGAAACGCAGTCTTGCGCTCCTCTCCGGTTTACTGGGAGTAGTTCTTTTGGCGGGCGCGTGTCACAAGAAGCAGGTGGCCGCCGCGCCGCCTTCAGCGCCGCCGGCGCCGTCAACCCCGGCGCCAACTGTGCACTTGACGGCTGAGCCGAGCACCATTGAAAGAGGCCAGTCCGTCACGCTGAGTTGGACTTCCCAAAACGCCACTGACCTGAACCTGGTTCCGGGCGTGGGGAGCGTTCAAGCGCAGGGCTCTACGACCGTTAGCCCTCAGGAATCCACTACCTACACGCTCACGGCGTCCGGACCGGGTGGTTCGGTAACCGAAACTGCCAGGGTGACCGTGACGACTCCACCGCCGACAGCGCCTGCGGAGACGCCCAAAGCTGAGGTGAGCGAAGAGGAGGTATTCGGACAGGGTATGAAAGACGCCTTTTTCGACTACGACAAGTCCGATCTTCGCCCCGACGCGCAGCAGGCCCTGACCACTGATGCGGATTTCCTAAAGGGTCATGCGGGCATCAAATTCACGATCGAAGGCCACTGCGACGAACGTGGGAGCGAAGAGTATAACCTGGGGCTCGGTGACCGCCGCGCTACCGCCGCCAAGAGTTTCCTCGTCAATCTGGGAATCAACGGCGACTCTATCAATACCATTTCGTACGGCAAAGATCGGCCTTCCTGCACCGATCACGACGAAACCTGCTGGCAGCAGAATCGCCGGGCTCACTTCCACTACGGTACGGAGGGAAAGTAGTGCGGACCGGCCGGGAACCTCAGCGGCTCCCGGCCTGTTCCCTCCTGCATACCCATGATCCACTCTGCAGCCGCGGAACGCCGTAGAAGGGGTGTGAGTTGTGCCTGCTTTTGCCCGGCCGCCGCTACAACGAGGTGCGTTTACTAGCGCCAGTTGACCCAAATATGGACGGCAGGGTACACTGACGTGTGTTCACTTTAAACAACGAGGGTGACTCCCCTTGAAAAAGCATGCCGTACTGATTCTTGCTCTTAGCCTTCTGCTTGCCGGAGCGCAGCCCCTCTTCGCGGTCAGCAAAGAGACGCTTCGGATGATGGAGCAGCTTGAAGCGCTGCAACAGGCTGTGACCAACCTCCAACAGACCGTACAATCGCAGAACGATGTCTTGAAGACTTTGATCGAACATGCCAGCGACAATGTCAACACGATCAAATCCAATATGGACGATCTGCGCGGCACCGAGCAAAAAAACCTGGCCACCTCCACCGCGCGCCTCGATTCCATGACCACCCAGATCCAGGCGCTCAGCGAGAGCCTCGATGAAGCCAAGGCGCGCATCGGCAAGTTGGGGGAGCAATTGACGCAGACGCAGAATATTATCCAGACGATTGCGGCTCCCCCTCAACAACCTGCAGGCGCTGCCCCGGGCACGGCGAATCCCGGGGCCCCAGGCCCGCCGGGCGCCCAGGCGGCGCCCCCGAAGCCGAGTATTCCTGACCCGGACAGCCTCTATAACTCCGGCTTGACGGACTACAACGGGGGGCAGTACGACCTTGCCGTTCAAGCTTTTCTGCAATACCTGCAGTATTACGGCGAGACGGACAGGGCTTCGAACGCCCAGTTCTATATCGGGGAGATTTACTCCTCCCAGAAGAAATATAACAACGCGATCGCGGAGTACGATAAGTGCATTGAACAAGGGGGCAACAAGGCCGCGGCCGCGCAGCTCAAGAAGGGCTTTGCGTTGCTTGAGCTTGGGGAGAAGAGCGCGGGGGCCAAAGAATTGCGTTCCCTGATCCAACAGAGTCCGAATTCCCACGAGGCGGAGTTGGCCCGCCAGAAACTCAGGAAGCTCGGTTACCCCACGAGCGCCGCGCGACGCTCCAACTGATCCATGGTGCGGGGGCCTCCGCTCTTGGGGTTCGGGGCTTGTCCGCGGGGCGCCAAGAGGCGCCCAGAGCTCAAGCGGGGGCGGCGCCGCTCGTTGTCTGCCCATGCCCAGTCGACAGCGGCCTCAGTCGCCTGGGCGATCAGGCGCGCCGTGAGGGCAGGCGGCGTGTAGTCGATGCCGTGTTTGCCGCGGTGATCACGCGGCAGCATCCCGTATAGGCAAGGCCGATCCGATAGGCCGCGTCTCCGGCCCTAGCTGGGCCGCCGCCTGGCCGGTGCTGTCGGCAAGCGCCAGAGCGGTCTTCGGCAACTCGGCGGGATCGAATGCCAGCGGCGGCTCACGCAGCGGCGGAACTGGGCGGTCGCCGGCGACGATCGCCCGCCACCATGATGTCACGGCCCGATAGCCGAAGCTCCGGGCGAGCCTGACCTGGTCCCCGCCGCCAGGCGACGTGGCAAGCGCGCGGTCCATGATCCGGCCGGTCCCGAGCGTTTCAGCCGGATCTAGACAGAGAGATTGCTGCACACCACGTTCTGCTGGCCTCGGGGCCATCCCATCCTCTCGTCTCTTGGTTCCGTGCGTCCGCCCTCCAGGCCGGTCGCAGGCCGAGAACATTCTGCGAACCTACACCATTGCTCAAGGCTGGTCCATGTCGGCGTCGCGATCGGTCGGAGCTTGCAACACGGCGCCGAAACACGCCGCCGATTTGTCAACCGGAAAGCTGCCGGGTCATCTGGCATGCCTGACATTGCGGGATTTCTACCCGAAGGCCGACACGCCGGGCTGCACCAAATCGTGGATGCCGGCCTGCGCCGGCATGACGGGGGCGGCGGCGGTGGACAGCACCGGGATCCGGCCCAGCGACTGCTGGTGGCCGGATTAGCTGATCCGGCGGCGCAACGCCGCGGACATCCGCTCGGCCAGGATCACGATGACGAACGTCACGACCAGCAGCAGCGAGACCGTCCGGCACCTGGAACAGGTTCATCGCGGTCAGCAACTCGAACCCGAGGCCGCCGCGCCGACGAAACCCAGCACCAGCGACGACCGGATGTTCTCGTCCAGCCGATACAGCGCGATGCCGAGCAGTGACGGCAGGACGCTGGGCATCACGGCGTGGCTGAATACCTGAAGGCGGGTGCGCCGCTCGTCGTCAGCGCCTCGACCGTGCCCATGTCCATGTCCTCGACCACTTCGGCGAACAGGCGGCCGAGCATGCCGACGGAATGGACCGAGACCGCCAGCGCGCCGGGGAACGGGCCCAGCCCGACGGCGGTGACGAACAGCAGCGCCCATACCAGGTCGGGCACCGAGCGGCACAGCGCGATGATCGCGCGCGCGGCCGCATAGAACGGCCGCGCGGGCGTGGTGTTGCGCGCCGCCAGCAGCGCCAGCGGCACCGCCATCAGCACGGCGGCGGTGGTGCCGAAGAAGGCGATGTCGACCGTCTCCAGCGCCGGCCACAGCGTCGTCCGGCAGCTTGGCGAAGTCGGGCGGCATGGCGCGACGCAGGATATCGGCCATGCCGTGCGCGCCGGTGATCAGGTCCTGCGGCCGCGCCTGCACCACCAGCGTGGCCTGCGCGAGCATGACGACGAAGGCCAGCAGGATGAGGAAGCCCAGCGCGCTGCCGCCCCAGCGCCCGGGCGCGGTCAGGACGCCGCGCGTGGCGCGGTCGCGCGCGATGCGCTGGTCCACGGTTGCGCTCATGTGGCGACGGCTTCGTACAGCGCGCGCATCCGGTCCTCGGCGATGGCGGACGGCGGGTCATCGAACATCACGCGTCCCTGGCGCATGCCCAGAATGCGGTCGGCGTAGCGCCGCGCCAGCACCGGCTGATGCAGCACGCAGATCACCGCCAATCCGGCTTCGGCGGAGATGCGTCGCAGCAACCGCATCACCTCCTCCGAGGCTTCGGGATCGAGGCTGGCCACCGGCTCGTCGGCCAGCAGCGCGGCGGGACGCTGCGCCAGCGCCCGCGCGATCGAGGCGCGCTGCGCCTGGCCGCCTGACAGCGTGCCGGCGCGCTGGGCGGCGAAATCGGCGAGGCCGACTTGCTCCAGGCACGCCATGGCGTTCGGTTCTTCCGCGTGTGGCAGCACGCCGACGCGGGACGCAAAGGTCCGGTGCCGGCCGAGGGTGCCGCACAGCAC
>CAWIUZ010000002.1:0-13144 GCA_963838915.1 uncultured Acidobacteriota bacterium
CTCCGCGCCCAATCACTGCGGAGTGGCAACAGTGAGCGACCAGGCCGGTGTGTTTACGGTGTTTGTGAAGCCCAGCAAGAAGCTTTTGTCGCCGACGAGAAAAGATGTGTTGGCACTGGCGGCGGCGCATCCGTCTGCAACGCATGGGGCAGTGAGTCAGCCGGTGGCAAGCTCGGCTCCGATAGAAGCACCCAAGCCGCCCGCGGCGGTTGTGGTGGCAACTCCGAAGGTGGAAGCGGCGACGCTGCCCATGCCGTCGGCTCTGCCTGAGGCCACGCCGGAGAAGGATCAGGCTGCGATTCCCGTTCCCGTGACGCTGGAGTCAGCAGGGAAAATTCAGGAAGCAGCGGCCGAGGCTGCAACCGCCAAGGCGCGAGCCACCGCGGCCGCCGCGAGACGGGCCAGCAGACGCAGGGCCGCCTTGGCGCGCGCCAAGGCAACAGCCGCGGCACAGCCGACCACTGCTGGGCCGTCCACGACAGCGGCCAAGACCGCGGCTCCGGCTAAGGCAGCAAGCGGCGACCGCCCCAGCGAAGCAACCACCGCTTCCGCCGGTCAAAGTTAGGACGTCCATCGGCGACCCCGGCAAACGCCAGGACGCCGCGCGCGACTGCACCGAAGATCGCCGTCGATCTGAAGACGGCGCCGGCGGCGGTTCGTCCAGCGACCCTGAACACCAGCCCGCGCCCCAAGCCATCCGCGGTAGGACGCGATTTGGAAGAGCGGCCGGCACGGCGGATCAAGAATCCCAAGGATGCGGCGGCGGCAGCCAAGGCTCCGGAAGGCGCTGCGGGAGCGGCGAAGAACGACGCCAGGAAGCAATAGGTGGAACCGATGCGGGGCGGGAATCGTAAGGCATGTCAAGAGCGGCAGAGCACGTTCCCTGCGCTTTTTAGAAGAGGCCGAGCGATGGTGAAGTTTTTGTTCGTGGTGCATTTTGCTGGTGTTGTGCTGGCCGCTGGCGTTGGCCGCACTGGTTCTCTATCCCATTGTTTGGCTGCTGCTGTTGCCCTTCCGATTGGTGGGTATCGCCGTGGGCGGCGCGCTGGAGTTGGTGGGAGCCATCATCACGCTGCCGGTGCGGTTGATGCGCACTATTTGATGAAGCCGGCGCGGAGCTTTGCCGGACTTCGCTGGCCACGAAATGTCCATCGACCCTGACTTCTTCCTGAGCCGGCCGTTTGGGCTGGGTCGCCGAGCTTACCCTCGACAGCATCTCTGGCAATGCATTAGCGTGAGGCTATGTCGGATGTTTCGTTGGTAATGGATGGGAGGGTCGCTCTGATTTCGGGCGGCTCTCGCGGAATCGGCGCGGAGACGGTTGGCTTTTTGTCCCGGCGGGCGCACGGGTCGTCTTCAGCTATCGCCAGGCGCGGGGAGTGGCGCAGGCGCTCGTCAGTGAGGCGGGCGGAGCGGAACGGTGCGTTCCGATTGAGCAGGATCTGTGTATCCCCGCGGATGGGCGCCCGCTGGTCGCGGCCGCCGTCGTCGCTTTTGGGCGGCTGGATACTCGGTGGGCATCAGGGATTTGGCCTGCTAAGGATCGACCTATCGCTGATGGCCGAGACGCAGTGGCGGCGCACGATGGCCGTCAATCTGGACTCGGTTTTCGGGCTGGTGCAGGCTTCGGTGGGGCAGATTGAGTGGCAGGGCCGTCCGGCCACAGATGGACCAACGGGACACATTGTGCTGATCAGTTCCACTGCCGGGCAGCGCGGCGAGGCGTTCCACGCCGATTACGCCGTGACCAAAGGCGCGCTGATCAGTCTGACCAAAGAGCCTGTCGAGCGAGCTGGCGCCGCGCGGGATCCTGTAAATTGCGTTGCTCCGGGATGGGTGGCGACGGAGATGTCGGCCGGCTGCGGTAGGACGACGCGGGTGGGCCATGGAGTCAAGGCCGGGCGATTCCCGTGGGCCGTGTGGCCTCCACGGGAGATCGCGGGACCGGTGCTCTTCCTGTGTACGCCGCTGGCCGGATTCATCTCCGGCGAGGTGTTGAACGTGAATGGTGGAGCGGTGATGGTGGGATAGCCGCATTCAGCAGGGCAATCGTACGAAGATTCTGAAGTAGCGCTCCAGGCATTTTTGAAAGGGCAAAGTTCGACTTTAGTCGTGCCGCAAATGAGCCGGAAAGTCCCGGGCTTTAGCCACCGAGGGAAGGTTTGAAATCGTCCCTCGGCGGCTAAAGCCGGCGTATTTTGAGATTCGCAATCGGCACGGCTGAAGCCATGCCCTTTCAAAACACTGCTCGACTTGGCTCACGACCTTCCTGCGATTGCCCTGCCGCCTTCAGCTTGGGCTGTATGATTCAGGCTTGTTGTTTGATTCAGGCTGATCGATTTCTCAACTGGGAGAAGCTGGATCGTCTAACGGGTAACAGCGACTAGTAGCAAGGAGACGAAACCGATGCGCAGAGTTCGCAGCCTTTTACCGATCGCCGTGACGGCGGTGCTGTTGTTCGCCGCATTGGAACCAATTTAGGGAGCCATGCATTTTCAAAAACATCGGCGCTTCTGAAGCGGACCCGGTCCTCACGCCCTCTTCTCCGAACACCATGTTCACGAAGTTTTGGTAGGCACCGGCCTTAATTACCCACCCGCTTCCCATCTTGTTCTCCATGAATTCTTGGTCCAGAAGGAGGTCCCAGTTAAAGGTCAAGACGCTCACGTCCTTGCGACGCTGGACGAACGAAGTAACCTGCTGGTAGTATTGGCCGTGCTTGCACTGTGTGCAAAGGGCGATCACGAGCCACAAGTATCGAACGAGTTTATTCCGGATCACAGTCAGCCTTCCGCCTGCCTCGCTTTCCGGGCTACGGAATTCCCGATCCAGTTCCACACTGGTGAAGATGTTTTCAACATTGAGGCTCGCCCACCTTCCCTCGCCCACCGGTAAGTTGTCGGGGACAGCGAAGGCCCCCCGGATGTGTTGGAATGCCTCCCGAAAACGCTGCTCAGCCTGAGTGCCGCTGTAGCCAATCCTGTCGTAAAGCTCGCGAGAAAAAAACCCTCTGTCAGTGGCGGGCCGGCATCGCTCGTTTCTTGCTGTGAGAGTGATCGGAGCGAATCACCATAGGAGGCTCCAGCCCCGAAGACAAGGACTATGCTCATGGCCGATACTCCATCACCAGGCTGCTCGTCTCAAGCGCAGAGTCCCTGGTGTCGGAACTCTGCGGCCCTTCCAGGGGGTTGTGTTCGGGTTCGCGTATTAGCGACATTGAGATTATCTAACTAAAAGCTAAAAGCCGCAGACTCGCAACAGCAGCGAGTCTGCGCTACCCGCTTCGAAGATGGAGAAGTCTAATGCTGAGATTCGGACTAACTGAGCCTAGGCCAGTCAATTACTTTTCCCCAACGAACTTCATCGAGCGAGCTTCCTCGGCTTGCTTGCGCAGGGACGCTGTGAATGTCTTCAACTGCTCGTCGTCGGCCTCAGAGAGGACCTGCAACCTATCCGCCGCCTTCTTCCATCCTGAAAGAATGGGATATGCCCGCACTTCGGCTTCCTCAAGATCACGCCAAGCCCTCTTAGCTTCGCGTTTTAACGCATCGGATGCCATACCTATGAGCCTCCATTCGAAGGAAACAACTCGCACGCAAGCCCGTTCCAACTTTCGACTTCGATTAACGTCGGGCGTTTCCCGTCAAACTTTATCGACACGCGTCACCGCGTTCTGCTGTAATTGTAAGCCTTCATCCATCGGTCAACAACACGAATTTGAGGCTGCGATTTTATTTCATGGCGCATCGGCGGCTTCCTAACTTATGGATGATCCCTTGACATCTCCTGAGATGGATATTAGCCTTGGTCGCATTTCAGGTTTCATACAAGGGAGAGTATGCAATGAAGAAAGGATTAACACTGGCTACAGTCCTGATTCTGGTTTTGGCTAGCATATTTTGGTACGAGGCTTTACGTAGTCACCCGCAGCCTGCAAACCCACAAAAGGCGCTAGCGCAGGCAGGCGAGGCCAGGAAGCTGACGTTTGACGATGCCGACGCTGTGCTCGACAAGGTTATCGGAATGCTCAAGATGGAGGTAGCCAGGGAAGAGAAGCTCCAAACTTGGTATCAAGTTGACCGAGACCACCCAGAGGCCATAAAGCTGCGTGCTGAGTTTTGCGCGATGGACGGCGCTACGAGGAAAGCAGAGAACGACGTTACGTCTATGTGGCAAAGCCCTGAATTCCAATCTCTGACCAAATCATTGACACTTGAGGAAAACTTTAACCTGATGGGGAAGATGGATGAGGCAATGAAGCTGTTGCAACAGTCAAACAGCCTTGGGCGGCAATTACTAGCGATGGGTTTCAACTGCGGGGTGAAGAACGAAAAATGACGACGGCACTGGGCACACTCCTCTACCGGGGCTGGCGCAGAGCGAGGCTCTGCGGTTTCGGCAATTGCGACACTACAGGTCGTAGAGTTTCGCTGTGCGGCAGCTTACAGGCCCGTCGCGCCTCAGGAACTTGGCTCGCGCCTTCGCACCATTCGACGACTCCAGAGTTCGTCGACACCGTGCCACTATCCTCGGGACGCATGGGCCACCGATGCAATGGGACGGCGGATGCCAGTTCCGTTCCGTGAAGGGACTTTCTGTTCCCTCCGCATTTTTCGCTTGACAAACGGGATGGCATAGGCTAGATTTGTTTCGTGGGGTTGGGCAGGGATTCGGCCCTGCCGGATAGGTTATGCCGGGAAGTGCTCTTCTGTTTTCATCTGTGGTCCCTGCCTGTGGTTCCTTCCTTTTTTGCAGTCAAGAAGTCCAGGAGTCAAAGTGTCGAGGAGTGGGAGGCCAAACGCCGACCGCATTTCTCTGGCCGCAGGCCGGAAGGGGGCGGCTGGACGTCTCGATGCCTCGACCCCTCAACTTGCCGACCTGCAAAATCGAGGAAACAAAGCGAGAATGTCTATGAAAACAAAGGGCAAGCACAAAGAGTCGCAGAGTCCGGTAGCGCAGACCGCCGGTTCTGCGGTCTGCGGCTTTTCCAAGGCCGCTGGGGACGGCTGCGAACCGCAAACACGGCGGTCCGCGTTACACGTACTCGACTGCAAAACGGGGGGAACAAAGCCAGAATGTATATGAAAACAAAGAACAAGTACAAAAAGTCACTAGGTCAACTGCAGGGGCGCAGCCTGACTCACTTCGCCCGTACGTCGCACTTGCGGTTTCAGAGCCTGACGAAGATCCGCTTCTTATACATCCAGAAGCAAAGCAGCCAGAGCATGCCCCAGACCACGAGACTGGTGATAATCGCGGCGTTAATGGAACCGGCCCAGGCGAACAGGCCGGTGGTGAAGGGTTTGGCGATCCGGCTGAACCACCACGCGCCGCCGGTCATCGCGAAGAGATATATAAGGAGTGGATTCATGCCCACGATGTTGAAGAACAAGGTCCACCTCTTAAGCTTCTTCACGTCGATCAGCCAGTAACAAAGCGCCAGGGCCAGCAAGCACCACCCGCCGCTCACGATCACGAATGATGTGCTGGCGATGCGTTTAATGATCGGGGTCCAGGGGTTAAGGGCGTAGCCGACTACAACTCCGATGAGGCCAGGAATGACCAGGAGGCGAATCTTCTGAAACGAAGTGCGGCTGCTCATCAAGACCTGCCCGGCCAGCACTCCCCAGATCGTGTGCGCGGCAGTCGGCACGGCGTTAAACGCCACCCAATGGTCAGTGTCAAGCTTGTGCATCAGGACCATATCCATCCAGGATCCGAAATTGTGGTCCGGCACCCATGGCTGATTGAATCCAGCCACCGGCCACAGCCGATAGAGGAGTTCGGTTGCGATCAGAAAGAGGAAGGTGACACCGATCTGAACACGCGCCGGCTTGCGCATGAAGAGAAAAGCTACAAGGTACGTGAAGGAGAGTTGGGCCAGCACATTCCAAAGCTCGAAGGTCAGTCTTCCCGGTCCGATGCAATAGAGAGCCCAGCCGAACAGAAGCAACAGTCCGGATCGGATCAGGGCGTGATGAAAGGTTTTGCTCCAACTGTCGCCTCGCTGCCAGCGCTTGCCGAATGAGAACGGCATTGCGACGCCAACGATGAACATAAAGGAAGGCTGGATCAGGTCCCAGAAGTGCAGCCCGTTCCAGGGATGGTGTTCCAACTGCCAGCCAATCGTACCCAAGAATGTGCCCTGGAATGCCGGTAACCTGAGCAGTCCATAAAGGCCGGTAGCCTCCCCGATTAGAAGGAACATCGTTAGTCCGCGATAGAAGTCGAGTGAGGTCAGCCTACCCTCGGCGGGCGGAGACGCCACGGGCTTCTGGTTTATAGCGGTCTGCGGCAACTCACTGGTGAGGCTCGATTCCATGGTCGGACTTAGACCTCCTGTCGCCGAACTCAAGTCTCAAGGCAGAATGTTTTTAGCAGGAAAAACAGCGGGCGTCGAGCAAAATCTTCTCACGGGACAGGCTGAGGGGCACGTGGTCACTCCATATCGTCGGCGAGGGCGAGCGCCTCTCGAAGGAATTCCCGGCGCGCCTCCGCCGAGAGGTTGTGCAATGCTTGAAATTCCGGACGGGTCGCGGGTAAGCCTTCCTGCCGCGGGTATATTCGCGCTTCCAGTTCGAGTGTCTCTCGGGCCTTGTCGCCTTGTCCGGTTTGAACGTAGAGCATTTCGAGTGTTTTATAGCCGCCGCGCCACTCCGGTATGAGGTCCAACGCCCTCCGGAGGTAAGACTCAGCGCGATCGTTCGCGCCCTCGAGGACGGACAAAACCCCCAGTCCCCAGAAGATTGCTCCTGAATTCGGAGCCTGCTGCAAGCCGCGCTTGAGAACCTGGGCGGCGGCAGCGGTTTTCCCTGCGCGTAGTTCGGTCAACGCGAGGGAGAGATAACCCTGATCGTTGTCGGGGTTCGTGGCAATGGCTTTTTCGAAAGCGCCTGCCGCCTCCGAGGTACGCCCCAAGTGCGCATAGATATCTCCCAGCAGGAATAGAGTGGCGCCGTCCTGCTGACCCTCGCGCGAGCAGGGCAGGATAGCGTCCAACGCGCGGCCATAATCCTGCAACTGGAAATACGCATTGGCCAGGTTGTATTTAGCATCGTCCGAGGTAGGATCGGCCTCCACCGCAGCCTGAAAGTGCAGAACGGCGTCAGAAAACAATCCATAACGAGCCAGGAGCGTCCCAACCCCCAACTCCGTTCTCACGTCTCTTCCGCTTGCGTCGTCAAGTTGGGAGACTCTCTGGCGAGCATCGTCAACGCGCCCGAGTTTCATGTAGGTTTCGATGAGTAAGTAGAGAGTCCTCGGATCATTAGGGTTTCGGGCGTCCATCCGAAGAAGTTCCTGGAGATCGATCTCCGCTTTTTGCCGGGGCGGGAGGGACACGCGTTGGTCCAACGCTTCGAGGAAATGCTGAAACGGATAAGGTGCATTCGCCTCGTCCTTGGTGAGCGTCTGGAAGATTTTCATATCTCGTGCAGCGGCGTCATCCTCGTGGGCGTGGCGCTCGGCGTTGGCGAGATTGTAATAAACTTGCGCCTTCTTTGAAGCGAGTGTCGTGCATTTTCGAAGCAGGGGAATGGCTTCGTTATACTTCCTCTCTGCGATCTTAACCTTCCCGAGTTCGTAATAGGCATCGCTGTAATCGGGGCTCGACCTTAACGATTCTACCAGGAGCTTTTCCGCCTCAGGGTATTTCCCCTGCTTACTTTCAATATACCCCAGATTAAACAAACACATGCCGTTGCGCGGGTCCTTCTTCAACCCTTCCTCAAAGTATTTCCGGGCGTCATCGAATCTGTTGAGGTGGCGATAACACAATCCCATGAAGGCATAGGATGAAGCGGAGGGATCAATCTCAATTAGTTTTTTGAATTCCTCGGCCGCCTTCGGAATCTTGCCCGCACTGAAATAGCTTTCCGCGAGGGCCGCGCGAATGTCCGGCCGGCGTGGATCGAGCCTGACGCCTTCTTCGAGGATCTGTATGGCGTCCTCGTAATACGCCTGCAACATGCTGAGCCGCCCGATCAGGAAGATTATATCCGTGTTGTCAGGTGCTAGCTTATGGCCGCGCACCAAAAGTTCGAGTGCCTGCAGATCCTTTTGCTTCGCGGCGTAAACCTCGGCGAGGACATAGAGGGTATCCGGCGAATTGGGACTGACCGACAGGGCGCGCTCCAAGGCCTCTTCAGCTTTGTCGTAGGCTTTCTTCCGATAGTATGCCTGCCCAAGATTGTGGAGGATCTCCGGCGTCCGCGGGCTGAACGCGTCCGCCAACTCCAGCTCATGGATCGCCGCATCGTATTCTTGTTCACGCGCTAGGAGTATTCCAAGCGAGAAGTGCGGCGGAACGTCGTTTTTCGCCTGCTCGGAAACTGCGCGGCCCAGTGTGAGCGCTTCTTCACGTCGATGCGCTTTGAAGTACGCCTGAACGAGTGCGATTTGAGTGCCGACGTTCGGCGGACGGATCTGCTTCAAAACGGGGATAGCATGCTCCGCGTCGCCCCGCGCGAGTAGTATCATACCCAGGTTGTAGTTTGCGTCGCGATCCTGCGGGTTGCTGCGCAAGGCGCTGCGAAACTCATTTTCCGAAAGGTCCAGCTTGCCCATTGCAAAATAACTGGTTCCCAGATTGATGTGGGTCCTGGCGGAATGCGGATCGATCTCGAGCGCCCGCTCGAGCGCGGCCACGGCCTGCGTGAAATCCTGTTGCTGATTGTAAGCGAGCCCGAGGAGGTTCCAGCCTGCAATGTCCTTGGGTGCGATTTTCAACCCTTCACGGACAGCGACAATAGCCTTTCCAGTATCACCTTGGCGTAGAGACTGCTCGGCCTCCTGAAATAACCGCTGTGCACCTACGGAGGCGTGCTCACTGGGCGCCACTTGGGTCTCCGCTCGGGGCCAGAGGCTCTGTACTTGAGAGGTTAGCACCGCTCCGGACAACAAGCCAATACGCAGCAGCCGACCGAACATTTGCGCTGATTGCCGCGTTCCCGGATTGGAAAATCGATAGCGATTACGGCGCATCACCCATCTCACCCGCCAAGACAAATTCTAACAAAAAGGGGCGCCCCGGGGGCGCCCCGAAAAATCGATTCTAGCAGTGGAGTGGCCGTCAGAAATAGAACTTGAACGCAAACTGAATCTCCCGCTGGTCGTTCTGCAGATCGCGTGTCGACGCTATTTTCCCGAAAGTGGTGGGCGAAGTGTAATCCAGCGAGCCGGGTGCTGCTTGTACGCCATTCCCACTAAACCCAGGCGGGGAGAAGTTGGGATGGTTGGTGATATTGAAGATTTCCGCCCGGAACTCCAGATGAGTCTTTTCCGTAGTCCGAAACTCTTTAAAGAACGAGGCGTCCATGCGGTGAAAACCTGGTCCCAGGAACTGCGATGGCGCGCCACCCAGCGGCGCGTAATCGCTTTGGCCGACGGCTGTGGCTAGCGGCGGTGTCGCGAAGGCACTGGGGTTGATCCAGTGGTCGACGTTGTGCGGTCCGGCGTAAACATTTTGGCCCGGAACCAGCAGCGCATAGCACCCGAAAGTCGCCGTCGTTCCACTGGCGCAGGGCACCGTCATGGGCTGGCCGTCTTGCAGGGTCAGGATCCAGTTGGTGTGCCAGCCACCCAAGACCGCGTTGGTGATCCCATGAGCAGAGTTCAGAAATCGTTTGCCATTTCCCACCGGTAACTCGTAAATGCCGCTGGCGTGGACGACGTGGGGAATTTGGAAGTCGCAAAGGCCATAATCCCCTTGGATGCCGAAACCGGGCAAGAGCGGGGCGCGGAAACCACCATGCGCCGTGCCGTTCAGCACATCGTTGGCGTCCGTGCGGCACTGGGCCCACGTGAAGTTTGCCAGCATCTGGAGGCCCTGACTGAAACGCCGCTCGTAGTTCAACTGCATGGAGTTGTAATAACTGTCGCTCGACATACTCGTGTAGGTCGTGCTAGTGGAAAAATCAGGGTAGGGATAATAGGCGAGCGGGTTGGCGAAACCGGCAGGCAGGATCACGTTGGGCTGATTCTCGTTGATGTAACTGCCCAAGTGCCGTACCGTGTTTCCGACATAGCCGAGCGCGACGGTTTGATTCGCGGTCAGTTCGTATTGGAGCGTCAGGTTGTAGCCCTGCGTGTACGGCGTCTTCATGTGATAGTCATTGCCGGTAAATGAGACTAAGCCCGGGGCCACGGCGTTCGGCGTTAATGGGATCGAAGAGAATCCGTTGTGTATGGTCGCGACATTCGTGGGCGACGGCGTGGACTCGCCAGTTACGATGATCGGCTGGTTCGTAACTACCGTTCCATATTGAAGGACGTATTGGAACGGGAAATCAACGTACGTTTCTATCACCGAGTTTTCAAACCCGCCATAGAAAATCCCATAGCCTCCGCGCGCCACCAGCCTGGGAGTGAACCGGTAGGCGAATCCCACCCGCGGGGCAAAGTTCGTGTCCTGCGAGTGGCCGAGTCCTGAAACGTCGGAGCAAACGTAGTTGACCTTATCCAATGCAAGCGCAGTCTGAAAAGGTGACGAGGCAGAAGTAGAATCACAGCGCGACTTGGGTACTATAAACTGCGAAGGCGCTGAGGCGCTCGCGGGCAGCCAGTTCGACTGGGCGCCATATCTCTCCACAATTTGCCCGAAGTACTCCCAGCGCAGTCCCAGGTTCACGGTCAGCTTGGGCGTAACTTTCCAGTCGTCTTGAACGTAGCTGGCGTAGTAGCTGCGTCCCATATCCGTATTGGCAAAGTTGGACGCGGCCACGTAATCCGCGCCGCCAATGTAATCCCCCGCGCCCGGGGCAGCCGAAACGGTGCTGGGAGTGGGCGTCAGGAGCAATTGGGCCGCGCCAGTATTCCCGGAAGGCAAATCCGGCGCGTCGGTGTAAGTTCCGTCGAAGGCAAAATCACCGCGGCCCCACGCAGGTTGCAGAATCGTAAATCGGATGTGTTGACCTTCGAACCCGGCTTTGAAGGTGTGTTTTCCGTGGATATGGGTCAGATTCTCGGTGAGCTGGCTGGTGGAGTTGACCTCCACAGAAGGCAGGAACCCGTTGCTCCCCAGTTGGCCCAGTCCCGAGATGCCGATAGTGGGCAGCCCTCCGTTCAAAGGCACTTGGGGGATTCCCTGGATGCCGTATTTTCCCGGAATATTCGAGGTGTCGCTGGCAAAGGGCTGATTGCGCGACGTGCCGATCCGGGTGAAACCCAATCGCGCTTCATTGATGGTGGTGGGAGAAAAGGTATGAGTCTCGCTCAGGGCGAAATTCACCGAGACGGCCTTCTGATCGCCTTGAGCGAAGGCCCCGCCGTCGGCGATTCCTGTGAAGGGGCCCGGAAGATACTGCGGGTTATCGGAATAGCTGGCCCGGGCAAACATCGTGTCGTGGTCGCTGAAGTTTTCGTCCCCTCGAATGTCGAACTGATTAACGTTGTTCCTGATTACCGGGTTACTTGCGTAATTGTTAAACAGGCCGCCAATGTTTTGGGCCGGATAGAGGTTTAAAAGGCTGACGGAATTGGAATCGAGGCGGCCTGCCGGAAGCTGATTGAGGAAGCAACTGTTGGCGCTAGGGCAGGCGCCCGTGAAGTCCGTGGTGCGAACAATCGGTGGGCCACCCGCGGCGACAAACGGGTCGCGGACGAAACCGCTTCCGGTAGCAGTCAGCCCTGTGACCGGATCGACGGTACCCGCTGCAACACTGCGCGTCGTCGCCGGATCGAAGATGGTTCCCAAGGGGAAAGTTCGATTGAGGTAGTCGGGCTGCATTGTGCTCGCCTGGCCGGCGATCAAGTCGGCGAAATCGGTATACCCACTGGAGCGTTCCAAATCCGTCGGAACAGTAGTAAGCCAAGGGAAAGCCTGGCGAATCCGAGTCCCTTCATAATCGCCGAAGATAAATGTCTTATTCTTACGCAGGGGGCCTCCAAGCGAACCCCCGAATTGGTTCAGCCGATACTCGCCCTTTTGCTCATTGCCGGCATTCTCGAAGAAATTGGCGGCATCGAACTTATCGTTGCGGACGAATTCGTAGACGTTGCCGTGAAGTTGGTTGGTGCCTGACTTGATTGTGGCGTTCATCACCGCGCCTGCGGACCGCCCTACATCGGCGCTGTAGTCGTTCGTCTGGATCTTGAATTCCTGAATGGCATCGATGGGTGGAAGAACCACGTAGGCGGTACCGTTCAGGAAGTCGACGAGGCCGGCATTGTTGTCGATTCCATCCAGGATGTAGTTGTTTTGGGCCGGCCGCTCGCCGTCCGCCGAAAAGCTTCCAGTCGCACCCAAGCCGCGCGTGTCCTCCTGGCCCTGAGTAACGCCCGCGGAGAGTTGCGCAAGAAAGGTGAAATTCCTTCCGTTGAGAGGCAAATCATTTACTTCCCGCGCTCCCACGACTTGTCCGACTGAAGCATCCTGGGTCTGCAGGGCAGGAGGCGCGCCGGTCACTTCCACGGACTGGGTGAGCTGACCAGGGATCAAAGTGAGATCGACAACCACCTGCTGCTGGACGTCAACCCGCACGTCCTGTTGTTCGGTCTTGCGGAAACCTTGAAATTCGGCGGCCACCGAGTAGGCTCCGATCTTCACCGGCCTGAAGACGTATGACCCGTCGGCACCGGCTTGCGTCGTTACGGAGATGCCCGTGCCCGTGTTGGTCAATGTCACCTTGGCGCCAGGGATTACGCCTCCACTTTGGTCTTTGACGGTACCCAGTATCGCCCCGGTATCAACCTGGCCGTAGAGCGTCGTTGTGATTAGAGTCAAGAAGCCTACAAGAACCGCGAGTAACGCAAAACGACGAGAGAACCAATTCCGAGCGCGCATCTCGAATCCCTCCCCATTTGACACCGCTGCTTCGTACCTCGCAGTGGGTACACGCCCAACCGCTCGTTGCGAACACCAGCGGTGATGATTTGACTCGTCCGAAACTCCGACCCGTAACCAAACGCAAGCGCCCGAAACCAAAGCGCGCAGTCTTCAGCTTGCGCTTAGTATAGCATACCCACAAAATCAGAATCCTGGAAACCGGGCCGGCTACATGGCGAAGCTGGCCTTTCGCCACGTCCGTGCTGCAAAACAACGCCCCGATCCGTCGATAAGGGAGGTCGAGGGCGGTAGGGCTCATAGCCTCGCGCCTCTATGCCGCACGCGGCTGGACCCGGGCGGTGTAGGGGTAGGGCTTGCCCT
>CAWIUZ010000003.1:0-52202 GCA_963838915.1 uncultured Acidobacteriota bacterium
AGCAGTGCGGCCACCGCGCACACCATGAGCGGGCGGGCTGGCGATGTCACCGCCCCTGTTCCCATCCCCGCTTCTCTGAGTATGTTGGCTTTCAATGGGCACCTCCGCAGCCGATTGACGAAGATGGGTTGCCAGATCACACGGACAGCGCTCGTGACGCCCTTGCAGACCGTCAATCAGCAGTCAGCAATCCGCCATTCGAAAGCTCAGGCGTGTAATAGGAGCAGCAGGTCAGATAACCTGACACGAGCGAATCATTGATTCTCGGGAACCCTGGTTGACACTCGAGTCAGCTTCGCCTGAATTGTCCCCGGTGTCAAACCGTTTTCAACTCAGGCGGGGGCACGTAATCCGCCTCCCTAGGTTTGGAAACTTGCTTAAGCGGAAACGCCCTCACACGCAGAAGTCCTGTGAGGGCGTTAGCTCTCAACTCGGGTCGGAAACCCGGGACCTGGGAGCCCGAGATCCAACCTTGACCTGGATTAAGTGTAAGAATGCACCCGGGCAAGTCGTGGCCCGGGCTCGGAGTTTCCCAGCCAAATCCGCCGCGAAACCCCGTAGAACGGCGAACGTTACTCTTTCGTAGCCGGCGCCGTCTTCTTATCCTTTGCCGCCTTGGTCTTCTTGGCCTTCGCCGCCTTGGTCTTCTTCTCCTTTGTCGCCTTCGCCGTCGTATCCTGCGTTCCCGCACCGTCGGCAAACACGGGCATCGCTAGCGAGAAAGCGATCACTGCGGTGAAAAGCAGAGTAAGCAGTTTCTTCATTGTTGTTGTCCTCCACGAAGATTCAAACACTCTTTTGAGGCGAGCACGGCGGGTGCCAAAGCTCTTGGCGTAGCTGGCACCCTTCGCACAAGTCCATGGAAGCACGGGCTTGCCGTTAAATCTGGAGCAAGGCTCCAGCCCCGCCGATCGTGCCGGTTGCAACGCCTGCTACACCAATTAGTGTATACGCGTTGCACATTCTGGTCAGGGACCGGGCCCACCAAGAATCGTCGTTAACGGCGATGAGACCCCTCGACGGGCACCCAGCCCGTCCGACCAGACTAACGCGGCACCCAGTTCTTTAGGCCCCGGCCACGGAAGGCACCCGATGAATCTGCCGGCGCCAGCGCAGTCCGTGCGGATCGCCAGCCTCTGCCCGAAATTCGGCCGTGATATTCAATTCTGGTCAACATTGGCCCTTCTTTTCGTTTTTGAAATCATGGTCTGGGGCAGACCTCAGCTTACAGGAAGGCTTGCCTGCTCGCACCTCGCCAGCCGTCCCACATGTTTGTGCGCTGTGTGAGTCGGGGAATGGTCCTGCCGATCGAGTTCTCGGCATTGAATCCTGGCAAAGTCATGTTGGGTTTCCTCCTTCTCAACAATCCACTCGGATCTTACGAGCCTGGAGGCGCGCGGCAACGTTGCGGGAACGTCCGAAGGCTATATTTCTAGGCTCTGTAGGACACTCACCCGCTATCGTGACTGTTTCCCATGAGGAATCGCTAAACCTTCATGAAAGCCTTGAGGCTCGTCACCCCAAGGCTGCGAAGGCTCGTAGTCGGCGCGTTGGGGTTGAAGCCTGATGGCCGCGTGTTGTTCAGGAAAGCTCTTAGACTGAACGGAGGATTGAGGCGGCCCAGAATGTACCGCATGTGGGCGCCGTTGTTACCGTTGCCGGCTATGGATTTTGTGAAATAAATGTTCGGGATTGGGCTGCTGATAACGCTGCAGTCGGCGCTGTTGCCGCCCACCTCCGGGTCGTCAAAGTGTACAATAAACTTGCTTCCTGCGCCGTCTCCAATATCGTACGTAACGTACCCTTCCACGCCAACCAGGACACCTGAACTTCCTGCGCCAAACACACCCACCGCATTGTTCGCGATGCTCGCCGGAGGAAGACTGGAGCCCAGTCCACCGTGATTCATGCTGTTCGTGTCGTAGGTCAGCGTATAGCCGCAAACATTGTCGATTTCGCAGACCACGGAACGGCTGGTGAAATTGTCAATCTCGTTCAAAATATTTATGATCTGTTCGACCTCGTTAAGCGTTGACGCCAGTTGGGAAAGGGAATTGGCTTGCCCCGTCCCCGAACTTGCTCCCGAGCCACCTGCCGCACCCCCATCGTTAGTGCCGTTTGACATGGATCATCCTCCTCCCCTCATCCGAACTACTGCAAAGCAACCAGCACAGGGATTAGTCCCCGTCCTTCTTTCTTAGGCTGCAATGCCTTACCTATCACGGACCCGAATGCCTGAAGCGGGTCGTTCGCTCTCATGGCGTGGCCGGGCGTCGGAGAGCTGGTGAGCAGATCGCCCACTGCGATGGGCGAATATTGCGCGTCCACCTTGCAGTAGGCTGTTCCCACCAAGGCCACCGGTACGCGCCCTCTTTGCGAGGTTCGCGCGCCCAGGATGACGCCGGGTTTGCACTCCCCAGCGCCTGAGACCACGCCTGCTACCCTTTTATCGTATGCTTCACAGCTTTCCCCTAAAGCTCCCTGCTGGTCGATCACTACAACCGTGCCCGGCGCAAGCTGCTCCGCTCCCGCGACGTCGAACTGCTCGGCGCAATCGGCTCCCGAGAGCTGGACGTCTCCTGTGACCACAACGCTTCCCTGGAAGAAACCGGCTGGCCCCTGAGCGCTTTGCCCATAAACCCCGGCGCCGCTACCCTTGGCAATGCCGGACACCCCGGGCCCGTTGCCCCTCTGCTCGCCATATACGGCGGCCACGTTGCTGCCGGCATTCAGTTCGATTCCCGCGACGGCTGCAAATGTGGTCGAGTTGGTTTCGCCATGCACGCCCTCTCCCACTTGCGATATGCCGTAAAACGCCGGGCCATTCCCCCTATTGATCGCGCCGACCGCCGCCGACCCGTTAGTCGCGGTGGTCTCACCATGTACTCCCTCATAGCCGCCTGTGCTGAATCCTGCGACGGCAGCAGCTTTGGCCGAAGTGGTCTGGCCACGCACACCTTCGGCCTGCTGCGATATGCCCCAAAACCCGGGCCCATTCCCCCTATTGATCGCGCCGACCGCCGCCGACCCGTTAGTCGCGGTGGTCTCACCATGTACTCCCTCATAGCCGCCTGTGCTAAATCCTGCGACGGCAGCAGCTTTGGCCGAGGTGGTCTGCCCATGCACTCCCTCTCCGTTTACGGAAGTGCCGAACACTCCTGGCCCGCTTCCCCTCTGCTCGCCATATACGGCGGCAATGTTGCTGCTGGAATTCAATTCGATTCCGGCGACCGCGGCGAATGTGGTCGAGTTGGTCTCGCCATGCACGCCCTCGCCGTTCGTCGACGTTCCGAAGACCCCTATTCCGTTCCCGCCTGAGGGCCCGTTGTTGGTGCCCGTAACTGCTGCTTGATTGTTCGCACTGGAATTCCCCGTGACTGCTGCCATTTCCCATCCTCCTCTGCAGGTGCTACCGCCCTGCCAATTGTTATCTTCGCTAAGCCGGAATTCTCCACACCGGTATTTCCAACCGCCGCGTTCGAATTCCTCGTCTGCTGTGCCCTAAGCTGTTGCTTTCCGAAACAGTGCGCGTGTCTGAAACGATCCCAGCTTGTATAGACGGGGTACAAAAAGTCCTTTCAAACCCCCTGAAAACTTCTGATAATTTCTCGCAGGCCGGCAGTCTACAGAAAACAAAGCGGCTTTAGACTAGGTAAGAGGCGGCGATAGTTGCTAAGTTAAATCGTGCTAAAATGTCACTTAGGCTCAACAACACATGGCGAAATAGGGGGTACCGTGTCCTCAAACCTAAGCCAGTGTGGCAGGGAACTCTACGAATTTGGCCCTTTTCGCGTTGACCCCGACCGACAGCTTCTGGTCCGTGGCGGCAGGCCTGTGGCGCTCACGCCAAAGGCCTTTCAACTCCTCATGGTCCTAGTCCGCCACAGCCCACAGTTGGTAACCAAGGACGAATTAATGCGGGCGGTATGGCCGGACACTTTTGTGGAGGAGGCCAACCTGAGCCGCAACGTCTTCATGCTGCGAAAAGCTCTTGGCGGGAGTCCGCAGGACCGCCGTTGCATCGTTACTGTGCCCGGCCGAGGGTATCGTCTTGCTGAGCGCGTGCGAAGAGTACCGGAGCATGAAATCGGTATTGTAGACGGGAACCACTTGACGCTCGGGGCGGAGGTCCAGCCCGTCACCGAGGAGCAGAACCAACCGCCGGAGCGCACGGAAATTGCTGCTCCAGCTCCTCAGGCTGTCCTCCCTTCCACCGCCGCGCTTGCACGCTCAGCCCGTCGCCGCCGCAGGACCGCTTGGGCTGTGGCGGGGACGGTGACGCTTGTCGGGACTCTCCTGTCCGTCTGGGTGATCCTGCCTCCACCGGCTCCTAAGGTCCTGAAAACCATCCGCCTGACGCACTTCGGCCGGGTGGAGGCCTGGGGCCGAGTAGTGAGCGATGGGCCTCAACTCTACTTTCAGGAAAGGCTCGGGGGACACTTCGGCGTGGCAAAGGTCTCGTCCGAGGGCGGTGAGCCGACTGAGCTTGTGACGCCGTTTCCCAGCACCGTTCTTTGTGACATCTCTCCAGACCGATCCGAACTGCTGGTCGGGAGCCGCAGCGGCGGGGAGGATGAGATGCCCCTGTGGGCTCTGCCCACCTCGGGCGGTTCGCCGCGCCGTTTAGGCAAGCTGCTGGCGCACGACGCGACTTGGTCTCCCGATGGGCAAAGAATCGCGTATGCCTCGGCCTTCGATGTTTACCGGGCGAAAAGTGACGGTTCCGAATCGCGAAAACTGGTCAACGTGGCGGGCGTGCCAAGCCGGCTCCGATGGTCGCCAGATGGAAGCGTGTTGCGTTTCACCGTGGAAGACTCATCGGCCCACCTGTCACTTTGGGAGGTCTCCGCGGACGGCACCAATCCGCATCGTTTGCTCGCTGGATGGAGGGGCGCGCCGACAGATTGGAACGACGGAGAATCCGGAGGCGAATGGACACGGGACGGAGAATACTTCATCTTCCGATCCGCCCGCTCTAGCCTGGCGAGTATCTGGGCAATTCGTGAGAAACGCGGTTGGTTCTCCACGATGCCCACAGCCCCCATACTCCTCACCACCCTGGACACGTACCTGTGGGACATTTTGCCGTCCCGGAGCGGTGCGCGAGTGTTTTTCGCCGGTGTAAGGGCTGATCGCGAACTTGAGCGCTATGACTTCGCCTTGAAGCAGTTTGTTCCTTACCTCGGAGGCGCGCGGGCGCGCTGGGCCAGCTTTTCCCGCGACGGCCAATCGGTGGCTTACACAACCGTGCCTGGATTCATCCTGTGGCGGAGCAGACCGGACGGGAGCGAGCCGCTGCAACTGACGTTCCCTCCGACAAACGCCGCGGGGCCCCGCTGGTCCCCGGACAGCAAACGAATCGCTTTTGGAGCAGCCGGAGCCAGAGTCTATGTGGTCCCCTCCGGGGGCGGAAACCCCGAGCCTGTGACGCCTCAGGGCTCCGCAGCGGAGGGCCCCGACTGGGCGCCGGACGGAAACTCATTGCTCTTGGCGGTTCGGCTGCCGGGACACGGGCCCGAGACTTCACATATCTGCCGGCTCGACTTGAGAACAAACCAGCTAAGCCAGTTGCCCGGTTCCGATGGGCTGACGGGTCCGGCCTACTCACCCGACGGGAAATACGTGGCGGCAGTTGACCCGGCCGCCGGGAAGCTGATGCTTTTTGAGGTTCACACCCAACACTGGTCGGAACTGGCGCGCGCCGCCTCGCTTGACTTCCCGCCCTACTGGTCCCGCGATGGCAGGTATATTTATGCTCAGGCGGTATTCGGCGGAGTTGACCAGCCGCTCTTGCGGGTGAGACTCAGAGATCACCAGGTGGAAGTCGTGGCGACGCGGAACCAGTTCCGGCGCGGCGACATCAAAACCTTTTCGCTCGCCGGCCTTACACCGGACGACTCCCCGCTTGCGTCCATACTCCGTAGCGAAGACGAGATCTACGCGATTGACGTGGACTTTCCTTAGCACGAGAGCGCGGCGGCCGCACATCTGCGGTTCCGCCGAGGAACTCGGTCGGTTCTGTACTGGCGGAGAGCTGGGCTGGCGGTTCAATCGGTTTCGAAGTGACATGATAGTCGGAAGAGCCAATGGTACGCAGTCTCATTGCGTGAAGGCCGCCTCTTGAACGGCGGGTCTTCGGAGACTGTAAGGACAAAAGCTGCTGATAAACGACCCAAGGCCGGAACTTGAGCGCTTGTGTATCCGGACGACCTGAACGGTCCAAAGCACCGTCTCGTAGCCCCTCCAATACCAGTTATCGCGAAGCAGATCGCTGCGCATATTGAGAATCTCCCGCCGTGTAAAGACCGACCACTTACCGCCATGGACCGGGACTGGCTTCGTATCGACTGTCTCTGTAGATAGCCGCGGAGCTCGACAATTATTGAGTTGGACGACCACGAGACGCGTGTCCGTGGTCATGGAGTCGCCCGTGGCGTTCTCGGTGAAGCCAGGAACCTCGGGCCGTCCGATCCACCCCAGCACGCCGGCGCAAGAGGTAAAGGCGAGATCATAGGCCACCTTTTCGCGTTCCTGGTCCACATCTGCGGCGATCTTATGAGTGAGGCGCTGGCCCGGCCGCAAATAGGCCAGATCGATGTCCCGGGTGGCGGCGCCGATCCAGAGTTCCTCACCATTCCAATCGCCGGGCTGTTTCCACAAACGGATATGGTGACGCTTCGTAACGTCGTTGAAACTTTTCTCCCAGGACATATCCGGTTCCATTCCATTGAGCAATAAAGCGGACATGGGCGCGGAACTGAAACCGCGTCTCTCGCCAATTGCCCGGAGCCACCGCACGCGGCGGCGAAAGGACGTTGGAAGGGCCTGGGCCCAGCCGGCTGCCGAGAAGGCGGCAGCAACCTGGTCATGAGAGCCGATGAGCAGCACGTTCGTGAGGTCCGACGGGCGGTGTGGGTTGGGAGCGTAGGTCCGATCGGGGATGGCCGCAACCATTCGGTGCAAGTCGTCGCGATCCACATCGGACAATTCATTCCCAGCGGAGGCGACTGGGAAAAATGAGATAGCGCGCAGGGGCTGAGTCAGCGTCAGCGTGAGTTCGGCGCCGGCAGGGAAATAGATTTCCGGCTCGGGAACCTTCGCCACCACGGACCGCACAAGCCACACGGCGATCGTAGCGTGCAACTCGCAGCGAAGCATCACCCCCCGGATGTAGCCGCTCACCCGATAGCCGCCACTGTCAGTGGCTCGGAGGTTGCGGATCTGGCCATCGCGAGCCACGGTCTCGAGGGCGTTATCGACCTCGGCCACGCGCGCAGAGACGGGGACGGGGGCTTCGCCGGGCAGAGTTAGGCCGTCAAATCCCAATTCGAGCCCGGCTGTTTCGTGGCGGATTCCCAAACCCACGCGCGTGACCCTTTTCACTCTTCCCGATATCGTGCTTCCGGCCGGCAGGACTGTCTGGCCATCGATCTCCACCGGCGCAATGAGAACCGCCGGGACGCGTGCGCCCACCTTGCTTGCGTAAGAGCCTATCGCAGATGTGAGCCGGATGTGAAGCTGCGTACCGGTCGGCACCCGCCGAGCGGCCAGCGAGTTCAATAAGAGAAGCAGACACGAATGAATGAGCATGGCGTCTTAGCCGGGATTTCCATCTGGGTTTCCGCGCAGGTACCACTGCGCCTACAGGCTTTTGATTTTCTACCCGCGTCCAACCATCAAAGCATTCTCGCGGAGTCGTGTCTGCATCAAATTGAACACTTTTCAAATGATTCTTCCAGAGCCCGTATCTGCCGCTCGTTGCAGTCGATACCTCAGACACTTCTCCGTTCCCGGCAGCGCTGGGCCGATCTCCCGGTTCTCCACAGCCCCGGCTATCCCGCGGGAAGGGACAGCGCAGCTATCCGCCCCAGCATGCTTGCGAACAGCCGCCGGGTCAGAAGACTCTCCGCCAAAAGCAACCAGAAATGGCGGGCCCCAATCCGTCGATAACCGGCCCGCCGTAGGGGGGCGGCTTGCCGTCCCCGCGTTTCTGCTGCTCCTGACGAGGGTAGGGCAAGCCCTACCCCTACACCGCCCGGGTCCAGCCGCCTGCGGCATAGAGGCGCGAGGCCATGGGCCCTACCGCCCTCGACCTCCCTTATCGACGGATTGGGGTGAGAGCTGCGCCCATTGCGTTCCTCCCCGCGCCGGGGTATCGTATCGTCGCTAATATCCTGAGGGAGGGGACCGCCTCTTTATTCTGACGAGAACATGGACCGCAGGCATTTCCTACAGACGACCGGCAGCACGGCGATGTCATTCTCACTCGGACTGAACTCCTGGAGCCGCCATGGGCTATTCGCTGCCAGTGACGGCATCGACGGCGTATCAAATTCTGAAGATCCGGCGAACGGGCGCAAGCGACCGATCCGTGGTGTGACAGTGGGTGATCCTTCCCCGCTCACTGAGAGCGGAGGCGACACCTGGGTTTCCGCCTGGGCGGACGACAATAACCTCTATTCCCCCTCCGACGACACATCGGGATTCCACCAGGCTGCCCATTCCAACATCGCGTTTAACAAGATCACGGGAAGCAATCCGCTGCACCTGAGCGGCGCCACGGTGAACCCGATGCTCGATTATGGCAAAGGCGGCGAGAAGGGTCCGGACAAGTGCACGTGGAAATCGAGCGGCTGCACGTGTCTCGATGGCGTGCTCTATTGGGTGGTGGCGCGCCACATGTACGGCGAGGATTCAGGAGATGAGTACCGCCGCCAGCCCGCGCATGACGCCAGTATCATCAAGAGCAGCGATTACGGGCAAACCTGGACGCGCTCCGCGCAGGACAACTACAATCATCCCATGTTTCCGGGCTCGCGCTTCGCTACCCCTTACTTTATCGAGTACGGCCGCAGCGCAGGCGCGGACAACTCCGACCAGTACATCTACGCCGTCTCGAATGACGGTTTCTGGGAATGCGGCAATGATATGATTCTGGGCCGAGTGCTGCAGTCGAAGATGCCCAGCCTGAATGGCGCCGATTGGGAGTACTTCAGGGGAGGCGACGGGATGAAGTCTTCCGCTTGGGCGCCGCATTCGAATGACGCCAAGCCCATTGTCGAGGGAACGCGGAAATGGGGCATGACCGGCGGCGTGTACGTGCCTGCGCACGGACGCTATTTGATGATTGGCTGGTATTACCCGGCGGGCGGAGGAAAAATCAAGGACGCCTGCACACGTACGACTTGGGATTTCTTCGAGGCGCCACGGCCATGGGGGCCGTGGACCAAGATCGGCACGCATGACTCGTCCCCGCAGGGATACTATTCGCCGGAAATCTGTCCGAAGTTCCAATCCGCGAAGAAAGTCTACATATTCACGGCGGGTAACTGGAACAATCGGGATGTGTATCGCCTCACCGTCGTCCCCTTGGAACTAGTCGTTTGAGATTGCGAGGTGAGAGATGAGTATCACCAGACGCCGCTTTCTGAAAGACTCCGCCGGGGCCGCCGCGACTGTGGCGGGCACGCGCTTCTTCAAGGGCCGCGCGGTGGCCGCCGCTCCGCCGGATTCGCCGCCCGATGAGCGTGTCGTGCCCATACCCAGCGGCGAGTGGATGTCCCCCTCGTCAGGCACGGCGTACCGCGCGTATCGCTCGAAGTATGCCAAGAGCGCCGACGCCGCCACCTGGGTCGAGATCGACCTCGGCGAGAAGCGGGCGATCGATTCGGTGAAGGTCTACCCGGCGAACGACCGCTTTGTGCCCGGGCAGGGCTTCCCGATGCGCTTTAAAATCGAGGGTTCGAGCGAGCCCGAATTCCACAAGCCTGTTGCCATCGTTAGTAAGCTTGACGCCGACGTTCCCAACCCCAAGGGCGCCATTCAACAGTACCCCGCGCGCGGAGTGGAGTGCCGTTACGTGCGCCTGACCGCCACGCGCCTGCCCGAGAGCGAGCCGAACAGCGGCCTGCACGCAGAGGGTGGTTACTACCTCGCGATTGGAAAGATGGACGTTTATTCCGGCGGCAAGAACGTGGCCGAATTGTGTCCCGTCACGGCCGATGCGGCGTACGGAAACGATGACGACCTGCCGCAAGTCACCCGGCCCGAACGCGCGGGCGGCGAGAACACGTTCACGGATCATCCCGAGAACGTCACCGACTCAAGCACGTGGAAACCGCCGGCTCACAAGGTAAAGGTGCCGCGCAGTGGAGTGACGCTCAACGGCGGCGTTTTCCAGACGGCCATGGAGAAGAACATCCGCTACCTTCTCGATTCCTATTCGGTGGATGATCTGCTGCGCCAATTCCGCGAGCGCGCGGGCGTGGTTCCGCCCTTTGTGCCGCCCAATCCCGATGTGAAGTTCTGGGAGGAGGACCTGGCCGGGTCGAACGCCGGTCGTTTCATGATGGCGGCGGGGAACACCTTGCGCTGGATGGAGCACCCCGAATTGCGCCGCCGGTTGAACGCCGTGGTGGATGGCATCGCGCAATATCGCGAGCCGAATGGCTACATCATGGCGTACCCGCCGAACACCATCCTCTACTCGGAGCGCGGCGGATACACCCGCGCCTGGGTGACCCACGGTCTCATCGAGGCGGCCTACGCCGGGAACCCGAAGGCCTTCGACCTGCTGCGCGGCTACTACGACTGGTTCAATCAGAACCCTTACTTGACCGAGATGCTGCGATTCAGTTACCAGGGCGGCCAGGGCATGGTGGCCAATTCGCGCCTGTACTTCACGCCCGTGGGCAAGCCCGCGGACATCCAGGTGCTGCAGCGTTACTACCAGGAGAACTACTGGATGGAGCAATTGGGGGCCCGCGAGGAGCGCGCCGTTTGGCAATATCCTTACGCCGCGCCCCACTGCTACCTGCTGACCAACCTCGAAGGGTACATGGACATCTACCTCGCCACCGGCGACGAACGCTATTTGCGTATGGTTGAGGGCGCCTGGGCGCTGTATCACCGGGATTGGGAGAACTCCGGCGGTTCCATTTCCATTATCGAGTTCGTCCCCTCGCCGCCCCGCTCCAACATGCTCAACGTGCCGCTGGGAGAACTGTGCGGAAACTCCTTCTGGACATTCCTGAGCCAGCGATTCCACCTGCTTGACCCGGAGAATGAGAAGTTCGTGGCGGAAATCGAAAAGTCAATTTACAACGTGGGGCTGGCCGACTTGGTGGGCTCACCCGGCTTCCGTTATCACACCCTGCTGACTCATCACAAGGAGAACCCCACCGCGCACAACTCCTGCTGCGAAGGCCAGGGCACGCGATTCATTGGCTCACTGCCCGAGCACATCTATTCGTTCGCTCCCGATGGCCTGTACGTCAATCTGTACGAGCCGTCCACGGTCGAGTGGAACGGCGATAGCGCCACCCTGAAGCTGAAGATGCAAACGCGCTTTCCGTTCGATTCCGACGTGGCGTTGCAATTTTCCGTGGCGCGCCCCACCCAAGCAAAAATCCGCGTGCGTGTGCCGTCCTGGGCCAAACGCGATATGGATATCTACGTCAATGGTAACGCGGCGGCGAAAGGAACGCCGGCCTCGTATGTGGCGCTTGAGCGCACGTGGTCCGAAGGCGACGTAATCCAATTCCGATTGCCCATCGGACTTTACGCAGAACGCTACACCGGTCTCGACCAGATTCCCGGGCACGCCCGGTTCGCGGTGAGCTACGGCCCGATTTTGCTGGCCGCCGTCGGCGCGCCCGAAGTCCGGCTGCGCCTCGATGATGTCAAAGAACCCGCAGAATTGGAGAAGCGCCTGAAACCGAAATCCGGTCAGCCGCTCCACTTCACCGCGGAGAATACGCCGGGCATTGAGTTCATGCCCTACTGGCTGGTGGATCAGGAGCCCTTCAATTGTTTCCCCGCCCTCCCTTTGCGCGCGTAACAGTGCGCATGCAGTGGAACTGTGAACGATTCGGACCCGCTTGAGAGTGTCCTAGTGTCGTGTAACCTAAGTTCGTTCATGAATACAGCCCGCGAAGCGGGCGGAAGCGAATAGCCCACGGCGTGAGCCGTGGGTTTAGAGAACCTCCCCTCACCCCCTTCCCCCTCTCCCGCCTAGCGGGAGAGGGGGAGAAAGGGGGAGAGGGCTCTTGCTTTCCCCAGGGCTTGCGCCCTGGGCTACTCTCTTTCGCCCCTTCGGGGCTGATGTGGACGAGCCGACTTCATGAATGAACTTCGGTTACACTACACTAGCTGCAAAGGCCAGTTCATCGTCGCTCGACAGACTGGCCATCGGCAATCATACACATCGCTTGCGCTCGCCTCAGGCTGCGTAGGACACCGCGAAATTGTTACCGTAGGCGCGAATATTATTCCCACCGACGTCTTCTCTCAAGACAAGAAACCCTTGTTGATACAACGGATAGCGGGAGTGGCAACGATACTGCTCGAACGTAATCGGCTTCCGAGCTAGTGCATCCGGCATTTCCGGTGAACCGGCAATCAACTTCAGTTTGTATTGCATGAGCTGGCACCAGAGTCCGAGGCTAGGTCCCGAAGGAAGGATTCCGGGCTTACCTTGGACGGTTCAAATTGGAAGGAGACTACCGTGAGAAACACCTTGCCAAGGGGAAATCTGCGACTGTGCGGCTGGATAGTGATCTGCGCACTATCTCTGCCCGCCGCAATCTCGGCGCGAACAAGTGATGTGATGGGAGAAGTCCGCTTCTCAGGACAATCCGGAGTTGAAAAGAGTTCCGGGGTCTGGGTCGACGGACAGTACGTAGGATACTTGAAAGAGCTCAAAGGGTCCAAGAAGCTACTGCTTTTGCCCGGCGAACACCTGCTTACCGTGCGGCAAGATGGCTACCAGGACTTCATACAAAAAGTGCAAATCGAGCCCCATGAGGTGATGTGCGTCCACGTGGTAATGGCGAAGGCCGCAAGCGCGAAATATCCGGATGTGACAGCCACGGTTAAGGTGGATGTCAAGCCCGCGCGGGCCGCGGTTTTCGTGGATGGCCTCTTCGTGGGACACGTGGGGGAGTTCCAGGGCATGGGCCGAGGTATGCTGGTAGCGCCAGGATCGCATGAGATCAAGATCGCGCTTCCCGGCTACCAGACCTTTGAAACCCAAATCAAGCCGCTGGCCAATCAGACGGTTGAAATCAAGACTGACTTGCAGAGCAGCGAGGGCTCGCCCTCAGGTCCCCTGCTCAACAGCGAATCGAGCGCGGCCACACCAAAGACCTAATCCCTCGGTTTGGGTCGGACGGGCCGCGCATGCATCGTTCTTTATGTAGCGGCCCGTTTGTACGCACCCCAACCCCCACGGACACCGCCCTAAGCGCACTCCTGTCGGTCTTGCCTTCTTCGCGGACCGTGATCGAGGTTGTCTGGATTCCGCGCGGCTCGTGGAGCCACAGCTTCAGCCGGCCTTAGATAGGGCGAAGATGGTCCACTTCACGACGCGGATTGCGGTCGAAATCCACCACGACGAGCTTGACGTTCGCGGGAATCGTCCCAACACCCTGCGCAGCCACTTCTCTTTCGCCTCGACGTTCTCGCGCTGCTCGACCGTCCCCCGAACATCTTTCCGCTGAATGGTTTAGGACCTGCCCGTGTGTTCCCGATTTTGGCATACGTAATGCCTTTTGGAGGCACGGGAAGGACAAAATCTTGAGAACCACAATAACCGACACGGCATCTAACCCGAAGAAGATTCTGCAGGGCAGACTCTGACCTAAAGCATGTAGTGGCGTCGCTGAACGACCAGTTGAAGGCCATGTAATCCAGCCTTCAGGGAGAATGAGTATGTGGATCGTTAAGGTTGCGCTGGAGCGGCCGTACACGTTCATCGTTCTTGCTCTGCTCATTCTAATTCTGAGCCCGGTGATGATCTCACGCACGCCCATTGACATTTTTCCGAATATCAACATACCGGTGGTCGCGGTCGGATGGCAGTACACAGGAATGAATCCGGAAGAATTAGAGGGCTGGACCACCAGCACTTATGAGCGAGTGCTGACCGCCACGGTTGACAATATCGAACACCTTGAGTCGACGACGGTAAATGGCCAGGCCATCGTCAAGATTTACTTTCAACCGGGCGCAAGTTTAGACACCGCGAACGCCCAGGTTACTGCCGTGTCCCAGACCATCTTACGCCAATTGCCACCGGGCACTCTGCCTCCGCTGATCATCAACTACAGCGCTTCGAGCGTGCCGATTCTGCAATTGGGCATATCGGGAGAAGGCCTTTCGGAGCAGCAGTTGAACGACCTTTCGCAGAATTTTCTCAGGCCACAACTCGTCACCGTTCCCGGCGCTGTGATTCCCTATTCGTATGGCGGCAAGCAGCGTGAGGTAATGATTGACTTGAACGAAGGCTTGATTCAGTCCAAGGGATTGTCGCCGCAAGATATTCTCAGTGCCGTACAGCAGCAAAATCTGATCTTGCCTGGGGGGACCGCAAAAATTGGCGAATTCGAGTACGACGTTCGCCCGAACTCCAATGCGAAGATGGTTCGAGAATTAAACGATCTGCCGGTCAAAGTGGTTGGCGATTCCACCATCTATCTTCGGGACGTGGCAAATATCCGCGACGGTTTTGCCGTGCAGACTAACATCGTGCGCCAGGATGGCCGTCGTGGCGCCCTGGTCACCATCTACAAGGCCGGCAACGCCTCCACGATGGACGTTGTGAAAGGCATTCGCGACGTTCTTCCCCGCGCCGCGCAGACCCTGCCGCCGCAATTGAAAATTGTGCCTCTGGCCGATCAGTCCATCTTCGTCCGCGGCGCAGTAAACGGTGTCATCCGCGAGGCTGTCATCGCCGCCTGCCTGACGGCTCTCATGATTCTGCTCTTCCTGGGAAACTGGCGGAGTACGCTGATCATCGCCGTGTCGATTCCACTCTCGATTCTCACCTCGGTGATCGTTCTCGGCTTTCTGGGAGAAACGATCAATACGATGACGCTGGGAGGCTTAGCCCTGGCGGTCGGAATTCTCGTAGACGATGCGACGGTTACGATTGAAAACATCGAGCGTTACTTCGAAGAAGGGCATGCGCAGCGCGACGCCATCCTGGAAGGTGCGGCACAAATCGCCCTTCCCGCCCTGGTATCCACGCTCTGCATCTGTATCGTTTTCTTGCCCATGTTCTCCCTGGCAGGAGTCTCGAAGTTTCTCTTCGTGCCGCTCGCGGAAGCTGTGGTATTCGCCTTGCTTGCGTCTTACATCCTGTCGCGTACGCTGGTTCCCACTCTCGCGATGTATCTGCTTCGCGCCAAGGAGCATAACGGCGGACAGTCCCGCAATCCCTTAGTACGCTTCCAGCAAGCCTTCGAGCGCGGCTTCGAACGGCTTCGTCTCTCGTATCATGGTCTGCTGTGCAGTCTGGTTCAGCGCCGAAAGATGTTTATACCGGCGTTTCTAGGTGCGTGCCTCGCGGCTTTTCTGCTCATTCCCTGGTTGGGGCAGAATTTTTTCCCGGCGAGCGACAACGGTCAATTCATCCTCCATCTTCGCGCCAAGAGTGGCACGCGAATCGAGGAGACTGCGAAGCTTTGCGACATCGTCGAGGGCTCAATCCGGCAAGAGGTTCCCAACCAGGAAATGGACAACATTCTCGACAACATTGGGTTGCCCTACAGCACCATCAATTACATGCACTCCACATCCGGCCTCATCGGAGCAGGCGACGCAGATATTCTTGTGTCTCTCAAGGAGAAACATCATCCCACCGCGGACTATGTTCAGCGCTTGCGCGAAAAGCTGCCGCGAGAGTTTCCCGCCACGACGATCTACTTTCTGCCTGCAGACATGGTTACGCAGGTCTTGAACTTTGGCTTGCCGGCGCCCATCGACGTGCAGATCGAAGGATCCGATATCAACGACAATCGGGAAGTCGCTGCACGCATGTTGCGGGAAATTACCAAAGTTCCGGGCATAGCCGACGCGCACATACAGCAAGCCTTCGATTATCCGGCGTTTGAGGTGACGGTGGATCGCACCAAGGCAGCCCAGGGCGGTTACGCGGAACGAGATGTCGCGAGCAGCCTCCTGAACTCGCTGAGCGGGAGCTTCCAGATCACGCCCATGTTCTTCCTCAATCGGCAGAACGGAGTCAGCTACCAGTTGGTGACCCAAACCCCGCAATATGCGGTTGAGTCTCTGCAAGACCTGCAAAACACTCCTCTCAATGCCGCCACCGCCACGCGACCGGAAATCCTCGCGGATGTCGCTTCGGTCCAGCGAGCGAACGAAGTGGAAGTGATTTCGCATTACAACATCCGGCGCGTCGTGGATATTTACGCGGCTATCCAAGGACGCGATCTGGGAGCAGTAAGCCGCGAAGTCACAAGCATCGTAAACGCCAATCGAACGTCCTTGCCGCGCGGCAGCTTCGTGAGCGTGAAGGGTCAGGTACAAGCCATGCGTAGTTCCTATTTAGGTTTGCTGGGCGGGCTCGTCTTCTCAATCGTTCTGGTCTATCTCTTGATCGTGGTGAACTTTCAGTCCTGGCTCGATCCGTTCATTATCATCACCGCGCTTCCCGCTGCGCTTGCAGGCATCGTTGGCTTTCTGTTCCTGACGCACACAACACTCAGCGTTCCTGCCCTGATGGGCGCCATTATGTGCATGGGTGTGGCCACTGCCAACAGCATTTTGGTGGTCACCTTTGCAAGAGAACGCCTCGCCGGCCACGGCCATGCGCTGCAAGCGGCCGTGGAAGCCGGATTCACACGCTTCCGCCCTGTGCTGATGACCGCTCTGGCGATGATCATCGGCATGATCCCCATGGCTTTGGGGCTGGGCGACGGAGGCGAGCAGAACGCACCCCTGGGGCGCGCCGTGATTGGGGGCCTGCTCTGTGCGACGGTAGCCACACTCGTTTTCGTGCCCTCGGTTTTTGCGCTGCTGCACGGGAGAGGTGCAGCGGTTGATTCTTTGGCGGAAGGCGGAGCTGATGGTTCACCTGCGCTTAACTAGTGCTTGCCGACAAAATTCCGCGTCATATTGCTGAGCGGCGGGAAGGGCGGGGCTTCAGCCCCGCCACGGAAAACGGCTCGTCATTGGGGGCTTTAGCCCCTGAAGGAACGTGGCTTCAGGGCCTAAAGGCCCAACTCGTTGGGCTCCCGGAGGCGGCGGGGCTGAAGCCCCGCCCTTCCAAAGCGTCACGTTATCACGGCGACTTCCGTCATTGAGTACTAGGTCAGGAAGGAGCGAAGCATGATCAGCGATAAGAATGACAGCCGGACAGTGAAAGAGACTCATGAGAACGCGGCCCTGACTCCAGGAGTCCCGCAAGGCGAGCCTAAACCAGGCAGCGGGTCGCATCGTTCGGCTACCCCGGCGTGGGTCAGCGCAGGATGCCCGCCAGCCGAGTCTAAACCAGGCAGCGGGTTGCATAAGGCCGCCCTCCTGGGAGTTGCCGTACTTGGCCTCACTCTGAGCGTTGCGATTTTCGCGGGAATTCGCTCTCGGCTCCAGTTCGAAGCAAGCCTCAAGGTCGCGACGGATCAGGCCGCCATTCCTACGGTGCGCGTGATACTTCCGCGTCCAGGCTCGCCGACAAATGAAATTGTGCTCCCAGGCGTTACCCAGGCCTTCATCGACGCTCCGATTTACGCGCGAACCAATGGCTATCTCCTACACTGGTATTTTGATATCGGGGCACATGTGAAAAAGGACCAATTGCTGGCGGTGATCGACACGCCGGAAGTTGACCAACAGCTCCAGCAAGCTCGCGGGGATCTGGAAACCGCCCGGGCTAACGTCGCTATCGCCAAAATCACCGCCGACCGCTGGCAAGGCCTGGTGAGTGATGGCTCGGTTTCCCAGCAGGAAACAGACCAGGCCGTCATCAACCTGAAGGCAGTGCAAGCGACATTGGAAGCCAACGCCGCCAACGTGCGTCGCCTCGAGCGGTTGCAGTCCTTCGAAAAAGTCTACGCCCCTTTTGACGGAATCATCACGGCCCGTAGCACAGACATTGGGGCGCTGATCGATGCGGGCGCAGGTGGAAGCAGTGCGGCTTCTGGTGTATCAGGCGGCGCCAGTACCGAGCCACGGGAGCTCTTTCACATGGCGGCCATCCGCACCGTCCGAGTCTACGTGGCGGTTCCTGAGGTGTACTCCCCTAGCGTGCGGTCTGGCAGGTCCGCTACGTTGACGCTCGATGAATTTCCGGGCGAAACCTTCCGAGGCACCATCGTTCGCAATACCAATTCCATCAATCTGGCTTCACGGACACTGCTCGTCGAAGTCGATATCGATAATCCCACTGGCCGGCTCTTGCCGGGCGCTTACGCCTTTGTGCACCTGAAGCTGCCCGAGGTGACGCACTCTGTGACCATTCCCGCGGACACACTGATCTTCCGCAAGGAAGGCTTACAAGTTGCGCTTGTTCGCGACGGCAAGGCCCGGCTCGTTTCAGTGAAAATCAATCACGACTATGGCAACAGCGTGGATATCGTCTCCGGGCTGCAGCCGGCCGATGCCGTGATTGTGGACCCATCGGATTCGCTCGTCGACGGCACTCCGGTGCGCGTGAGCGACAACTCAGCAGGTGGTCCGGCGCGATGAAATACGCATTGGTTAGGTTTCGCTATATCGCAACAAGCATCGTCGCACCGCTTCTGGGGATGTTGGTTTTCGCGCTCGCGGGCTGCATGGTTGGGCCTAAATATGTCAAGCCGAGCGCCCCGACGCCCACGGCATATAAAGAACAACCGCCAGCCTCCTACCAGGGAGCAGACCAGTGGCAGCCCGCGAATCCAGCCGACCAGGCAAGCCGCGGGAAGTGGTGGGAAATCTTCGGGGATCCGGAACTCAATGGGTTGGAAGAACAAATCGCCGCTTCGAACCAGACCCTGAAAGTAGAGGAAGCACGCCTCCGCGAAGCTCGCGAAGCAATACGCTTCAATCGGGCTTCGCAGTTTCCGACTATCTCCACCTCGCCGAACGCTAGCTCTGTAAAAGCTTCGGACTATTCGCCGAGTTTCCCGTCGAAAGTTGAGGAGGTGAGCCAGGGTGATTTCGCGCTGCCCATTGATCTTTCTTATGAACTGGACCTCTGGGGCCGCGTGCGCCGAGCTGTTGCCGCCGCGCGCGAAGAGGCCCAAGCCACCGCCGGCGATTACGAAACCGCAAAGTTGAGCCTGGAAGCCGAACTGGCCATGGACTATTTCGAGTTGCGTAGCGCTGACGCTCAGAAAAAACTCCTCGACGATACGGTCAAAGCTTATACCGACAATGTGCAGCTCACCACGCATCGGTACAAGGGAGGCGTTGCGCCGAGATCGGACGTGGCTCAAGCGCAAACGCAGTTAGACACCACGCGCGTCCAGGATACCGATGTTACTGTCCAACGAGCGCAATTTGAACACGCTATCGCCGTCCTCGTCGGCAAGCCGCCGGCGGAGTTCAGCCTGGCGGTAGCGCCGCTCAAGACTCAGCCTCCCATCATCCCAACTGTCCTTCCGTCAGAGCTTTTGCAACGTCGGCCGGATGTCGCCGCTGCGGAAAGGCGTACGGCGGAAGCTAATCAGCAAATCGGTATCGCCCGAGCAGCGTACTTTCCGACGGTCACGCTCGACGGAACGGCAGGCTTCGAGGGCACGCGAGGCTCAAACTGGTTTACTTGGCCGGCGGGATTCTGGGCTCTTGGTCCCTCCCTCGCGGAAACTCTGTTTGACGCAGGCCGGCGTCGCGCTACCTCTGAATCCGCACGGGCAAACTATGACGCCACCGTCGCCACCTATCGTCAGACTTCGCTGATCGCATTCCAGGAAGTCGAAGACAACCTCGCCGTATTGCGTATTCTCGAGAACGAAACACAACAGCAAGATCAGGCCATCGCATCGTCGAAAGATTCGCTGCATCTTTTCACGAATCGCTATCAGGGTGGGGCCGACACTTACCTCCAGGTCATCACGGCCGAAACGATCGAGCTCGCGAATGAACGGAATGCCATCGACATCCTCCGGCGGCGTATGGACGCGAGCGTGCTTCTCGTCAAAGCTCTTGGCGGCGGCTGGGACGTTGCCAAACTGCCTACGTTTGGCGCAAATCGCGTTAAGGACTATTGAACTTCCGGAAAATGCAGTCAGTGAACCAGCCTGGCTATTTCCTTCAAGCCGACCAAAAGGATCTGGACCGGACTTCTTTGCCGGACGAACTCTCGGGTGGGCAATTCGTTCTGGTCAAAGAAGCCGTCAACCTGGGCATCGCCATCTACAACATGCGGCAAGGTGAGGGCATTCGCTACGAGACGGGGTTTCTGCCTTTCGTCTACTGAGTAAATTGCGGGGCGAGCTTCGATTTACAGAAGCCCACCTAAAGTAGCCTATTTATCTGGTTAGGGCGGGAAAGGGAAAAGGGGGGGGAAAAGCGGGGGAAGGGGGGGTGGAAGGATCCGACTTATTGCTTCACATCAACTGATTCTCTCGTGATGGGCGCCTCTGCACAAGAGCCGCCATGGCAGAGCTGAACCTCGGGCTCGAATTCGCCGCCTCGGGTAGAAGTCGGCATGACCTTCGACAATGTGCCGGAAGGCAAGGTCCGGATTGCGGCTGAGCGGCTATCGTGAGGAGCGATTGCCAATTGGTTCCAACCTCAAGTCGTCGACCCAGGCCGTCCCGGCAACTTTGTTGTCGAATCTCAGCGACGGCTGGCGGATAACCTGCACTTGGAGAAGTCTGGTCGCCTGGGGGACTACGAGATCGTACTCTACCGGTGACCAGAGCATGGAGCCGGTGGACTGTCCGATAATCACATCCAGACGGGCTTGCGCCTCGGCATCGGAAATCCGAAATCGGATTCCCTGGTCTGTGGTCAAACCCTCGGTTCGGATTAAGGCGTGGAAGCGATAGACACCCGGTGTCACGAAGGTTACTTGCGAGGCAGCCGCGAAGTCGAGATTCTGAGTGCCGGCGAATTCGATCCGGAGTGCGCATTTCCCTGACCCGGCGGTCGTGCAGTCACGGGCGACCTCGACACCCTGGGGACGGGCCAAGTTCCAATCAAATGGGGACGGGGCAGGCTCCGATTCGAAGCCTCCGTTGAAAAGGTAGCTAGACTTGCGGTAGTCGCCTGAGTGCGTGCCCAAGTACCGGACCCACGCGGATGCTGCCCAGTCGGGATGGCTTTGCCGGATCAGAAACTCGACGTATTCCCCTGCCAACGCGTCATCGGCATACCCTCGCCTTGCGAGCCACTGCCAAGTGCTTTGCGCGTCCTCCAGGCGTCCGTCTTGGATCAGATATCGCAGCCAGGACTCCACTGCGCGGCGGTCTTCCGGAAGGCCGTAGCGCAGAACGTCCTCCACGTGCTCCACAAAACGCGTGTACTCACTAAAGATGAGCGCGTCGTAATCGGGAGTGAGCGTCAGGATGTGGGCAGAAATTGGAAGGGCTTTTGTGGTTTCGCCAACTTGCAAGTGGAAGTTTGCTGAACGCAGCAGAAGGTCGGCAGAGTCGGGGGCGAGGGCCGCCACCTGGTCGAAGCAGTAGCGAGCATTTTCATCCTGCCCGGCTTCGAGAAATGCTTCTCCAAGGTCGGCCCATCGATAGGGGTTCTGCGGGTCGCGATCGAGGACCAACTTCAATGTAGCAACGGCCTTCTGCGCGGCCTCTCCCTCGACGCTTGCCATTTGCTGCCGCGCCTGTTCCACCAGCGGTTCGTTGGCGCAGAGCAGGAATCGGCAGAGGACGCGGTTTGCGCTCTGGTTATTCTGCCAAAGGCTCCGAGCAAGGATGCCCGCCGCACAGTAGCAGGCCAGGATCGACCCCAGGATGAAGGTCAAGATTCGCATAGTCGAACCAGCAGGCACAGCGGCCCCGGGCTGGGCAGCACCTGGCGCCGGGCGTCCGGCGCACCGTGCCTGACCGCTGGCACTCCTAATGGCAATCGGGGTCGCCTGGCGGGCAATGTGGACTTCGAGGTGGGGGAGGCGGCGGCGGTGGCGGTGGTGGTGGGGGCGGCTTGGGTGGGGGAGGCACCGGTGGCTTGGGTGGTGGGGGTAGACTGGGCCGGCCGGTGGCAGTGCTCAACGCCGCCGTTCGAGCAGCCTCGATCAAGCTGATCTGCGAGCCTTCCGCCCTCTTCAAATCGACGGAACCCGAGACTACGCGCAGCGCCACCGAAGCGTTGTGAGTCTCCAGCCTGATCTTCGAATTGGGCGCGATGGTCGCACGGCTCTTGTCCGTGAAATAGATCATGGCCGCGGAACTCGAGGTGGCAATCTCGTCGCCCGCGACCACCGGCAATGATGCAACCGCTGTCGCCGGCAGCGCCTTGCCGTTCAGCGTCAATGGCCCCGAACTACTAACCCTGCCCAGCGGACTGGCGGCCATCAGCAACCCGGCAGTCGTCATGACGATAAACAGATAGAGAGATTTCATGGCTTCCTCCCGGCTCTTGAGTCTGTTCTTCACGCCGCTCTCGGCTACTTAGCTTGCCCGATGCGAGCCGTTCCCACCGATTCAGGATGGCTGACGGAGGCCGCGCCTCCGGCGACATGCCTGCGATCCACGCCAGCAGCATCGCGTTGGCGGGAATATACAAGTTGAAGTCGGCGAGGCTGTGCAGCAGAATCGCGGCCAGTGCGCCCGCGCAGGCGACGGCAAAACAACGCCCCTCCGGGTCTCGGGACACGACGGCCTTGCGGAGCGTTGACATGACGAGGCTACACGCCGGCACGGCGAGAATCGCGAAACCCGCGAGGCCGAGTTCCGCAAGTAGTTGCAAATAATCGTTATGTGCGAAATCATCCCTGATGAGCGGGTCGAAGGTCTTGAATTTCAGGAATGCCGTTTCGTATCCGCCCAAGCCGCAGCCGAAGACGGGATATGCTTTGATGAGCGGAAGGGTCGCGGCCCAAAGTTTGGCGCGGCCGCCCCCGGTCGGATCGCTGGAAGTGAGCTCGGCAAACCGCAGAATCAATCTCTCGGACGGCAGGAAGGCGGAGCCCGCCAGCAACGCCATGGCGAGCATTCCCGCCGCGCCCCAACGCCGCTTCCGGTTCGACCGCAACCAACCCAGTGGGCGATTTCCAAACGCCAGTGTCCCCATCAGCAACAGGGAACCGAGAGTGGCGATGAAACCCATGCGTGACAAGGAGTTAACGATGCCGGCGAGCATCACGCCCGCCAGCGCCCACACGCCGCAAGCCGCGAGCGTAGCGGCCAGCGGGCGGTTCCGCCGCCGGCGCAGCAGGGCGACCGGGTACATCACGGCGAAGGGTAGCGCCATCTCGAGGAAACCAGCGTAGTGGTTGTGGTTAACGTACGTGCCCCACTGCGCCGCCTCGCCTGTCCTGCCGAAGTTCTGCCACAGCCCCAGGCCCGCCTCGAGCGCGGCGATCGCCACAATTGGCCACACGGCTAGCCATCGGCGGTCTCCCAGGCGCCGCGGCAACCCGCTCACCAGGAGGAAGACAACCACGTACCCGCAGAGCAGCAGAAAGCACTGGAAAGTTGCTGAGGAAGAAGCACTTAGAGGGGCAACGCGGAGCTTCGCTCCGACCGGCGCGAGCGCCTCCACGGCTCGCGCGCGCCCGGGCGAAAGCACCCGCAACGCTGCCACCGGCAGTGGAATCACTTGCAGCAGGATGTAGGCCAGCAACACTGCCGCCCAGCGAACCCGCCCGGGAAGCGGCGCCCGCTCTGCACGCCGGCGCCCGGCGCTCCACGCGACCGCCAGCAGCCCCAGCGCCAACAGGATCGGGTACTGGCTGCTTCGCGCCACCCCGCCCCACTTAAAGGCCGTGTAGCCGAGCACCAGGCCCAAGGCGGCCACGAGACAGAAAGACCGACAGTCGACAGTCGAAAGTTGAAAGTCGAGAGTCGAAGATCGAAAATCCGGGCGACGAAAAGACCGAAACGGGAAGCCCCAAAATCGACCATCGGGGCTGGAAATTGGGCCCTGGAGACTCGTGTCCCGAGGGCCTTTTCTAACCCATTTTCCAGTGCCCATTTTGGCGCCGAATTTGGGGCTGGATTTTCTGTTTTCAGGCCGCATTTTCGCGTTGATTTATCGCTTCAGATTTCGCGCTGGGTTCCGGCATCGATTTTTGCATCGAATTTCGAGTGGATTTTTCAGCTTTTCGGGCTGCATTTTGGGGTTAATTTTCGCTTCACAAACCGTGTTGGATTTTCGCTTCGAATTTCGCTTTTCGACTTTCGGTTCTGTGTTCGTCCGGCTCGTCACTCGTCACTTGTCACTCGTCACTGACTTTTTGTCGCCCAAAAGCTCCAGAAGCACCTCGCACCCGAATCTCGACCCGAGGACCAGGTACCGCCTCGAGAGGCGTCGTGGCTCTTGGCTGAGGCGGAAGAGCCACTCGAGCCCGTTCTCCCGCATCCAAGGCGGAGCTTGCCGAACCGTCCCGGCGATGAAATCGAACGCCGCGCCCACTCGGGAGTTGACAGTCGAGAGTCGAGAGTTTTCTGCTTTTCCCCAGCCCCCAGCCCCTAATCCCTATTCCCTAATCCCTACCGTGGTACCTTGGTGCCATTACCCTGGTGATCATGAAGTCTTACGATGTGCCGATAGACGGGAGAAGTGCGTCAATCAGGAATGTTGCCGCTCTCGCCGGAACGCCGCCGAAGTCAATGGGAGTGTGACGCATCATGACCAAACGCTTAATCCTCATGCTCCTGCTTTCCTGCTCGCCGCTCTGGGCCACCACCTACTACGTGGACAACTGCCTGGCCGTGGGCAACGACCGCAACAACGGAACCAGTCCGTCCACGCCCTGGCTCACCATCAACAAGGTGAACACGTCCACGTTCAATCCCGGCGATTCGATTCTATTCGAGAACACTTGCACCTGGCGCGAGCAGTTGACCGTGCCCTCTTCCGGCTCCGCGGGAAGCCCGATTACCTTTGGAGCCTACGGAACCGGGGCCGCGCCGATTATCAGCGGCGCGTCCCGGTGGTCGTTGTCGGGACGTATGCGGATTCCAGACTAATATTACCGGTAAAGATATGACTTTAGGAGGAAGCCACTAACATGAAACTCGAGATTATCCAGAACAAGTCACTCGCTTTAGCTTCTGTGCTCTCCCTGTTTCTGTTGGGAGTCCCTTGTCACGCCCAGTTCGTTCCTGGAACCCAAGGAGCGCCGCGCGTGTCTCCTTCACTACCATCCGCAGCTACTCCTGTTCCCTCTTCCTTTTTTGGGTTAAGCCTTGATTCCTTTGAAAATGCGACGTCGACCCTGCCCTATGCGGCTGCGCGGACGTGGGACGCCTACCCCAACATCGCTTGGAGTGATATCAATAGTGCGCCAGGGACATATAACTTCAGCGACCTGGACAAGTACATCGCTCTGAATGTGGGGAAGGGGCGGGACATACTTTATACGTTTGGCCGCACACCTGCTTGGGCTTCCGCAGAACCCACCGCTCCCGGCCCGTACGGCCCAGGGGAATGTGCACCGCCCGCCGACCTCCAGAACTGGGATGACTACGTGACCGCCATCGTGACCCATGCTGCCGGGAGAATAAAATACTGGGAGCTTTGGAATGAGCCCGACGTTCCTGACTTCTACTGCGGGGATATTCCCACTATGGTTTCTATGGCTCAGCAAGCCTACAACATCATCAAAGAAATCGACCCCAAGGCTATGATAGTAACGCCATCGGTCACAGTTTCGGAGGGCCCCGCGTGGCTACAGTCTTTCCTTTCAGCCGGCGGCGCGCCTTACGCCGATATCATTTCATTTCACGGATACTGGAGCCAGACGGCCGAAGACATTAACACAGTCATCGCCACCTACAAATCTGTGATGCTCGCCACGGGCGTCGAGGGAAAACCACTGTGGGACACTGAAAGCGGCTGGACCACATCGTCCACGCAGTATCTAACCGATGCTGACAGCCAAGCGGCCTTTCTAGCCAAGTATTACCTGCTTCACTGGTCGGGCGGGGTCAGTCGTTTCTACTGGTATGCCTACGACGGCGGTACATGGGGAGGCCTCTGGGATCAGAAATCAGGACTGCACTCGGCCGGCACGGCATACGGCCAAGTGGCCCAATGGATGACGGGCGCCAAGCTGACATCGCCTTGCTCATCGGATACCAGCGGAACTTGGACCTGCCGCTTCTCCGGGCCTACCGGCACCACCGCCGAGGCCGTCTGGAACTCCCAACAGACCGTGACCTACGCCGTCCCGACGCAGTTCACACAGGTGTGGGATTTGAAAGGGAAAAAGTCGGGCGCGCCGAGGCACTTGCAGGTAGCAAATCTGCCTGTGTTGCTCGTTTCCAACTGGAGGTGAAACAGTAGCTTAAGGTTCCGCCGCGCGCCAGCTAGCCCATGTCGCCTACGCGGCCTTAGCCATCGGTCGATTCGATGTGCGCTCTGAAGTCCGCGACGGATTTATGCCGGGGTACGAGTCAAACCCGGCACGGTTGATGCCATAATGCTTCCTGATGAAGTGAAGCATGCTCCTTGCATGGAGGAGGCTTTCACGACAGAACAATTTTGAATCGCTTTTCGCTAGATGATGGTGAACAACCGTTGCACTTGGTACGTAATTGGTTGTCCAACCACGTTTCTTCAGTCGCAGACAGAGATCGATATCTTCGCAATAGAGTGGGAAACCCTCATCGAGGAGCTTGGTCCCTTCGATCGCCCCTCGGCGTACCAGTATGCACGCACCAAGCATCCAATCCACGCTCATCTCATGTTCATGCGAGTCGGCAACCATTAGGTGCCTCGCTCCCCTCCTGTCCCTTGGCAAAACCGCGCGGATTGGTGATCGCCGCAGAAGGGTTGACCACGCTGTGGGGAATCGCCTGCAGGATAGCTGCAAGGAACCATCCGGGAAGACCAGCCTAGGCCCGCAGGCGCCGCAATCTAGGTGGTCCTCCATGAAATCCACAAGAGCATCGACAGCCCCTTCGCCCAGTACAGTATCGGGGTTGAGCATTAGGAAGTACTTGCTCTGGCAGCTTGCGAACGCAACGTTGTTATTCCCACCGAAGGAATCACTACGCTGGCGCCCAATTACCTCAGCCCACGGATACCGCTCGCGAACGAAACCTGCGGACCCGTCCGAGGAGCAGTTATCCACTAGGACTACTCTCAGTGAATTGTGCTTGGCGCTGGCCGTCACGGAATCCAGGCACCGCGCAAGAAACCTCCGATGGTTATACGAGACAATCCCGATCAGGACCTTAATAGGTTCACCGGTCGACATCTCTGCTCCTTTGTCACGTGGTGTTTTATGTCGTGGTTCCAGTGGAAGGTGGGCAGGGAAATCGTCTCGAAAGGCTCGAATGTAGAGCCGAACGGCCTTCTTGGTATTGCCTCGACACCTTATCAAATATCTCCATCAGGGTAACGTAAGCTCGTTCGGGGCCATACTCCGTCTCCACCAACTGCCTTCCGTACCGCCCCATGGCCTCTATTTCGGCGGGTCTTTCTATCAGATAACGGACTTTTTCGGCTAGGTCGGCGACGCTGCCGGGCCGGAATAAGATGCCGCTCTTTCCATTTCTGACGATACACGACAGACCGCCAATATCGGAAGCTACCACAGGCTTGCCTGCCGCGTACGCTTCGAGAACGACCAAGCCGAACGCTTCGTACCATTCTGAGGGGACCACAGATAGCAAGCTGCCCTTTAGCAAATCCCACTTCTCAAGTCCGGTCTTGAAACCCGCGAACTCAATGTTCGTTATTCCTCTTTCTCGAACATAGCCCTTCAACGCGGTCTCCAGGGGACCCGTTCCGACAATCTTCAAAAGCGGGTTTTTCAGCGCTTCGAACGCGCGAACGAGCGTCCAGAGACCCTTTTCTGAAGAAAGGCGACCCAGGTAAACCACATAGTTGCCACCCCCGGGGCATGGAATGACACCGGTTGGGTCGATGAAGTTCGGTTTGATGAATAGCTTTTCCTCAGGGATGCCGACTTCCAGCAACTGGAGCTTCATGAATTCTGTGAGGCAGATGAAGGCGCTGATTTTCCTAAGCATGCCAGCAATTCGGTTGAGTCCAATCGAGGCAGAGTAAAGCGCGCTAAGCGTGTAGCTATCGCGGTAGCAGCGATATCGGACCGCATTCAGGTAGTTGCCCTGCTTGCAGCGTTCACAGATATGGCCGTTGCTATAAAACCAGCCGTTGGGGCAGAGAAATCGAAAATCGTGAACGACTTGGAAAGAGGGGACCTTCAAGGAGTCGAGCGTGTGATACGCGGAAGGAGAGATGAGTGGAAACACATTGTGAATGTAGGCCGCGTCTGGCTGGCCCATCTCGACAATTCCCCGGAGTTCTCTCGACGTGCGGAGAGAGTAGATTGTGTTTGATATAAACGCGAGCTTTTCCAGCAAAGTGTAACGCATTATCTCGTCGTTGTGCCGCGTGTATGAAGTCACTTGTTCCCCGTGCTGCTCGAGCAACTCCTTTTCGGCTAAGGCGACGGCATCTTCTCCGCCGTATAGTTGGTAAAAGTCGTGAATCAGAAGTACATTCATGCGTAAGCCCTGTCTGGCGCTGTTTGCGCGATGATTCTTTAGCGAGTCGGCCTGCTTCGGCCACCCATATCTGGCACAGCGGCAGAAGTACCTTGGGCGATCGACTGGACGGAAAGGGCACTCGCCCAGCGGCGGAGAGACTAACCCTCGAGCGCCGGGGACTCCGAGAAGGTTGTTCTCTCTTTTCTGAGCTGTAATCGGGAAAAAAAGGTCGCCTGTTTGAATAAGCAAGGGGCAGCAAGATAAACGGTCCCACAGGCATACCCAAAGGCGCGCCACAGCAAGCACACGCGATCCAAAGATCGGGTGGCATTGCGCGTCAAAACGCTGAAGATCAGGAGGGGAAGGTTGACAAAAATCGCTTGGCCGATCCTGGCCACGAAGAAGCAGAACATTTTTGCGCTACCAGAGTGCTTGCAATCGATAAAGGCAAAACTATTTCCCCATCTCATCGATGTCCACCGAAGATAGCTCGCCGTCACGCGGTGGGGGGGTATTACGTGATGAACTATAGCAGTGGGGGAGATTGCAACGATAATGCCCGATGCGCGAGCTCTTTTGACAAACTCGCTATCTTCACCTGCCATCACCATCGAGGTGTCGAACAGCCCCATAGAGTTGAACGCCTCACGCGCTATTAATAGGTTGCCCCCAGACGGTATGCGCTTACCCTGGCAGACTCGAGCCCGTCCATCGTTAAGATATTCACCCAGCAAACTCCGGCAGGTCGGACCAAGAACCAGCGTTCCTCCCGTGGGTAACTGCAATCGCCTACTGCCGCCGACGACTCCTGCCTTCGTGACCGAGGCAGCCGAAAGGAGGCCCTTCAGCCAGTTGGGTTCCGCCAATTGATCGTCATCGAAGAACGCAATCCAGTCTCCCCGGGCCTCCCTCACGCCCCTATTGAGTGCGCGGGCGAGGCCTTTAGCTTCCTCCCGTACGTAGCTGACCGCGACCAACGAACTCGCAGCGATCTCCGCGACGACAGCGCGAGTGGGCTCCGTAGAACCGTTATCGATCACGAGAATCTCGTATGAGAATTCATGATCCGTTTCTTGAACGGTGAGGCTTCGCAAGGCACTTCGAAGCATCTCGGCCCTATTGTAAGTGGACAGGACGACGGTAATATCTGGATGGGACATAGCTCACGCACCTCCTGACCAGGCGTTCGCTGAAGGCTATCTGAGCAAGTATTACCAAAAATACAAAGCTTCCCAAGTACGGTTTTAGCTGGGCCGCACTCAAGTTACTGTTCACGAACGAGCACACCAGAACCGCTGCCGCAAAAGGACCAGCACAACCGGGTGAGGAGTCCGACGCACAAACGGAAAGGTAAAGAGCAACTCCAAACACCGTGATATACAGGACTAGCCCGACCGCTCCGAGACCTAGCGCTATTTCAACGAGACTGTTGTGAGAGTCCGGGAAGAACCATCCCCTGGCCGACGCATTTTGTGCGTATCTGCCAGCGGTCCAAAACGAGTCATAGCCGTGCCCTGCTAATGGGCGTTCCATGAAATGGGGCAACAACACGTCTTCCCAGAATGGGGCGCGGCCAGTCAGGCTTGTCGGATCTTCCGTTCGTCCTAACAAAAGAGCTGACGTCAGCCGTGCGCGCGTGTCGGTGCCCCCGATATCCTGCTGAGCCAAGACACTGAGAAGAAATACAGCACATGTTATGGATGCGGCAGTGCACGCTACAGCCACGATGCGTCTCCGTGACGATACCAGGATAAAGTAGGTAACCAGGCCCAACAACGCACCGGCCGACGCGCCCCTCGATTTCGTGAGTAAGAGACACGCTGCAACTCCGAAGAAGGCGACCGTGTATGCATGTCGCACGAGGCGTGGTTTGTTCCGAGCCAGTGCGACGATAGCGATCAGGCATAACGAGCAATTCCAGCCGGTGAAATTCGGATGCATGAAACCGGCAAATCGATACCCAGCCTCGAACGGGTGAAATGTGCCCAGTGCGAGTTCGGAAATCAGGCCACCCGCAACGGTCGCCATCCCGCAGATGAACGTAAATAGAACCACGTTACGGTAAGAAAAGGACTTTCCGACTCCGATTGCGCCCAAGCAAAGGATAAGCAAGACTCCAACCCTTCTAACGGTCAGGCTAGGGTCAATCGACCAAATAATGCTCATGCACGCCCACGACAAAAACAATAGAACGGGCCAGGAAAGGCAGCGATGTGCGCGGAGGTCAGAGCGTCTGTAGCGCCACAGGCTGACAATTGCAAATAGCGCCAGCAACAATAGCCCGACTTGGCGCTCTGGATCGCCTGCGCTAATCAACTGGGCTCTAACTGAGGCAGACAGTCCACCGTCGTCGATAGGGTCGGAAAAATAAAATGGCTGCGCTAGGAGGAATACTATTAGCAGCAAGAAGAAGCTCGTGTAGGGGACTCGGGTAAGTCCTCCGCCTGTCTTGGTCGTCATCAGATACTCACGCATGGCTCCAACTGAGCGGGCTATTCCCATCGCTTACGCTGCCCTCTGGAAATGTCGGGTGGAAGCATCAGGAACGCTCCTGCTCTTACCATTAATGTCGTGAGGTTGGCCCCCAGCATCCCGAACGCAGCGCCGATAGGTCCGAGTCGCCGCACCAACCACAGGCCCAAGGTGATCATGATAATCAGAGCCAGGAAGCTCACTACGAAGTCCACGTCGGCGCGCTCAATCGCAAAGAGCGCCCGCGAAAACAAGAACGCTAAGATGGACACCGCAAGATTGATCCCCAAGAGAGCGACGACCAAGCCATTGCCTGCGTACTTGTGGCCGTAGAGCATGGTCACCAGAGTGCCGCCCAGTAACGTCATAGCCACGCAGAAAAACAACATGGGGAGAGCGAAAGCAAGGCTGGACCTGAGCACAAATTTGCGCAACGACTTCCAGCCATCCTGCGCATACACGTGGGCGATTTTGGGTCCCAATAAATTCTGGACGCCCAGCACAGCGGGATTGCCAAGGGCAACAGCTCCCATGCAGGCTGCCCATACTCCGGCGGACGCAGTGCCGTGGAACGCCGCCAACAGCCAGGGGTAGAGATTCATGCTGATTGCCCAGACAAGGCCGCTGGCGAAAACCCATTTCCCAAAGGTCCAATTCCTCTTGAAGTCGGCAAGGGATTCGCGAATGCGCAGGCGATAGAAGGACCGCTCCGACCAAAGCCAGACCAAGACGGCAGTCCCGCAGGCAAATCCCACGACCCAATAAGCTCGGCTCGCGGAGAGGAACCCGAAGCGGGCAAGGAGGAGGAGGCCGCCGATTTGAACAGCCGCAATGCAGGTGTCCAAAACGAGAGCCCGCTTGACGTTCAGGCACGCGAAGCAGATACGCCGCGCGTATTCGCGGAGCGTGATGAACGTGGCCATGGCAACCAAGGCCCACAACACCGGTGCCAGGCCGCGCGGGCCAACTCCGTGCCTGAGGGCAATCTCGGCACCTATTAACCCAAGTACGATGAGGAAGCAGAGGGCCAACTGATGGATCAGCGTGCTGCCCGTGTACGAGGCGTGAGCCTCGCCTTTGAGGCGGGGCGCATAGACCATGTAGGGTGTCGCAATAAGCGACGATTGCAAGTCGGTCACCAGCAGGATCAGGCTGAAGCCGAGCATGTACAGGCCGAGTTCTTCCTTCGAGCAGGCCCTCGCGATAATGACGCCCGTGAGAAAGTTTGTGGCGCTAACCACGCCCTGATCGACGAGGGAAAGGCTGCCCTGCCGCGCTGTGGTATTGGACGACAACGCGAGGGCTCGTTGCAGCAGGCTCGGCTTGGCCCAGATTACGGATTCGGTTCCAACAATTGTGCCCATCTCGTGAGTAGCGGCGATGTTTCTTTACAGAACCAATTCGGCCCCTTCAGGGCCGTCTGTCGGTGGATGGCGGATTATCCGTGGGTTTCACCCACGGCTACTCAATCGCCTCCCCTTCGGGGAGCAAAGCGTTCGGCTGACTCGTGCGGGTTCGCGGCTTCATGCGGCGCCCGCGCCCTTCAGAACAGCGGGGATGGTCATGGCCAGGATTTTGAAGTCGAGGCCGAGGGACCAGTGGTCGATGTAGTGCATATCGAGTTGCATCCATTTTTCAAAGGCGCAAGTGCTGCGGCCGTTGATTTGCCAGAGGCAGGTGATGCCGGGGCGGACGGAGAAGCGGCGGCGCTGCCAATCCTGGTCGAAGCCGTTGTAGTCGCGCTCGGGGAGGGGGCGGGGGCCGACCAGGCTCATATCGCCTTTGAGGACGTTAAAGAGCTGGGGAAGCTCGTCGATGCTGGTCTTGCGGAGGAACGCCCCGACGGGCGTGATGCGCGGGTCGTTCCTGATCTTAAAGACGGGGCCGGTGGCCTCGTTGAGGGATTCGATCTCGCGCTGGCGGCGCTCGGCATCGGCCACCATGGTGCGGAACTTGATCATGGGGAACCGGTGCTTGTTGAGGCCGACGCGGTCCTGAACGAAGAAGACGGGCCCGGGCGAGGTGAGCCTGACGACGAGCGCGGCGAGCAAAAACAGGGGCGAGAGCAGCAGCAGGGCCAGGAGCGAGAGCGAGATGTCCAGGGCGCGCTTGCAGACGTGCTGCCAGCCGTCCGGCGCTCCGGAGGAAAGCGTGATCACGGTCTCGTCTTCAAATTCTCCCGCGCGGGGACGGGCGAGGTGGAGGTTGAAGAGGTCGGAGAGCAGCCGCACCACGATGCCCTGCTCCTCGCAAAGCGCGGCAATGCGCGCCGCCTGCGCATAGAGGGAGCGCATGGGGAGGGCGACCATCACTTCGTCCGCAACATGCTCGCGCAGGAAAGTGTGAAAACCAGCAAGGTCAGAGACCAGCGGAAAGCCCGTCTGGCGGAACTCCGCGAGGCCGTGCCAGGGGTCGTCCACGAAGCCGGCAATGCGGTAACCGAACTCCGGACGCAACTCGAGCTTGCGGGCGAAACGAATGGCGCGCGGGTTGGTGCCCACCACCACCATCTGGCGTAGGTTGCGGCCGCGACGGCGTGCTCCCGCCAGGAACCAGCGGAGAAGCAGACGGCTGGCGCCTCCCCCGAGGGTGACGGCTGCCCAGAAAGTCAGGATGAAGAGCGGCGTTGCCATGCCGATCCGCAGAGGGAACGAGGCAACGAAGATGAGGGCGGAACCCAGCACGGCCGCCTTCGCGACGTCAAATACCTCCGCCCAGCGCGAGGAGAAACGCTTCGAGCCGTAAAGACCCAGGGCTGAAAAGATTACGTGCCAGGCGAGAAGAAAACCCGCGAAGATGACAAAGTTCTGGAGCCTGATCCGCATCGAGAGGAAGTCGGCAAGCGACGTCGCCGCAGCCTGGCGCGCCACTAGCACAGTGGCCAGCCCGAAAGAAAACACCATCGGCACCAAGTCAAAAAGCTTGGCGGATCGGAGAAGAATGCGACGACGAAGAGGGGCCATGGGAGAACAGTCGAGAGTTAAGAGTCGAGAGTCGGGACAACGAATACCGGGAGTCAGGAGTCAGGAGTCAAAATTCAAGATTCAAGATTCAAGAGACAGAACCTAGTAGTGGTTCGGGTCGTACTGGTAATGGCGATAGGAATACGCATAGCCGGAATAGCTGGTTTTGTTCGGGTCCCATTGGTTCAGGATGGTGCCCAGGACGCGGGTGCCGTCTTCGCGGAGGCGCTCGACGGCGGCGGCCGCGGCTTCCCGGGTGGTCTGTGAGGAGCGCACTACCAGAACCACGGCGTCGGCCATGCGGCCAAGCATGCGCGCGTCCGGCATGTTGAGCATGGGCGGGCTGTCGATGATGACCATCTGGAATTCCTGGCGCATGCGTTTCAGAAAGTCCAGCGCCCGCGATGAATAGAGCAGGCCGGAGATGTTGGCGGCGGGCGAGCCGGAAGGCAGCAGGGATAGACCGCCGCAGCCGGTGGGAAGGAAGAATGTTGACGATTGTCGATGGTCGATGGACGATTGCCCGTTCTCCTTGCCCGACTGCCCACTGCCCACTGCCGCTTGCCCGTCTTCCTTGCCGGCGAGCACGTCGCTTAGCCCCCAGGCGTTCGGGGCTTCATAGATTTCGTGCAGGCGGCCTTTGCGCAGATCGCCGTCGATGAGGAGGACCGACTGGCCGATCTCGGCGGCGGCGAGGGCCAGGTTGCTGGCCACGGTGGTCTTGCCCTCGCGGGGATTGGCGCTGGTGAGGACGATCACGCGCGGGCGGTCGCCGTTCTCGCCGGAGTAGAGAATCGAGGCCAGTGTGGCGCGGAAAGCGTCCGCCAAAACCGAAGGGCGTTGCTGCAACGTAACCAGTTCGACGCGGCTGGGAGGCGGCGACCGGCGGGCCGCGGCAGGGGCCGGAGAGCCGGCGATGCCCAGCCCTAAGCCTTGTACCAAATCCGACGTGGGCGCACTCCCATTTCCCGAGTCGCGGTTCGCGACTGCCAATTCCCGCCTGTCGTGATAGTAGGAGAAACGCCGGCTGCCTTCCGCATGCGCCGAGGGGATGACGCCGAGTTCCGGCACCTCGAGGTACAGGGCCGTCTGGCCGGGCGCCTGGATGCTCTGGTCGGCGCGCTCGCGAATCACCACAAAGCCGACTCCGAAGAAGGCACCGGCCATGAGGCCCAGCGCCGCGTTTAAGAGAAGGTTGGGCTTGTAGCGGTGCACCGGGGGCACGGCCGTGTCTACCACGCGGATGTTGGTGGCGCGCAAAGCGGAGGTCATGCCGGCTTCCTGAACGTTGCGCAGCAAAGAGTCGTAGAGTTCGCGGTTCGTGTCTACATCGCGCTTCAGGATGTTGTAGTGCGCCACTTTCGCCGCCTGCTCGGAGACCAGGCGCGCCTGGGCAGCATAGTTGCCCGCCAGCAGATTCTCCCGCCGCCGGGCAGACTCGAATTCCGTGCGGATGCGCTCCACAAAGTTGCCGCGCTTGCTCTCCACCGCCGACTCCAGCGCGACGATTTGCGCCTGCACCTTCTTCACCGCGGGATGCGCCGGGGTCAGGGAAGATGACAGCTCGGCAAGTTGGCGGCGAAGATCGGCGAGCCGGACCTGATATTCACCCATCGTCTTGTCATCGAGCACTTGGGGCAGGGAGTCCGGAGAGGCCTTCGCGGCCGACTCGAATTTGGATTGCGCCACATCACGATCCGCCTGGGCCTTCGAGAGTTCCTCCTGGAGCTGGCGGAGTTTCTCCTCGGCGACGTTGTCTTTCTCCGAGGTGAACAGCAGGCCGGAAGCACTGGCATAACTTTGCAGGTCGTCTTCGGATTTCTCGAGCTTGATGCGCACGTCGTCCATCTGGCGCGTCAGCCACTCGCCCGTCTGCTGGGTGCTCTTCCAGCGTGCCTCGAGGTTCTGTTGGGTGAACTCGGCGGTGAGGTTGTTGGCGAACTCGGCGGCAAGCTGCGGGTCGGGGGAGTTGTAAAGGATCTCAATCAGGCGGGTCTTGGGCTCAGTCTCGATGGTGAGACTCCTGGACACCCGGCGGAGAAGATCGTCCCGGGTTAAACCGCGGGAAGATTCTTCCAGGCCCAGGGCTTTGCGCCAGGCGGCGAGACGGCTGCGCTCGCTTTCCTGCGCAAACCTTTGTTCGAGGTTCAGCTTCACGATCACCCGCTCGAGCACCGACTCGCTCTGCAAAATCTTGACCTGCGTCTGGAGGTCGTATTCGGCCGGAGATGAACTACCCTCGTTGGTGGTGGGGCTAACGTCGCGCAGGTTGAGGAAATTCTCGTTCAGGTTTTGAATCTCAAGAGAAGCGCGAGCGCGATAGACGGGCGTTTGAGGAAGCGTGAACAGGAGCGAAAGCAAAAGTCCCAGGAAACAGGCCACCGCCAGCGTGCCCTTGTGACGCCGCAGCATCTCCCAGTATTCGACGAGCAGACCGGGACCCGGCTCGTCGATGAACTCAGGGGGCGGCCCTTCGACGTAGCGCGGGCGCAACGCCAGACTGGTCCCAGCGGACTTTCGTCTGCGCGGGTCCGCGCCGAGGTCGTCCAAGATTGGTTGGTTTTCCATGGGATCCTCAATAATGGTAGATCGCAGCGTAAGCGGCGGCGGACACGAGCGAGGGAACAGAGTAAGTGGTAAAAGTCTTACGGCTGCTGGTGGGAATGACGAGGACGTTCTGGGGCAGCAACACCATATCCGCTGCCTTGCCGTTAAAGATCCGCCTGACGTTAACAGCGATCTCGAGCGGCTTCGCTTCGCCTGGAACGCCGCGAATGATTCTGGCCTTCTCAGGCTTCGCCGTGCGTCCGAGTCCACCCGCGAGGGAGAGCGCCCTGAGCACGGAAAGTTTTTCGCGCCCGCCGAGCGTGAAGGCGCCTCCATGCTCGACGTCGCCCACCACGTAAATCATGTTGGAGTCCGCCCCGGAGACGGAGATCACATCGTTGGGCTTGATTTCGATATTAGCTGCCGGCTTCTTTCCGTCCAGGATTTCCTGCACATTTAGCTCGGCGACGCTGAATTGTCCTGTAGGGTCTATCGTTGCGCCAAGCAGTGGGATTTCGCCGTTCTCGCGGCGGCGTGTGACGGTGATGGAGGATCCGGCGGTCTCGCGCAGACCGCCCGCCATCGCGAGGACTTCGTAGAGCGTCTTCCGGCCGCGGAGCTGGATCACTCCGGGTGTGCCGACCGCGCCGAAGACGGAGACGGGCTGGCTGCGGAACTCCGTCACCGTGATCGCGATTTGTGAGTCTTTCACGTATTCTTTGAGCTGAGTGTTCAACTCGTTTTCGAGTTGCTCGACGCTCAGACCACGTGCCTTGACGCGCCCGACCAGCGGCAGGGTGATGTTTCCGTTCGTTCCGATCAGGATCGGCTTGTCGGAAATCTCCGGGGAGTCGATGGCATGGATCACAATCTGGTCGTCCGGGCCGAGGACATAGCCGGAATCGGGCAGCGCGGCGGTCTGCGCCGGCTGCTGGGCTGCGGCGGAGAAGGCAGTGAGCGCCAGCATGAAGAAAGCAGCGGCGGTTGTCGTCAGAACGTTTCTCATGCTAGATCTCCTTAAGTGGCTAGTGCCTAGTTAGTTGCTAGTCCTTAATGACGGAAATGGCCGTCATAACGGGGTGCTGTGGAAGGGCGGGGCTTCAGCCCCGCCGTCTTCGCGAACGTGACGGGTTGGGCCTTTAGGCCCTGAAGCCACGTGGCCTCAGGGGCTAAAGCCCCGATGATAAGCGGTTTTTCCATGGCGGGGCTAAAGCCCCGCCCTTCCTAGGATTCCGCAATATGACGCGGACTTTTGTCAGCAGGTACTAGTTGCTAGTCGTCAGTTGTCTTTGGTCAGTAGTCATTCTTTGTTTGACTCTCGACTTTCGACTCTTGACTTCTCGACTCCTCAAAACATAGCTCCGCCCTGTGAGTCACATACTGTGCTGTTTTGCTTTCGAACCACAGGTGGGCTTCCCAAGTTCGCGTGGGTTAACGCTCAGCAGGAAAGTCCGATCGAGATAGAACTAAAAAATGATTGCCATCGATCCGGCTGATTGTTTGTCATCGGATTCTCTTATCCAGTTTTCCGAATGAGCAACGGCAGTCATCTCCGAACATTGGTACGCCGGTCCTCTGCGCAGGACAAAGGGCTTTACCGCAACCGCGAAGCCTGCACGATGTCTCCCGCGGGCAGGCTCGACGCGAACTACGCGTCCCTGCCCGTAAATCCGCGGTGGCCGATCTGCGCTTCTTGGCGGAAGATAAATCTTGAGCTCGATTTTCGCATTGAGCGGCGGAGGTCTTGTGGCGAGGATAAATGCTCCTCTTACACTGATCACATGAGTTAGACCTACGCCGTGCTGCCGAATTCCTCGCGCATCTTTCCATGAGAAAATCACGGGGACTTCGAGCCGGTAGCGGTTGTATTTTCGGAGCTGCGCGATGGCGCGTATCCTTTTCGCGGGCTGTTTCATGGGTTCCTACCTCAACCCGCCGCTCGCCGAGGAGTGGCCGGAGGTCATCTATCGCGCCGCCACATTATTGATCGGCTCAGATTTGACCCCTCCACTCGCCGATCGGCTGGGAGTGTAGTCGCGCAACAAGAACTCCACAAGAGGCCGATCGGCTTCCCCCTCAGTAGGGTGAAAGTGCTATTAGGCATGGAGACGATCGGCCCCAGCTTGAGAGGCCAAAAGGCTCCCCCCTGGTAGGACGAGAGTCTTACCAGGAGGGGAGACGATCGGCCCATCTGAAATGGGGAGATTACTCCTAAGCGGGCGCAAGATTCTTCTCGTTTATGTTGGGTGGAATGTATTAATAATAATTACCAGGAAAGAGAATATATATACGTCTACTCCCTGGCCGTGCTTCTCCCTTTGTTTTCCGGGAGTGAATTTGTATAATTACGTATCCGCTTCATCGGCTTGGCGTGACAAGACCGCGGCGGGATGGAGGCTCCGGTGCCCACTCCTATCTCTGTCATTGTCGCGCAACGCACCGCGATGGCCAGCCAATTACTGTGCGGCGCGCTGAAGGAGCAGCACCGGCACTTCCTTGTTGTGGGCTGCGTACACACACCGACAGACCTTGTTAAGCAGGTGACTGAGCATCACCCTGATGTAGCTGTGATGAGCTCAAGTCTGGAAGGTGATCCCAAGGGGGGTCTTAAGGCTGTTCGAGTGCTGCGCGTTTCCGCACCAACCACGTGTCCCGTCCTGCTACTGGATAGCTCGAACCAGGAGGAAGTGATCGACGCATTCTCCGCAGGAGCTAAAGGTGTCGCTTGTCAGACCGATCCCGTTGAAGTGTTGTGTAAATGCATACAATGTGTACACGCGGGGCAGATCTGGGCTAACAGTCGAGAACTCCAATGGATAGTTAAGACTTTAGGGGACAGGGAACCGATCCGCATGGTTAGCGCTAAAAGCGTCCTCCTGCTCACCCAGCGGGAGGAGCAAGTGGTGGGCATGGTGGTCGAAGGGCTCCCTAACCACGAAATTGCCGTGAAGCTCGGCGTGAGTGCGCACACGGTCAAGAACCATCTGTGCCACATTTATGAGAAGCTCGGAATATCAAGCCGCATGGAGTTGGTTTTCTACGCCACTGGCAGCCCGGAAAGGTCGCGAAGCTCAAGTATCACAACTCAGGAAGATGCTTAGTTTTCAGTTCTCCTCCGGCCTAGAGCTTACTTGCAGAAGTAAGCGTTCTTATTCGTTTGGCGTCGGAAGGGCGGGGCTTCAGCCCCGCCGCAGAGATCAGGCCAGTCCTCGCGGCTTTAGCCCCTGGAGCCGCGTTGCTTCAGGGCCTAAAGGCCCCTGCAACCGTGCTCTGCGTACCGGCGGGGCTAAAGCCCCGCCCTTCCAGGACGCAGAATAATTGCGCTTATTAACACAACTAAGCACTAGCCCGCGCGAACGACCAAAGGTGCAATGGTCTTCCGGCAACCCATGAGGGCTTTCTGGAGTGGGGCCTCATTCCGAGCGAGTGGGGCATCGGGGATTACTTCGCGCCTTCGAGGAATCTCTTCAACTTGCCTATTTGAAACAGAACCATCCCACCAACACGTACAGGCGTCAGCTTGCCCGCTAGTGTCCTGTCCCAGTGATTCGCAGTATAAGTCGACACGATTCGGCCACGCGTCAGTAGCCCCGTCAGGGGCGCCATAAAGTAGCCCAGGGAGTGAGCTCTGGGTTTGACGGCCCTCACCCCGCCTGCGGCACCCCTCTCCCGCCCGAGCGGGAGAGGGGACGGGGGTGAGGGAGGGCCTCACGAACCCACGGCTCACGCCGTGGGCTACTCGCTTACGCCCGCTCCGCGGGCTGACATATTCAACGAGCTTCTGGGACACGACACTAGTACTTAATGACGGAAATGGCCGTCATAACGGGGTGCTGTGGAAGGGCGGGGCTAAAGCCCCGCCCTTCCTAGGATTCCGCAACATGACGCGGACTTTTGTCAGCAGGTACTGGAAGACGTCTCCGTACGGCGTCCTGGCTGACTCCGAGAACTGCGCTGATCAGCGGAGATATCTGGCGTTGGATACGCTAATCCTCGCTGCCGCAGCGCATCTCTGGCGGTATAATCTGAGTGCTGGCGCCAGGCATTCACCGCAATCCTGGGGCACAAGGCGGCAATCATGAACAAGAGCGATCTGCTTCGCTACAAGAATCTCCTCCTTTCGAAGCGGCAAGAACTCTCCGACGGCAAGAGCCTGGCCGATTCGATTCCCGCCGCAGGCGGGCCTGGCGGGGACACGGCCAATATGGTCAACGGTGAAGCCGACGCCGCCACGCGAATCCGGTTGCGCCAGACAGACGGCAAGCTGTTGCGTGCCATCGACGATGCCTTGGCGCGAATTCTACGCGAGGAATTTGGCATCTGCGCGGACTGCGGGGAGCTCATCAGCAAGGCGCGACTGGAAGCTGTGCCCTGGACACGGCATTGTAAGATGTGCGAGGAGCGGAAGAGTCCTCGAAATTGAGTTCTTGACCTCCACGCCACACCAGTTCACGTCGTCCTTCGCAGTCTTTCACGTCCGTGAGAATCTGAAAAAGGTCAACAGGAGTCCCGGATGACAAAGACGGAGTTCTCGAGAAGAAGCTTGCTAAGAAGCGCAATAGTGGGAACCGCGGCGAGCGCGGTCAGCATGCAAGTTCCTGCTCGGGGAGGTGACCCTGAGGGCCAGGCGTGCGGGTCGAGATGGGAGAGGCCGCAGAAGCAAAGCGGCAACGGTCTGAATTTGATCGTGATCGTCGTCGACACTTTCCGTTTCGATAACTTGGCGTGTTATGGCCCAAAATGGCTGGAGCAGCTTGAGACTCCCAACCTCGACCGATTTGCCAGGAACTCGACCGTCTTCGCAGATGCCTACCCTGAAGTAATGCCTACCATCGCGATTCGCCGCACGCTCTACACCGGACGGCGGGCCATCCCTTGCTACTATTTCCCGCAGCACGAGAGCGTGCAGTTGCCGGGTTGGCACCAGCTCTACCATGAGGACGTCACCCTCGCGGAGACCCTGCTCGAGGCCGGATACGCCAATGCCCTCATCAGCAGCGTCTATCATCAGTTCAAGCCCGGCAGGAATTTTCACCGCGGGTTCCATACGTGGCGATGGATCCGGGGCCTGGAGTTTGATTATTACGGCACGGCACCTCACCGCCAATCGGACGTTAGCGACCTGGCGTCTAAGGAGTACCTGGCCAGATTCCCGGACCTTCATGACTTTCTCAGCCAATATAAGGCCAACAAGAACCTCTGGCTGCAGGAGGGAGAATCCGTCAGCCAGATCACCGCTCAAACCGCCATCCGCTGGCTGAACGACAACCATCAGGAGCGGCCCTTCTACCTCCACGTGGAGTTCTTCGACTCCCACGAGCCTTGGGACCCGCCCAGCCGTTTCCTGGAAAAGTACCTGAACGGAGCCACCCCTCCGAGCTACATCGAACCTCCCTACGACACAGTTTCTCTCTCCGACGAGATTCAGAGACGCTTGCGGGCGAACTACGCAGGCGCCGTGAGTTGCGTGGATTATTGGGTTGGCTGCCTGCTCGACACCATCAGCCAGTTCGATTTGTTCAAGAACTCCGTCGTCGTCTTCATGGGCGACCATGGCGCGATGCTCGGCGAGCATGGGCAATTCCTGAAAGGCCCCGACAAACTGCGCAGCCAGGTAACGCACGTGCCGCTGGTGATCCGGGCGCCGGGAAGCCAATACGCGGGGAAGAAGGTGGAGGGATTCGTCCAGTTTCCCGATGTGATGCCCACTCTATTAGGTCTCCTGGGGTTGAAACCTCCTTCTCGTGTAACTGGAAAAGACTTCTGGCCTTCAGTTGCCGGCGCCACCAGCAGCCTACACGACTATGTGGTGCAGACCTATGGCTGGGTTGGAGTGGTGCGCAATCATGAATGGGCCTACAGCGAGATTTGGAAGCCCGAAGCGTCTCAGACGAAGTTCTGCAAATATCCAGGCGCCCCTCCCACCACTTACCAACCGCAACTTTACAACCTCGACAGTGACCCGAAGGAATTGACCGACGTGGCAGACAAGTACCCGGACGTCGCCAGACAGATGTCGGCCAAGCTGAAGGAATACATTGCCTCGGGAGACGGCTTAACGTATGGCAGTTTCAATGGGAAACCAGCCCTCGACACAGAGGAAGGCCTTTATGCGAAGTAGGCGCTCTCCGTAACGCGTATAATCTCTCGGGATAACCGCTGGAGGCGACGTAATGGCCAAGACCAAAGCGTTGACAATCACCGTGGCATTGTTGGGTCTGCGGATCATCGCGATCTCGCTGGCACTGTTGGCTGGCGCATCGCTGGCACTGACGCAGGTGGCGCCGACGGCTCGTCCCACGCCGCCTACCCGCGATCCTCACTCGCCTGGCTATGTCACTGCCACAGAGTTACCCGATGGCAGCAATCCGCCGGCGAACGCGGACGGGAACTTCATCATCGGCCCCACTCACCAGCCTGCCGCTGAGATGTCCGTGCATGAAGGAGTGCCGCACGGCACGGTCTACGAATTCACCATGGACTCGGCTGACAGCAAAATCTATCCCGGCATCGCACGGGATGCTCAGACCTTTGGCACCCCTGATCCCGCTGATCCTGCCAAGCTAGTGGTGACCACTAGCCACCCCGCTCCCTACAGCCGCCATGTGGCGGTGTACGTTCCCAAACAATACGTCCCAGGCAGCGCCGCGCCCTTTATTGTGGGCGCGGACGGCCCCGACCGCGCACTGTTCATCGCCCTGGATAACCTGATCGCCGGGCGACGCGTGCCGGTAATGATTGCCATTTCGATAGGCAACGGCGGGGGTGATGCGCAGGGCAGCGAGCGCGGCCTGGAATACGATACGATGTCAGGCCAGTATGCTGAGTTCGTGGAGAGTGAAGTTCTGCCTCTCGTCGAGGCAAAATGCCACGTTAAACTCACCAGGGACCCCGAGGGCCGGGCGACGATGGGCGGCAGTTCCGGCGGCTCCTGCGCATTGATTATGGCGTGGTACCATCCGGAGCTGTACCACCGTGTTCTGACGTACTCGGGCACTTACGTGAATCAGCAGTGGCCTTCGAATCCCGCGACCCCCCACGGCGCATGGGAATTTCATGAACACCTGATCCCGACGAGTCCTCGCAAGCCGATTCGAATCTGGATGGAAGTGGGCGACAGAGACTTGCTCAATCCGAACGTCATGCGCGACGGTATGCATGATTGGGTGGTCGCTAATGAGAACATGGCCAAAGTGCTCGCCGCCAAAGGCTACCATTACCAATTTGTTTTTGCCCGCAACGCCGGCCACACTGACCGCACCGTGAAACAACAGACCCTAGCCGAGGCTCTGGAGTATATTTGGCATGGCTACCCGATCGGAAAAGTGAAGAACTGATTTCAGTGCGGTTACCGCCATCAAGAAGACTCCGCCGCGGCCCGGTCCCGGGGAGTAGTCAGGTTCCGAGTTCGAGCAGGTATCACTCGTGCCGTACGGAGCGACCAATTTACGTCTGAGCATATTCACGCGGGTGTAGAATTGCGGGTGTCGCATGCCGCATCCGCTGCGCCAGCGCTCAGTTGAAGGATCGCCGGGCACAGAATTGGTGCGGTTCACCGCGATCATAACTGTTTCAGGCAGAAGAGATCGCAAAAGGAGAATAGGATGTCCATCGATATGGCTATTAAGGCGAAAGCTGTGACCCTTTTCGCGGCGTGCATTGCGGTAATGGTCATGGGAATGACCCTTACAGGGTGTAGGAGTCAACCGAAACTGACCGGGAAATGGCTAGCGACTGGGAAAACCCTGGCCAACGGTGAGGTAGAAAAGACGATCTTCGATTTGAAGGAGGACGGCAACCACATCAGCGGAGAAGCGCGAGCGCTCGACTGGAAGAGCGGTGTAAAGGGCAACTTCAACGGCAATCACCTCGAACTTTTCAACGTCTCATCGAATGACAAGAAGCCACTCCTTGTGGCTGATCTCGTGAACGGCAAACTCGAAGGGACGATCGGGGATGACAGGTTTACGGCGAGGCCGGCGACCGATACGGACGAATTTCCCAAGCTCGCGTACATCGAGCCACCCACGCTGCATCCGGTTCCTTCGAACGGTTCGGCCCTGACCCCCCCCATGGGGTGGAACAGTTGGAATCTCTTTGCCGAGAAGGTGGATGACCAGACCGTGCGCACCATCACTGATGCCATGGTTTCGAGCGGGATGAAAGACGCAGGCTACATCTACGTCAACATCGACGACACGTGGGAAGGCGTTCGCGATGCCAACGGCGTGCTGGGCACGAACCAGAAATTCCCCGACATGAAGGCGCTCGCCGACTATGTCCACTCCAAGGGCTTGAAGATTGGGATTTACACCTCGCCAGGTCCGCGGACTTGCGGAGGCTATCCGGCCAGTTACGGGTACGAAGAGCAGGATGCCAAAATGTTCGCGGCCTGGGGCATCGACTACCTGAAATACGACTGGTGCAGCGCCAGCATGATGTACAAGGATGACCAACTCCAACCGGTGTACCAGAAGATGGGCGACGCGCTCCGTGCGGCCGGCCGTCCGATCGTCTACAGCCTGTGCGAATACGGCCTGGGCGGAGTGGAAAAGTGGGGGCCGGCAGTGGGCGGCAATCTTTGGCGCACCACCGACGATATCAGCGACGACTGGGGCAGCATGATGGGCAACATCCATAAACAAGTACCCACCGCTCCGTATGCTGGACCAGGCCACTGGAACGATCCCGACATGCTCGAAGTCGGTAATGGCCATATGACCGACGACGAGTACCGCACGCACATGAGCCTGTGGGCGCTCACCGCCGCGCCGCTGCTGGCCGGCAATGATATCCGCAAGATGTCCGACTCGACGCGATCGATCCTTCTAAACAAGGAAGTGATTGCTGTTGACCAGGACCGTCTGGGCAAGCAAGCTTCGCCGGTGAAGCACGGAAACATCGAGACGTGGATCAAGCCGTTGAAGGACGGCGGTGTTGCGCTGGGCGTGGTCAACCTTGATGGCGCCTCTGGCACAGCGCAGGTGAAAGCGGGCGATCTCCCTTTCAAGCACGCCGTGCGCCGGGCCCGCGATCTGTGGGCGCACAAGGATGTCACGTTCACGAACGGAGAATACTCGGGGATCGTGCCCGCACACGGCATTCTGCTGCTTCGAATTCCAGCCCAGTGAGCCGTGGCAACGTGCGAGGGGACCTGATGAGCGAGAATCCCACTTTATGGGACGAGATATCCATCCCTGATCTGCCCCGCCAAGGGAGAGGGCTGAAATCCATCATCGTTGACCGCCTTCTCCCTTGGGGAGAGGGTGCCCCGCAGCCGGCGTAGTCATCAGGCGGTGCGGGACGGGTGAGGGGTACTTCTGCAGAATCCAAACTCCCGTTCCCTTCTCCAGGTTATCAAAGCAGGCAATTCAGTTTCAAAGAGTTGGCCTGGGAGCGCAAAATTCAACTTCGGAATTCGGGTTCAGCGAAGTGCACTGTCCTACGCTTTGCCTGGCCGATTCGATTCCCGTCGCAGGGGAGCGGCCAGGACATCAGCGATGAGATCTCCGCCATCACGGCGGAGGAGGCTCGGGCATGGAAATCATCCTGAAGGTTTCAAGCAGCCCAAGACATGACCGTCCTATCGGGATATGAGGACGTGGGGAAAATGAATGTTCAGCTTATAGCAAATGAAAAGAACCAGGATCGCGCCCAGTGTGGAGAAGATAAGGCCGGCGGGATGGTATCGTTCGTTCCTCGATCGAAATAACAAATGGGTAACGGCGCCGCCCAGGATCGATCCAATGATGCCGAGCACGATCGTCCAGAAGATCGTCATGTGCGTGTGCATCACCGATTTCGCGATAATCCCCGAGATTAGCCCGATAAGAATATACCAAATTAGGTGAAACATACTTTTTCCTCCAGCGTCCGCCTTCAGAGCGTCGTCGAGTATATCCTGGAAAGTCTATCTGTCATGCTGAGCGGAGCGAAGCATCTGCAGTATCTCTTTGAAAACAAGCAAATGCAGATCCTTCGCTGCGCTCAGGATGACAGCCCGGGGACTTTTTCGCAGCCTGCTAGGGTTCCCGAGCAGCTGATCGGTACACCACCGGCTTTTCTTCTTGTAGTCTCAGCAACGATCAAAACATTCTCGCGAATTCGTGTCTGTATAAAACGGCACACCATGGCTAATAAACCCTCCTCCACTTCGACGGTGGACGTTTCCAGCCGCGGCTTTAAGATCTTCGCCACACCTTTGCCGTGATCCGACTCTGATGCGGTCCAACCCCAAGAAGGGGCACGTTCAGAACGATGGAGCCAATAATCGACATCGCAACATATTTGCGTGCCCACGCCCAAGAGCCAGGGTACAGAATCCTTCAATCCTACCCACCCCTGCACGCTATCGACGACCCACAGCCACCCATGCGGCTGGAGGAGCATGGCGAGCCAGGATAACCCAGCTACCAGACTGCCCGCACGGGGCTCAGGGGCGTCGCGGGGTCGTCAGGGTTCGGGGCGGCGGGCTGGTCGGAGGCGTGCGCCACGGAACTTGCCTGAATCATGGCTTGCACTAAGGCATCGGGAACCTTGGCGTCTTTCAAAGATTTCAGCGTGTCCATGCTGATATCGAAATTCGTGGCCTTCGTAGCATGAATCTTATCCACGATGACTCCTTCGGAGAGCCCCATGGATATCATTTGCAGGACGTCCTTATTCGTCATGGGCGCTTCGTTCTGGGTGGTTTGCTGGGCGAGAGCGGAAGCTGCGCCCGGAAGCAGCGCCAAGGCGAACGAGGTTGTTTTCTGAACCTTCATGGACCTTTCGGGAGTAGACGATGCGCTTGCCGTCGGGAGAGATTTGCGGATCAGAAGCGACTTGGACACGGAAGACATCCATCGGTTCAAGGCGATCGGGGAGTTCCTGAGCGCCGGCGGCGAGCAGGCGAAGCAGGAGGACTGTGGTCAGTGTGGCGATGGGGCGGGATTTTCGGAACACGGTGGTTTCCTTTCGCGAATGCATGTGAGCGTTGGTTCGCCACCCTCACGGAGCGGCAACTGCGCCGCACCGGGAAATCGAAGCCAGGGTCGAAAACTCGCCACGCGCCACGTGCGATCTCTTCCGGCGTGCCGTGGAGCGCACAGATAAGGAACCCAACCCGTAAGTCCCCCTCGGGGCCGATGATCGTCACCGCACCGCTCGGCTCGGAGGCCCGCGACCATCCCGCGGGCAGGTCAGTCGACGGAACAACAACACTGGCAATCGGCCGGTTCAAATAGCAGAGTGATAGTCCTACAAGGCACATGGGGTATAATTGTCCCGGCGGTTCCCGTGGTTGCCAAGGAGGAACACTAAATGGCAACCCGGTTCAAAGAAGGATCACTGAAGAAAGTCGCACGCAAGGAAGGAAGGGCTTGGGTCTTGCGCGTTATCCACATTAACCCGGCGCCGGTCGCGATGGCTCCGCTGCCCGGGCGGTATCTGCGCGCTTGGCGATCGCAAACGGTTTTCGCGGCCGATAGCGATTGGGTTTTTGCAAGTAATAAGACCAAGGGCAAATCTCCCCGCGTTGGCAATATGCTGGCAGCGCATTATCTTCGCCCCGCTGCTGTCAAGGCGGGAGTTCTCACAACAACGTCTGAAAAGCGGCTGGACAAGGAAGGCAAAGAAATTGTCCAGTTGCATTACTGGGGCAAGCAGGGGAATGAGGTGCGGCGGTTCGGATTTCATAACCTTCGTCATTCGCTGGCGTCATTCCTCACGACGAAGAAAAAGACCGACGTTAAAACGGTCCAGCGCAGTTTGCGGCACGCCAAGAGTACGACCACGCTCGACGAGTATGTGCAAACGGATATGGAAGAACTAGTCGCAGCCCAAGAGCTGATGTTGGATGCGATTTTCCAGAACCGGAGCGCGGCTGCGAACTAGATCGAAGTTAGCCCCTTACGATGGGCTAGGTTTTTGACCGCATGAAAAGATTCTATAATATATTGTTTTCGGGTAATCTTTGGGTCTATACTGGGGCATGTCGCGACGCCCCCTTGAGGTGAAAGTATCTGCAGAAGATCAGAAGCAGCTTCGGCAAATTTTGCGAGCCGGCATTCAGCAGGTGCGCGTGGTCCTGCGGGCCCTCGCCTTGGAGCAGTTGTCGGCGGGCTTGACCGCGCCGAGGGTGGCCAAGATGGTGCATCTGACCCCGCAAGCGGTGCGGCGGATCGTCCATCGGTATAAGCGCGGCGGGTTGCCGGGTGCGCTTTACGAGCGGCAAGGGCGGGGTGCGGAGCAACTGTTGGACGAACCGCAGAAGCAGCGGATCGTTGCCATGGTTTGTAGCCAGCCACCAGAAGGCTATGCCCGTTGGACCGTCCGTCTGGTCGCCGAACAGGCCGTCAAACGCAAACTGGTGCCCCAAGTGGGCCGGGAGACGGCGCGGATCTTATTGCTCAGCCACGACCTCAAGCCGTGGCGGGAAAAAAATGTGGTGCGTGGCGGAGCTGAATCCGGAGTACATCCAAAAGATGGAAGACGTGCTGGCAACCTATGAAAAGCCCTACACCGCGACTGAACCCGTGGTCTGCCTGGATGAGAAACCGGTCACGTTGCACGCCGACATCCGGCCTCCGATTCCCGCTGCTCCGGGCCGGACGGCGAAGCGGGACAACGAGTACAAACGCTGCGGCACCGCCAATGTCTTCTGCGCCGTGGAGCCGAAAGCCGGTCGACATTTCACCCTGCCCACCCCCAACCGCTCGGCGCAAGAATTTGCCCAGGCGCTGGAGAGGATCGTGCGCAGCTATCCCGGTGCGTGCAAGATTCACCTGGTGATGGATAACCTGAATATCCATGGCCGCAAATCCCTCACCGACTATTTCGGAGAGCAAAAGGGCAGCGCGATCTGGAGCCGGCTCGCCGTTCATTACACGCCCAAGCATGGGAGCTGGCTGAACCAGGCGGAAATCGAGATCAGCCTATTTTCCCGGCAATGCCTGGGCAAGCGCAGAATTCCCACCTTGAGCATCTTGCGACGGGAGTCCCGCGCCTGGAACTGCCAGGTCAATCGGCATCGGCTCGAGATCAATTGGCAGTTCACCCGCAAGAGAGCACGCGCAAAGTTCGGTTATAAATGGAATCTATTTAGGCGGTCAAAGACCTAGAAGCAAGTTGGGTGGTTCGTTGGGTAGTTGCAAGACAGCGGGACTTGTGTTAAGGTCTTTAGAATCACGGCGTAGGCCCGTAGCTCAGCCCGGTTAGAGCGCTACCTTGACACAATAGCGTAAATCATTGATTCTACGGCACTTGGCTCCAATATTTGAGCTGGGCATCGTCCCAGTTCGTCCCAATTTCCCGAGATAACGAGACTAGCGTCAGAACGTCAGCGTTCCAGGTTCGGCGACCGGTGTATCAGCTTTGGGAGCTTTCTTGAATGTTACGTTCTCCCGTGGGAAATCTACCGTCTTGCCCGCGAGTAGATCAGCCACGGTTAAGAGTTGCAGCCGGGCATAGTCCTTTCCCCAGGGTGCCTTATAGAACCCAGCGGAAGCTGCTTCCCCGCGCATCGGTTTTGATGGTTGTTCAAGAGAGATCAACACGCCGATGGCAGCTTTCTCCCGTTCTACCACGCCCCGCAAGTCTCGTACGTAGGTTGCGTGTAATGCCCCCGCCTTAACGGAGAAAACGACCTGTTTCGTAGTCTTCGGTTCATCGTGGAAGTACAGGCGACCGTCAATGCCCTTGTCAGCGCCCTTCTTTTGTTCGACGGGACGAGCGCCGACCAGTCCGAGCGCCCACCACTGGAACTGGTACGGGTCCTGTTTCGCCAGTGCCTCAGCATCGGGCAGCGAGACCGGTTCGCCCACAATCTGATACTGTGCGCCGCCCCCGAATGCATCCCTGAGGCGATGCCTGATTAGCGTAATCGCTAGGTGCGTGATGTCTATCCCAATCCACTGCCGCTTGAGCTTCTGCGCGACGGCAACTGCTGTGCCGCAACCACAGAATGGGTCAAGTATTACGTCGCTTTCGTTCGAGCTTGCCTCAACGATACGCTCTAGTAGGGCTTCTGGCTTCTGGGTGGGGTAGTCGAGGCGTTCTTGCGCCTGCGAGTTGATAGGGTAGATGTCCGTCCACACATTCGTGACAAGTGTTCCTGGCATTTCATCAAGAAACCGTTTGAGGCGGGGCCGTTTGCTCTTGTCGTCTGGGTACCAGATTCGCTCTTCGCCGTCTAACTTCGTCATCGTTTCTTTGCTGTACCGCCACCCCATAGACGGCGAAGGGTGACCTTTCCACTCATACATCATGTTCGGGCGTGGGTGCGGGCTGGTCATGTCACTTAACGTGTAAAGTCGCCCGCTGTCGTCAGCTTGGTATTTACTGGCGATATGCTCCTCAGAATGTTTCAGGTGGATGGGGTTCCAACGGAAATCAGTCCTGCTATCGCGCACGTAGTAGAGCAAAATGTCAGCGACATTGCTCCAGTCCTTACTGTCGCTGTGTACGTTCGTCCGTTTCCAGGTCACCTCAGAACGGAAATTGATTGGCCCGAACACGCCGTCCATCAGTAGCTTGAGGTAGTGACTAGCTGTCGGGTCGCAGTGTAGGTAAATGCTCCCGGTCGGTTTCAGCACCCTGCGCAGTTCTACCAGACGTGGTGCCATCATGGAGAGATACGCCAGCATATCGTTCTCGCCCAGGAACGTTCGAAATGCTTGCATGACTTTCGAGACTTGTTCCGTTCCGGTCTCGACAGTCTCTTGGTAGGTGCGAGCGGATTCCTCATCCCACCGCCACGTATCCTCGAAAGCTTTGATTTGTGCAGCCGAGCGAGTGCCGTTCTGCTCGGCAAAAAGCACGTTGTAGTCTTGATTGCTCTTGAAAGGTGGGCCCAGGTAGACGAGGGCAACCGTCTCGTCCTTGACGTAGCGCCGCAGGATGTCCAGATTGTCGCCGTAATACAGGGTGTTCACGGCGCTGATTTTACTCAGTAAATTTCGCCGTGTCTAAACGTCTTCGGTTGGCATCAGTTCTGTGCGGTCTTGGGACGGCTTGCACTCTACGACCAACAGTCTTTTCTCGAGTTCATGTCCAGATGCAGTGACTTCTGGCGTGCCATTTACCGGCGAGACACGCTGAATCTCCAGTAGCTTATTTTGTAGTTCCAACAGTGCGCCCCGAACGTAACCATTGCCGTACGGGTTTCCCTTCCTCTTACCAGCGCATTCCTTTGCTATCAATTCAAAATTAGGCGCCGTCGCTCCGGGCGGAGCTTCCTGTTGCCATACTCGTTCGAGCAAAGCAGCAATCCCTGGGCGCATACCGTGGCCGTGAAACTTCAACTTTTGGCAGCGGCTAACGAATCGCGCTTCATTTTTGTTCATCTCTTTGGTCGAGTTGCAGGTAAACACAAATATCGCCCGGCGTGGTAGTGAGCTGGCATCTAAGAGGCTGAGAAAATTGACCAGTGCTTGTTTTGACGCCTGGTCGATTTCGTCAATCAAGTAAAAATGCCAGCCTCGCGGAGCATCCCAGTTTGCAAGCATTGGCCCGATGGGATCGTCATAGATATCCTGAGATATGCGTCGTACAAATTCGGCGTCGCATTTACCAGAGTACACGTGATTGACGAAGTTTCTGCTTAGCTCATTGCCGAGAACGATACCCATCCTCGTTTTACCAGTACCCGGCTCGCCGACAAAGAGCCAACTGCTTGGGTACGGATCAGCAACGAAAGCAGAGAGCATTCGTTTCACATCCTCTAACCCAATGAAATCAGAAATGCGTTGCGGGCTGTACTTTATAACTAGGTTTTCCATAGTGCAATCAGTGTATACGTTGCGAGGACTCCTGCCGATAGTCCGAAAGTACCAGTTGTGCCAACAGGGTGCCATGAGCCATCCAACTGGGTTCC
>CAWIUZ010000004.1:0-9080 GCA_963838915.1 uncultured Acidobacteriota bacterium
CCCCTCTCGGGGCTTTCAGGCGCATCGGCCCTGTTTTCTCCCCACGGCTGTCGCCGTGGGCCACATTCTTGCGCCCGCCCCGGCTGGCTCCGGAAGCCGATCGAGCCTATTCTAGCGCCTATGTCCCCACCCGGACCCCTCTCCCCCGCGGGGGCGACGGGCTTGGCCCATCACCATATTATGGAACGTTCAATAGAAGCTATTACAAAGCCTCCCGTTGCAGTTACAGAGCCTCATATACCCAGCCAGTAAACTGTAGACACGCCAGTGGGTTGCCGGTAGGGCGGCCCCTACATCCCCATTAAGAAAATCGGTCCAGGGCCGATAAAACGGCCAGAGATGCTTACCGGACGGGCCTTACCCCCGCGTCCTGTGGCATCGGAGGTTGAAGGAACAGGTGACCGTGAGGCTCATCGTGATTACGGATTCCTGTGCCATGGGAAGAGGATTTGATGTCCCCCTTTGCGCTGTTCAGTCTCCGTCGCACCTTGTTAATCACGGTCACCTTGTTCCTCCTTGCCATTCCCTGCCTGAGTGATGACGCTCGTCAGGCCCTTGTCGCCGCTACGCCCGCCGGTCGAACCCACGCCGCCCTCGCCAATCTTGCGCTGAGCTTCGAGCCCAATTTGGGTCAGGTTGATCCGCGTGTGAAGTTTTTCTCGCGAGGACGCGGGTACACGCTCATTCTTACGAAGGATCAAGCGATACTCAGAATCGAAAGGCCAATGGCGAAAAACGAAAATGCACTTGTCCGCTTGCGGCTGGTGGGGGCGAAGCTTGACGCCGAAGTGACCGGGCGGGACGAGTTACCGGGCAAGGCCAATTACTTCCTCGGCAACGATCCGAAAAAGTGGCGCACGAACGTGCCCACCTACGCGAAGGTGCGCTACCACGACGTCTATCCCGGAGTGGACTTGGAATACTATGGCAGCCCGTCGGCTCAGGGACAACTCGAGTATGACTTCCTCGTCGCGCCCGGCGCCGATCCGAGCGCTATCGCACTGCAGGTAGGGGCGGCCCGCGAACCGCGCCTACGGATCGACGCCGGCGGCGATCTTATGATCCCAGCCCATCGCGGCGAGATCCGATTCCACAAGCCGCTGATCTACCAGCGCGACGCCGGCTCGTCACTCGTCGCTGATCACCGGTCACTGGTTCAAGGCCGCTACATTCTCGACGCTCGGAACCGCATTCGCTTTCTTTTAGGTCCTTACGATCACAGCAAGCCGCTGGTCATTGATCCGGTCCTCAGCTACTCCACGTACCTCGGCGGAAGCGATATGGACTACGCGTACGGCATTGCCGTTGATGCCTCCGGAAATGCCTACGTGACGGGCTACACAGCCTCCGTTGATTTCCCGGTGGTGAACGCGGCGCAGATTTCCCCCGGCGGCGGCTCCTGCTCAGAAGATGGCACGGCGACTCCTTGTTTTGACGCGTTCGTATCGAAGCTGAACTCTACCGGGACTGCGCTCGTGTACTCCACTTACCTTGGCGGCAGCGATGAAGATCAGGGGGCGGCCATCGCCGTCGATTCGAGTGGCCACGCCTATGTCGCCGGATACACCTATTCCACGAATTTTCCGGTGCAGAACGCGCTCCAGCCCAACAATGCGGGCGGGGTGGACGCTTTTGTTACCGAACTCAGCCCCAACGGCGCCTCGCTCGTCTATTCGACGTACTGGGGCGGAAGTCTGGACGATGTCGGGACAGGTATCGCTGTCGACTCGAACGGCAACGCCTATCTTTCCGGTTATACCGAATCGACTAACTACCCTGTCACCTCCGGCGCGCTTCAAACCACCTATGGCAAGGGTGCCCACAATGGGTTTGTGGTCAAGTTCAATTCGGGAGGAACTCAGGTTGGCTATTCAACCTACCTGGGGGGCAGTGGAGACGACTATATCTACGCGGCTGCAGTGGATTCAGCGGGCGATGCGTATGTCACCGGAGCAACCAATTCGACCAATTTCCCCAGTCTGAATGCCTTCCAGCCCAAGCTTGCCGGGGGCGAATGCGGCGGGAACACCTTCGCGTGCTACGACGCATTCGCCGCGAAGCTTAACCCTGCAGGCTCTGCGCTCATCTTTTCGACCTATCTGGGAGGAACCGGAAGCGACTACGGGTACGCCATCGCGCTCGATCGTTCCGCCAATGCTTACCTCACAGGATACACAACCTCCACAAACTTTCCCACGACTTCGGGGGCTTTCGAGCGGACCTTCAGCGGCGGCTACGACGTGTTCGTTACCAAGCTGAATAGCTCCGGCTCGACGCTCGGTTATTCGACTTATCTGGGCGGCGGTGGAACCCAGGTCGCGTACGGCATTGCGGTTGACTCGAACGGCTCTGCTTACGCGACGGGGTACAATTACGGAGGGAGTTTTCCCACCGCCAATCCCGTGCAGTCCCATAACGCCGGAATCTATGACGCCTTTGTGAGTGTCCTCAACCCCGCGGGAAGCTCCCTTCTTTTTTCAACCTACCTGGGTGGATCACAGGATGATTTCGGACGCGGAATCGCTCTGGATTCGTCAGGGAATGTCTACGTAACGGGCGCAACGTTTTCGACGGATTTCCCCACCACCTCGGGCGCCTTCGAGCCCTCCTACATGGGCGGACCGTACGATGCCTTTGTGACCATGTACAACGCCCCGGCAATACCGCTCGTCGCCATCTCCCCATCATCGTATAATTTCGGCAACCAGACTCTGGGCACGGCGAGTTCTCCCCAGGCGATCGACTTAACCAACAACGGCGGTGCGGTGCTGACGATCTCGAACATCACGGCCAGCGGGGATTTTTCCCAAACTAACAATTGTGGCTCGAGCCTGGCGCTTGGTGCTTCGTGCACGATCAGCGCCACTTTCACGCCAACCGCCAACGGGTCGCGCACGGGTTCGATTACCGTCGCCGATAATGCCAGCCCCCCTACCCAGACGATTAGCCTCTCAGGAACGGGCACGGGCGTACTGGCCAATCTCGCACCCGGTTCCTTGACTTTCTCGTCACAGCCGGTCGGCACCAGCAGCAGCGTTCAAAACCTCACTCTTTCCAACACAAGCAGCGCGGCACTCACAATTTCGAGCATCGCCATCAGCGGCGACTTCTCCGAAACCAACACCTGCGGCACGAGCCTCGCCGCCAACACGTCGTGCTCGATCAGCGTCACTTTCACTCCCACTGCCACCGGCTCGCGCAGCGGCTCGCTCACCGTCACCGACAACGCCAAGCCCACCACTCAACGCGCCAGCTTATCGGGAACAGGCACCGCGCCCGCCGCCAATCTGGCTCCCATTTCGGTGACATTCTCGGGGCAATTGCTGGGCATCAGCAGTAGCCCTCAAACCGTTACTCTGACCAATCCCGGCGGCGCCACGCTGACGATTTCAAGCATCACGCCCAGCGGCGACTTCTCCGAGACCGACAATTGCGGCACGAGCCTGGCCGCCAACACATCGTGCACGATTAGCGTCACTTTCACTCCCACTGCCACCGGCACGCGCACCGGCTCGCTCACCGTCACCGACAACGCGAACCCCACCACTCAAAGTGCCAGCCTCTCGGGCAGGGGCACGGCCTGGGGGACCAACCTGTCTCCCACTTCGTTGACATTCTCGGGGCAAATGGTGGGCACCAGCAGCAGCCCTCAAAGCGTTACTCTGAGCAATCCCGCGAACGCCACACTGGCGATTTCAAGCATTACGGCTAGCGGTGACTTCTCCGAAACCAACACTTGCGGCACGAGCCTCGCCGCCAACGCATCGTGCGCGATCAGCGTCACTTTCACTCCAACCGCCACCGGCTCGCGCACTGGTTCGCTCAACGTCACCGACAATGCCAACCCCGCCACGCAGAGTGCCAGCCTGTCGGGAACCGGCACGGCCTCTGGGACCAACCTGTCTCCCACTTCGTTGACATTTTCGGGGCAAATGTTGGGCACCAGCAGCAGCCCTCAAAGCATTACTCTGAGCAATCCCGGCACCGCCACCCTGACGATTTCAAGCATTACGGCTAACGGCGACTTCTCCGAAACCAACACCTGCGGCTCGAGCCTCCCTGCCAATTGGACGTGCACGATCATCGTCACTTTCGCTCCCACTGCCACAGGCTCACGCACCGGCATCATCACTGTCACCGACAACGCCAACCCCACTACTCAAAGTGCCAGCCTATCGGGAACCGGCACGGCGGCCACTATCAGCCTGTCTCCTATGTCCTTGACGTTTGCTTCACAAGCATTAGGCACCAGCAGCAGCCCGCAAAGCATTACTCTGAGCAATTCGGGCAGCGCCAGCCTCGCAATTTCGAGCATCACGGTTAGCGGCGACTTCTCAGAAACCAATGCCTGCGGCACGAGCCTCGCCGCCAATGCGTCGTGCACGATCAGCGTTACTTTCACTCCCACTGCCACCGGCTCACGCACCGGCATCATCACTGTCACCGACAACGCCAACCCTACCACTCAAAGTGCCAGCTTAGCGGGCACCGGCACGGCGCCCGCCGCCAGTCTCTCTCCCACTTCCGTGACCTTTTCTTCACAAGCATTGAGCACCAGCAGCAGCCCGCAAAGCGTTACTCTGAGCAATCCCGGCGGCGCCACCCTCGCGATTTCGAGCATCACGGTTAGCGGTGACTTCTCCGAAACCAACAGCTGCGGTACGAGCCTCGCCGCCAGTGCGTCGTGCACCATCAGCGTTACTTTCACTCCCACTGCCACCGGCTCACGCACTGGCATCATCACTGTCACCGACAACGCCAGCCCCACTACTCAGAGTGCCAGCTTATCGGGCACCGGCACGGCGCCTGGCGCCAACCTATCTCCCACTTCGTTGACATTCTCGGGGCAAATGCTGGGCACCAGCAGCAGCCCGCAGAGCGTTACGCTGAGCAATCCCGGCGGCGCCACCCTCGCGATTTCGAGCATCACGGTTAGCGGTGACTTCTCCGAAACCAACAGCTGCGGCACGAGCCTCGCCGCCAGCGCGTCGTGCACGATCAGCGTGACTTTCACTCCCACCGCCACCGGGTCGCGCACCGGCTCCGTCACCGTCACTGACAATGCCAACGCTACCACTCAAAGTGCCAGCCTATCGGGAACCGGCACGGCACCCGCCGCTAACCTGTCTCCCACTTCGTTGACATTCTCGGGGCAAATGCTGGGCACCAGCAGCAGCCCGCAGAGCGTTACGCTGAGCAATCCCGGCGGCGCTACACTCACGATTTCAAGCATCACGGTTAGCGGCAACTTCTCCGAAACCAACACCTGCGGTACGAGCCTCGCCGCCAGCTCCTCGTGCACGATCAGCGTTACTTTCACTCCCACCGCCACCGGGTCGCGCACCGGCTCGCTCACTGTTACTGACAATGCCAACCCAAGTGCTCAGGCCGCCAGCCTCTCAGGCACCGGCACGGCACCCGCAGCGAGCCTCTCCCCCACTTCTTTGACGTTTTCTCCACAGGCCTTGGGCACCAGCAGCAGCTCTCAAAGCGTCACTCTGAGCAATCCAGGCAGCGCCACACTCGCAATTTCAGGCATCACGGCTAGCGGCGACTTCTCCGAAACCAACACCTGCGGCTCGGGCCTCGCCGCCAACTCGTCGTGCACGATCAGTGTCACTTTCGCTCCCGCCGCCACTGGCTCGCGCACCGGTTCGCTCACCGTCACTGACAGTGCCAACCCTTCTCCTCAGACCGTCAGCCTCTCGGGCACGGGCACCGCGCCTATTGCCAGCCTCTCTCCTACTTCCCTGACGTTTTCTGTACAATCGTTGAACACCGGCGGCAGTTCTCAAAGCCTCATTCTCTCCAACACGGGCACCGCAACTCTCAATATCGCCAGCATTGCTATCACAGGTGACTTTTCCCTGACCAATTCATGCGGGTCCGGTGTGGCGGCCGGCGCCTCTTGCAGCATCGCTGTGACCTTCAAACCGACGGGTACCGGGCTGAGAACGGGAACAGTGACCATCACCGACAACGCCAGCCCTGCCACACAGATTACCATCCTCGCCGGGACAGGCGCTGGGTCTGGTGCTACTCTCTCCCCCTCTTCCCTCACGTTCGCCGCAGAACCCGTAGGCACCAGCAGTAGCTCTCAAAACGTCACCCTCAAGAATACAGGTACTGTAACTCTCACCATATCCAGTATTGCGGCCAGCGGTGACTTCCCCCAAACCCACACGTGCGGTGCACTTTTGGCGGTCGGCGCCTCGTGCACCATCAGCGTGACTTTCAAACCCACAGCCAGTGGGACAAGAACTGGCACTCTGAGCGTATCCGACAATGCTGTCCCTTCCACTCAGACCGTCAGCCTCACTGGAGGAGGCGCCCCGGTTGTCAGCCTCTCTCCCACCTCCTTGACATTCGCCTCCCAGGCGGTGGGCAGCAGCGGCAGCAGTTCTCAAGGCGTTACCGTAACCAACACCGGCAGCGCGACCCTTGCCATCACGGGTGTCAGCATCAGCGGCGACTTTTCCCAAACCAACACCTGTGGCTCCAGTGTGGCGGCCGGCGCCTCCTGCAACGTCAGCGTAGCGTTTGAACCCACTGCCAGCGGGACCAGAACCGGCGCTCTGACCATTACCGACAACGCCAACCCCACCACTCAGACTGTCAGCCTGACCGGAACGGGCACGGGCGGCCCCGCGGTCAGCTTTTCTCCTGCGTCCCTGACCTTCGCTTCACAAGCCGTGGGCACCAGCAGTACCCCGCAAAGCTTCACCCTCACGAATAAGGGTACTTCAACGCTTACCATGACCAGCATCGCGATCAGCGGGGATTTCTCCCAAACCAACACCTGCGGCTCCAGCGTGGGAGCCGGCGCCTCGTGCAGCGTCAGCGTGACCTTCAAGCCCAGCGCCAGCGGGTCAAGAACAGGTACCGTGACGATCACTGACAACGCCAGTCCTGCCACTCAGACTGTCAGCCTCACCGGAACAGGCACGGGCGGTTCTGCTGTCAGCCTCTCGCCTACGTCCTTGACATTCGCTTCACAACCCGTGGGCACGAGCAGCAGCCCGCAAAGCTTCACCCTCACGAATGCGGGCACTTCCACGCTTACCGTGAACAGCATTGCGATCAGCGGGGATTTCTCCCAAACTAACACGTGCGGCTCCAGCGTGGGAGCCGGCGCCTCGTGCAGCGTCAGCGTGACCTTCAAGCCCAGCGCCAGCGGGTCAAGAACAGGTGCTGTGACCATCACCGACAACGCTAGCCCTGCCACTCAGACCGTCAGCCTCAGCGGAACCGGTGCCGGTGCGACGGTCACCCTTTCTCCTTTTTCCTTAACGTTCCCTTCGCAGATGCTAATGACCATTAGTAGCGCCCAAACCGTGTCGCTGACGAATGCGGGGAGCGAGTTACTCAGCATCAGCAGCGTTAAGATAAGCGGTGGCTTCTCTCAAACCAACACCTGCGGCGCTAGTGTGGCAGCCGGCGCCTCCTGTAGCATCGCTGTAGTGTTCATGCCCCTCACCGCCGGAGCCCTAACCGGGACGCTAACCGTCACCGACAACGCCAACCCCGCGACCCAGACGGTCAGCCTGTCGGGAACGGGCGCCTCGACCATCGCAAAGCTCTCGCCCCCATCTTTGACCTTCGCTGGTCAGACCGTCGGCACGCCCAGCAATGCCCAGAGCGTCACCCTTACCAATACTGGCGGTGCAGCTCTTAGCATCATCAGCATTGCCGTCAGCGGGGATGCTTCCCAAACCAACGACTGCGGCTCGAGCGTGGCGGTCAAGGCCAGTTGCACCTTCAGTATAACCTTCAATCCGACCAATGGTGGAACCAGAGCCGGTGCCATAGCCGTCGTGGATACTGCCGAGGGCAGTCCACAAACCATCACTCTTTCCGGCACGGGGGAAGACTTCACGATCGCGGCGCCGTCGGGTTCTTCCACTTCCGCCACGGTCTCGCCGGGAGGAACGGCGACCTACTCATTGAGCAGCCCTGGCGGTGGGTGGGTTCAATCAACAAGTGGCCTTCGCTTGTTCGGGAGCGCCCGCAGGGGCAAGTTGCACAGTTTCACCCGCTTCGACGAGCATCAGCAGCACCGCGAACCTGAAAGTATCCCTTATCATGGCGGCGGCTTCCGGCTTGCCGCGGCATAATCCTCTTCCGCGCCTCCCGGAGCCACAACCGTGGTTGCTTTGGACGATGGCGTTCTTAGCATTCGGAAGCCTCGCACACGCGGTCCGCAGCCGTGCAACGAGCGCGAAACGCGGGCGCATGGCAATGGCTGCCTTCGGCGCGCTGGTAGTGGCGATGCTGGTACTGGCAGCCTGCGGAGGAGGCGGCGCCGCGCCTCCACAACCCGCCAACTCCGGCACTGCTGTAGGCACATACTCCCTTGCGGTCACAGGGACGTGCACCTCTTGTTCGACCACCCTCAGCCACTCTATAACCCTGACGTTGACAGTGCAGTGATCCGTGCCGTAGCGCGGGCGTCTCGCCAGCGGTGGTGCGGGCATTCCTTCGCTGCGCTCAGGACAGGCTCTGCCCGCAAGTGCTTGCGGGGCGAGACGCCCCCGCGGCTGCGGGCGGGACGCCCGCGCCACGGCGATGTGTTGTCAGGGGTGTTGTTTTACTAGAAGCTGTTTCAAAACCGCGCGGCAGAGGAGCTGTTACTGAATGCCGCCCAGAATTCCCGGCCGCCGCTCGAGCGCTCGGCCCCGCATGGGCTGGACATGAGTAGCCGGGGGCAACGCCGCAGAGGCGCTAAGATACGGTTTGACCGTGCGGCCCTGAATGGGGCCAACCGTAAGTAGCCGCAGGATTTAACCTGCGGATGACAGGAACGTTCACAAATCAGGCCAACCCCAACGGGGTTGACCTCTGACGGGTCGGCCCCTCCAGGGCCGGAATGTTGATGGACGCTTCATTTTCCGTAGGTTTCGCCTACGGCTACTCATGGTGTCCCGCTTCGCGGGACGCAACCCAACGAACCGAACTGACTGAAGGCGGTTCATATCTTAGCGCCTATGGGGTTCCACCCCCGGCTACTCGAGCGTCTGGCCAAAGATGGCTTTCCGGCGCCGTTTGGGCACGAAAACGACATGGTACTTGCAGTCCCATTA
>CAWIUZ010000005.1:0-7211 GCA_963838915.1 uncultured Acidobacteriota bacterium
CGTGCAACAGCGACTTATTGTCCTTGACAGCCGCGCTCCTCAGGCGGTCTAATTTAAGCAGCCGCGTCGCTTTGTCCAAGGTCGGAGGCGGTGGGTCGTTCGGAATTGCTGACCCGCGAGCGAAAATGACGATTTCGGTTGGAGGATAACCGTATGGCAAACTACTCCCGGCGTGATTTCCTGAAGACCGGCCTTGCCGCAGCGGCGTATGCCGGGGTGGGAAAGCTTTCCGCTGCTGGCGGCGCGCCAAACCGCCACGGATTGGGTAACGCTAGGTAAATCCGATGTCAAGGTGACGCGCTTGGCGCTTGGCACAGGCACTCTGAGCGGGGAGGTGCAGCGCGGATTGGGGCAGGAGCAGTTCACGCGGCTGGTCCGCTACGCCTACGACCGCGGCATTCGCTTTTTTGAGACTGCTGAGGGTTACCACGAAATGCACCGCATGCTGGGCGTGGCGCTCGAGGGCGTCCCGCGCGATAGCTATCGGCTAATGTCGAAGGTGACGACGCGGGAAGGCGTGGACCCCATGCAGAAGATCGACGAGTTGCGCAAGCTCGCCCGCACTGAATACTTCGACGTGATGCTGCTCCATTGGCAGCACGAGGCTACTTGGCCGCAGGACAGCATGCGCTGGCAAGACGGCATCATGGAGGCTCAGGCGAAACAGGCTGTGGTGGCGCACGGCGCCTCGGTGCACGGCCTCCCGGCCTTGCGCCAGGTGCCTGGCAACGATTGGCTCCAGGTCGCCATGATCCGGATGAACCATAAAGGTGCGAGGATGGATGCGGAGGACTACAACACCGAAGGCTTGGGGAATGTGAGCGAGGTCGTCGCGAATGTGAAGCAAGCCCGCCATAAGGGTATGGGCGTAATCAGCATGAAGCTTGTAGGCGAGGGCGCGTTCACTACCCGTGAGGACCGCCAAGCGGCAATGCGTTATGCATTTCGGGTTGCCGGCGTCGATAGCGTGACGGTAGGCTACAAGAACACCGCGGAGATTGACGAAGCCATCGAGAATGTGAACCTGGCGCTGGCTTGATCCCCCCACCCGCACGTCAAAAGAGATTGTGAACGCCCCAGTACGGGACAAAGGATGTAACCCTCTCACCCGGAGTCTGTGTGATAACTCTGCCTGGGCTGTCATTCCGAGCCCTTCGCTGTCATCCTGAGCGTAGCGAAGAGCCTGTCCTGAACGAAGTGAAGGAATTTCGCTCTGGGCGCTCAGGGTAAACTCCGCAAGGAATCCAGCCCTGGATGTTCTCAAGGCAGTGCGAGATTCCTCGTCGCCTGCGGCTCCCCTGAAAGTCACGTCATTCCCGCGCAAGCGGGAATCCATTTGACCGACAATGGGTCCCCGCTCTCGCGGGGGTGACGACGCTTGTTTTCATTGCCTCGGGTGGGCCGGAGGCCCATGGAAACTCCTCACAGGTTCGTTCTTTTTAGGTTGACATCTTACCCGAAGTGTGGATACTTGGGTTATATGTCTACCCAAGGGCGGGGAGGCTTGAGCCATGGACTGGCGAAAGCGTAAGCAAAGTGATTTTGACGCGGAGATCTCGACGCATCTAGAGCTCGAAACGCAGCGACTGAAGGAGCAGGGCCTGAATGATGAAGAAGCCCGCGCCGCGGCGCGGCGTGCCTTCGGCAATGTCACCCAGACGCAGGAACGCTTCTACGAATCGCGCCGCTGGCTCTGGTGGGACCACTTCGTGCAAGACCTCCGCTTCAGCCTGCGCACGTTGCGCAAGAACCCCGGCTTTACTGCCATTGCGGTGCTGACGCTGGCGCTCGGAATCGGGGCCAACACGGCGATCTTCAGCCTGCTGAATGCCGTGCTGCTGCGGCCATTGCCCGTCGAGAAGCCGGCAGAATTGGTGCTGCTGGGCAGAGGGAGAGCCGGCGGAAGCACCGATGACTTCGCTGAAACCGAACTCTATTCGTATCCCTTCTACCGCCAGGTGCTGCAGAAGAACCAGGTATTCTCTGACACAAGCGCCATGCTGAGCCTTCTATTAGGGATGCACGGCCTGGTGGGCGGAAGGACCGAACTCGACTTGCTGCATGTCCAGTTAGTCTCAGGAACGTATTTCCGCATGCTGGGCGTGAAGCCTTCGCTGGGACGTTCGTTGACGGAGGCTGAAGACGATCCTGCCGGCGCTCATCCCGTGGCTATGGTCAGCTACTCCTGGTGGGATCAGCGGTTTGCCCGCGACCCGGCGATCATCGGCAAGACCGTGACGCTGGGCTCGACGGTTTACACCATCGTCGGCGTCACTCCTCCGGGTTTCTTCGGAACAGCCGTCGGCCAATCGCCCGATGTATGGATTCCCCTCTCGATGGAAAAGCAGATATCGCCCGGCTGGAATGGCCTGGATAATAAATCTTTCCAGTCACTTTACATCCTCGGCCGCCTGAAGCCAGGCGTCACGACCGAGCAGGCTCGAGCCCAAGTCAACGTCCTGGCCCATCAGGTCTGGCGCGATGATGCCGGTGCGACCCTCACAAAGCAGCAAGAGGATGACCTTCGGCACGCTCAGATCGTATTGACTTCGATAGAACACGGACTCCCGCACATTCGTTACGGGGCCGAAACGCCTCTAGAAATTCTGATGGCCGTCGTGGGATTGGTCTTGCTGATCGTCTGCGCCAACCTTGCCAACCTGCTGCTGGCCCGCGCCACGACGCGCGAGCGAGAGATCGCGGTGCGCATGTCGCTCGGAGCCGGCCGGGGGCGACTGGTCCGCCAGATGCTTACCGAGAGCCTGGTGCTCACCCTGGCCGGCGCGACCTTGGGAATGCTGTTTGCCGGGTGGGCCGGCCATGTGCTCGTCGCCATGGTTCCCCACGGTGACGAACCATTGCCGTTGAATGTGGCTCCGGACGCACGCGTGCTGGGGTTTACTCTCCTAGTGTCGCTGGCCACCGCACTTCTCTGTGGGCTTGCTCCGGCCCTGCGCGCCAGCCGTGTCGCCTTCGGATCGTCGCTCAAGGAAGCGAGAGGCTCAGTGGCTTCGACCAGCCGCACACGGCTGGCAAAGGCGCTGATCGTTTCGCAGGTGGCGCTCTCACTTGTGCTCTTGGTCGGCGCCGGCCTGTTCCTTCGCACCCTGGTGAACCTCGCGAACGTCGACACGGGATTCAACAAAGAAAACGTCCTGCTGTTTGGGATCGATGCGCCCGCGGTCGGCTATAAAGAGGACCAGCGCGTCGTGAGTCTATATCAGCAAATCGAGCAGCGGGTTAGCGCCCTTCCCGGAGTCCGCGCCGACAGCATCTCGTTTTTCACTTTCGACCAGGGCGAGTGGACCGATCCGGTTTCCGTAGTCGGGCGCGCCCCGACCCGCGAAGACGATATGAGCGCCACTTATAACGTTGTCGGTCCCGGCTACTTCGCGACGATGGGAATCCCGCTTCTGCTGGGTCGCGCGTTTGGCCGGCAGGATACCGGCGCCTCGCCCAAAGTTGCCGTCATCAATGAAACCTTCGCCCGCTGGTATCTCCCCGGCGGCTCGCCGATTGGGAAGCACTTCGGGATTGGAGGCGATCCCAAACATAGCAACGACATCGAAGTGGTCGGGGTGGTGAAAGACGCCAAGTACCAGAATCTAGGCGAACGGCCCTTCCCGGCGGCGTATATCCCTTACACACAGCGCGTTCAATATCTGAACGATTTCGAGGTTCGTTATTCGGGAAACCCCGAGGTGACCATCGCAGAAGTTCGACAGGCCGTCTCCCAAATCGACCATAGCCTGCCGCTCGCTTATACGGGGACCATGGTCGAGCAGGTTGGCCGTTCCCTGGCAGGTCAAAGTTTGATCGCGCGGCTTTCCAGTTTCTTTGGCTTGCTCGCGGCTTTCTTGGCCTGCATCGGCATCTACGGACTCGCCGCCTATGCCGTGACGCGGCGGACGAATGAAATCGGCATCCGCATGGCGCTCGGTGCGGAATCCTCCAGGGTACTCTGGATGGTGATGCGCGAGAGTTTGACATTGGCCGCACTGGGTGTGGCGATTGGGATTCCCGTCTCGCTCGCCGCTGCCCGACTGATTGAAAGTGTGCTCTACGGCCTCAAGACGACCGACTCGGCCACGATTGCTTTCGCCGCGCTGGTGATGATTGCCGTCGCCGCGCTGGCCGCGTACCTGCCCGCCCGGCGCGCGTCCAAGGTCGATCCGATGGTGGCGCTGAGGTATGAATAAGGCAGTGGTTAGCGGCTAGTGGCCAGCGGCTAGAGGACGTTTCAAGACCGCCTGTAGGCGGTTGCAACGAGGATTGTTGACTGCGCCTCGAGCCCAGATTGCAACGACTGCGAGAACCAAGGGTGGGTCGTGCGACGCTCCCCAGAGGGGAGCAAATTGAGTAGCCGGGGGTGAAACCCCCGGACCAGGGCCCCACACCCCGCCTTCGGCACCCCTCTCCCCGTTAGCGGGGAGAGGGGAAACGGGTGAGGGGGCGGCGTTTCCGGGGGCGTTGCCCCCGGCTACTCACTTGTCGCCCCTGCGGGGCTCAGGCTCGACTTGGCGGCAAGCGCTCGGGGGAGGGTAAGCTGATGTTCTGGCGTAAACGAAAGTCCAGTGATTTCGCGGCGGAGATACAGGCGCATCTCGAACTCGAGACGGAGCGGCTAAAAGAGCAGGGCTTGGGCGAGGAAGAAGCGCGCGCCACAGCGCGGCGTGCCTTCGGCAACGTCACCCGGGCCGAGGAGCGATTCTACGAATCGGGCCGCTGGCTCACGTGGGACCATCTGATGCAGGACCTCCGCTTCGGCCTGCGAACTTTGCGCCAAAGCCCGGGCTTCACCGCCGTGGCGATCCTTTCGCTGGCGCTCGGCATTGGGGCCAATACCACGATCTTCAGTTACGTTAATGCGCTGCTGTTGCGTCCGCCGTCCGTGGTCGCCGCGCCGGAGAAACTGCGTGCGCTGTGGAACCGCCTCCCCGATGGGCAATATCTTCAGTTCAGTTATCCCGATTACGTCTACTACCGCGATCACAGCCAGGTCTTCTCAGGGCTTGTCGCGTACAGCAGCGACCCGGAGCGCGTGAGCTGGAAAACCGGCGGCGGGACCGACCTGATCATGGGGCAACTGGTTTCCGGGAATTTCTTCTCAGTTCTAGGGGTCAAGCCGATTTTGGGGCGCGCGTTTCTGCCGGAAGAAGATCAGGTTGCGGTGAGAAATCCCGTTGTCGTGCTCAATCACAGATTCTGGCAGCAACGCCTTGGATCTGACCTCGGGGTCATCGGGAAAACCCTCATCCTCAACGGGAACAGCTTCAGCGTGGTGGGCGTAGCGCCTGCCCGTTTTGACGGCATCTTGGCGATATCCGAGCCGGATTTCTGGACTCCGATGATGATGCAACGTCAGATCTCGCCTGGCATGGATCTGCTGACTAATCGCACCGGTTACTGGCTTTTCGTAGCCGGACGTACAAAGCCGGGGATCACGCCGGAGCAGGCGAGGGCGGACCTGAGTGTGCTCGAGAAACAACTCGCGCAGGCCTTTCCCAAAAGCAACAAGGGATGGGACGCGGCCGTGATGCCGCTGAGCGGGCTTCCGCCCGAATTCAACGGAGTTGCTGCTCCGGTGACGGCGATCCTCATGGCGGTGGTGGGTTTGGTCCTGCTCATCGCCTGTGCCAATCTGGCCAACTTGCTGCTGGCCAGGGCCTCGCGCCGCACTCGCGAGATGGCCATCCGCTCCGCTCTGGGGGCGGGCCGGGGCCGAATCATCCGGCAGATGCTGACGGAGAGCGCAATGCTCTCGCTTGCCGCGGGCGTGGTGGCGCTGGGGCTTTCCATCTTCTCAGGACCTCTATTGCTCAAGCTCAAGCCGCCCATGCTCTCCTTCGTCAACATTCAACTTCCGCTGGATTGGCGGGTGCTGGCATTCACGCTGCTGGTGTCGCTCATCGCCGGCTCCGCGTTCGGCGTAGCGCCTGCATTGCGCAGCTCGAAAGTGGATGTGGTATCGAGATTGAAGGATGAGGCGACCGGCAGCCCTGCCAGGAACCGTTTGCGCAACGTGTTAGTGACAGGGCAAGTCGCGGTCTGCACAATTCTGCTGATCGGCGCCGGCCTGTGTTTGCGCAGTCTGGCGAGCGCGAGCTCCATCGATCCGGGCTTTCGCGTCAGCAACCGGCTGGTGGTCACGCTCGATCTGGATATCCTCGGCTACTCTGAGAATCGTGGTCGGGACTTTTACAACCAGGTGATTGACAAGGTCGAGGGATTGCCGGGGGTTGCCTCCGCGAGCGTTGCGAACCATCTGCCTCTGGGATTCGCGAGAATGGCAACAGTCGTTTCGATCGATGGCTATCAGCCGCCGCCGGGCTTGCCAGGGATCCCCGTTGATTATATGGGCGTCGGGCCGGGATTCTTCCAAACCCTGGGCATCCCTCGCCTGAGTGGGCGCGACTTCAACCGGCAGGACAACCAGACTTCTCCCGGCGTCGTCATCATTAACGAGACGATGGCACAGCGCTACTGGCCGGGGCAGAACCCCATCGGAAAACAAATCAACACGGCATTTGGCAAGCGGTCGCCCCTGGAGATTGTGGGGGTGGTCGCTACGGGCAAGTACCGGAGCTTGCAGGAAGAGAATCAGCCTTTCTTGTTCTGGCCATTCGCCCAGGCTTACGAAGCGCAGGCAGCCCTGGTGGTGCAAACGGCAGGCGACCCGAAGCCCATGCTGGCCACCGTCGAGCGCGCAATTCAATCGGTCGATCCGAACCTCCCGGTGCTGGACGCAGAGACCCTGGCGCAATACATGTCAATTCCGCTCTTTCTTCCACGCTTCACCGGCGCGCTCCTGGGAGTTTTCGGCGTTCTGGCGCTTTTACTGGCGGCGCTGGGTCTCGCGGGCGTGGTAGCTTACTACGTAGGGCTGCGCACGCGAGAGTTCGGCATACATATGGCGCTCGGAGCCGAGCCCCGAGATGTGCTCGCACTGGTGGTGAAACAGGGCATGTGGCTGACTCTTGCGGGAGTCATGATCGGACTGGTCGCGGCGCTGGGCGTCAGCCGCGTACTTTCCGGCCTGCTTTTTGGCATACGCCCCACCGATCCGATCACCTATATCGCCGTGGCGCTCGTCCTGACCACGACAATGCTGCTCGCTTGCTACCTGCCCGCGCGGCGGGCCACGAAAGTCGATCCTATGGTCGCGTTGAGATATGAATAAAGCTGTCGGCTTGTGGCTAGAGCGTGTTTGG
>CAWIUZ010000006.1:0-9526 GCA_963838915.1 uncultured Acidobacteriota bacterium
CCACGGTAAAGCTCCATACGAATCGCTGGCGGAACAAGGTCCAAGGAGCGGTCGGTGCGGTGGTCGCTTCCGCTTTGACCTCTGGCGGGACCCGATAAATAAACAACCAGAGAAATACCCACAGCAGGCCTGTAAGGCCAACCATCAGAAACGCCGCACGCCATCCCGCTTTCAACACGATTAAGACCACAAGCGGTGGAGTGATAATTGCCCCGAACGCGGCTCCACTGTTGAAGATGCCGGAAGCCAACGCGCGTTCCTCGACCGGGAACCATTCCGCCACCACCTTGACGCTACCCGGCCAGTTTCCAGCCTCTCCCATACCCAGAAGGAAACGGTACAGTCCGAGCGACCATGCTCCCGTCGCCAAGGCCTGAAGCATGGCCGACACCGACCACCACGCTGTGGTGAGAGCAAATCCCACACGCGTGCCCAACCGGTCAATTAGCGGTCCTGAGATGCCGTTCATGATGGTGTAGGCCAGCATGAAAGCGAAAATCACTCGAGAGTAGGCAACAGCACTCATGTGGAACTGGTCCCTCAGGACTGGGACCACCACGGACAAGGCCTGCCGCTCCATATAGGTTATCGCCGTGGCCGCGAACGCCATGCCGATCATCAGCCAGCGCAACCGCGAGGGCCCGGATTTCATTAATGTTCTCCCGGTCACGTGCACTCACCACCCCCTAACCCCTCCTCGGAAAGGAAGGGGTAGGAGCGCTGGCTGTAGAGAATCGGCTGGGAATAGGGTCTGTTCACGGACCTTCCACAATCGACTGTCCTCGTTGGATTATGGAACGCAATTCTTGCTCAACTTCTTCAGGAGGGTCGAGGAGTGGAGGACGCACGCCGCCCGCTGGCCGGCCAACCACCTTTAGTCCCGCCTTGATCAACGAGACCGCATAACCCTGCGCCCTGTCTCGAAGTTTAGCGAAGGGAAGGTAGAATTCCTTCAGTAACTTTTCCCGGAAGGAGTTTTCGCTGCTGCTGAGCGACTCGTAGAACGCCGTGGCGATGCGCGGGGCAAAATTAAGGATGGCGGAGGAGTAGCTCGAGACGCCGACGCCGCGGAAGGCCAGCGCTGACAGTTCCGCCGTGGGCAGCCCACCCATGAACGCCAAACGCGTACCCACAATTAGGCGCATGCGCATCAGGCGTTCCATCTCTCCGGCACCGTCTTTGAATCCCACCACGTTGGGGATCTCGGCCAATCGGCCGACCGTTTCCGGCGCGAAAATGGCATTGTCGCGCTGATAGATGATGATGGGAACGCGGGTGGAGGCGGCGATTCTCAGGTAGTGCTGATACAAACCCTCCTGCTCGGCATGGACGAGATAAGGAGGCAGCACCAACACCCCATCCACGTTGGCCTCCTCGGAGACCTTTACAAATTCGCAAGCGAGCTTAGTACCATAGCCCACTCCGGCAATCAGCGGGAGCTTCCCTTGGGTCTCTTCAACGCCAGCCTTCACCAGGGATTTGTATTCTCCGAGGCCCAGCGAAAAGAACTCGCCCGTGCCGCCACAGATGAAGACGGCGGCCGGTCGCGCCGCGGCTAGATACTGTATCTGCTCGCGGAATCTTGGCAGGTCAATTTCATTAGTCGCGGTAAAGGGAGTCACCGAAAACGCAAAAAGCCCCTGCAGTTTTTCTCGCAATTCTTCCGCAGAACTATTCACCTGAATCTCTCCTGCCGGACAGCGTTCACAACACAGTTCCCGTCTTCGCGGGAATGGCCGGGCGCTAGTGCCTGCTGACAAAAGTCCGCGTCATATTGCGGAATCCTAGGAAGGGCGGGGCTTTAGCCCCGCCATGGAAAAACCGCTTATCATCGGGGCTTTAGCCCCTGAGGCCACGTGGCTTCAGGGCCTAAAGGCCCAACCCGTCACGCTCGCGAAGACGGCGGGGCTGAAGCCCCGCCCTTCCACAGCACCCCGTTATGACGGCCATTTCCGTCATTAAGTACTAGTGCCGTCATCTCAGATCACCGCATTTCCCCGTAACTCCGCAATTCCCTCTTGGCTGAACCCTAATTCCGAGAGAATTTGGTCGGTGTTTTCCCCCAACCCAGGAGGGCAATAGCGGACAGATCCCGGAGTCCTGCTGAATTTAATCGGTATGCCCGGCAGCCGCAGTGGCACGGAGCCTTTATAGGGAATCTCAACTACCATCTGATTGATCCGAAGCTGCTCATCCTTCGCCACTTGGCTGTAAGTCTGAACAGGACCGCACCAGAAATCCAGGGGACGCAAATAGTCAAGCCACCCTTGGGTGGTACGGGTTCGGAAAGCCCCCGCGAGCGTCCGGTAAATCTCATCACGATCGCGGAAGGCAGCATCCAAATCCGCGTATTTTTCAAGCTCGGGAAGCCCCAGGCACTTTGCAAGCTTTGCTATGGGGGTGTGAGCAAGAGCCAGATAGCCGTCCTTCGTCTCATAAATGCCATAGGGCGCCCGAAAATACGCGTCAGCAATGCCTGCAACACTGCGCTGCGGTTCGCTATCGCAATTGAGGTAAGTTGTGAACTCCTGGGCTTGAAGGTCAATCGCAACGTCCAGCAGACTCACTCCCACCCGTTGCCCTTTGCCAGACTTTTGGCGCTCAAACAGAGCCGCGACAATGCCCAGCGCTAACTGCTGGCCCGCGACGGAGTCTATCATGGGCAGGCCCACGGCGATGGGCGGATCCACAGCTCGTCCATTCAGCCACGCTAACCCGCTCAGGCACTGAACAAGCAGGTCTTGACCAGGGAAATCACGATACGGGCCTTCAGGGCCGTAGCCAGTAATAGTACCGTATATTATATTATCATTAATAGAAATTACGGTATCATATCCAAGTCCTAAACGATCCATAACTCCGGGCCTAAAGTTTTCGATCATCACATCGGCGGTCTTGACCAATCGCCGACCGATCTCGATGCCTTGTGCCGTCTTGAGGTTTAAAACCATGCTCCGTTTGTTACGGTTCGCAGCCAGGAAGGCAACGCGTTCGCCCGCCACCGTATAGTTTGAAGCCGAAGCATAACGACTTCCCTCGCCTTTGGGAGGCGCCTCCACTTTAATTACATCGGCGCCGTAATCAGCCAAATGTCGCGCCGCCATAGGCCCTGCCATGAATTGCGAAAAATCCAGCACCCTGATGCCTTCGAGCGGTCCGCGTGTCCCCGTCACTTCCATGACCTTGTCAACACCCCCGTCCTGTAACGGCCACTGCGGGCGAGAATCCCGCATTCCGGCACAGGAACTTATGCGGCGCCATTCGGCGCTTCTCGCTCAATCAGCATCTTATGATCGCAAGCAAAAACGCACTTTCCGTCCTGGGCTTTAGCCTCGTAGTGCATCACGACGATGCCATATCGAGGAAACTTCGGATAGGGTTCCTTTACTGTCACCCGGCCGGTCAACCGGATGGTGTCACCAATGAACGTCGGCTTCGGGTAACGGACCCTGTCGATCCCGTAAGTAATATTCTTCGTATTCATCTTCATCTGCCATGCGATACCCATGCAAGCCGAGAACAAAAGTGCGCCGTGCGCTATGCGGCGCCCATAGGGGGTTTTTGTCTTGGCGAATTCCTCATCCATAGAGACGGGATGAAAATCTCCGCTGATGCCTGCGAAATTCACAATGTCGGCTTCGGTGATCGTTCGACCATGGCTCTCCCAGGTCTCCCCGATCTCATACGATTCCCAATAGCGGTCCGCCATGCACTTGTTTCCTTTCCCCTCACAATTTACCCTTGAACCACAACGCTTCTGCTGTCCGCCCGAGGATGCTTTCCTTAGCCGCATTGGTGAGACCTAGTTCATGTGTGAATAGCCGGAGATTTTGTGCGTAGGTCGACTTCGGAGTCCATAACTCACAAGGGAAATTGCTACCCCAGACGCATCGCTCGGGGCCATAAGCCGCGATAATTCTCTTGCACGGTTCGTGCATATCGCAGAACGGGTAATCCTCTACGGTGCCAAGCGGTAAGAAACTCAGCTTCGCATATGCGTTGGAAAACTTGGCCAGCCGTATTACGTCTGCCAAGGCATTATTCAAATCCGCACTCGGTTTGGGAATAAAACAATGGTCTATCACCACCGGCAGGCGAGGGAATTTTTCCAGCATGCGCGCAAATTCGTCCGTCTTTTCCCTGTTAACAAAGACACTCACCGCAATTCCCAGCTGCTCAGCCTTCTTCCATAATGCCTGTATGCCAGGATGATCGAGGTGGCCGTCGGCTGCTGCGTAACTGCGGAGTCCGCGCACGCCGTAGTCCGTCACATACCCGTTGAGCAGCGCGGGCGAATTCGCGTCATCCGCGTCGAGCGTGCACACGCCTGCCATGTGCTTGGGATGCGCCCTAGAGACATCGCATATGAAATGGTTGTCCCAACGGTAAAAGGTGCCCGGCTGGACAATGCATACTCCCGCGACGCCGTTCTCCTTGGCCAGCGCTTCCAACCTAGGCACCAACCCTGAGTTCCCCGGCGGCCGAATCGGTTTCTCGATGGGTGGATATTGAACATCGTCCTCTGCATAGATGTGCGCGTGAGTGTCAATAATAAGCATAGCGCCCCGCTAATGTGCTGTAACCCCCAATGCTTGGCAATGGTCACACGGCGATGTAGGGGTACGGCTTGCCGTACCCTCTTGGTTCGGTCGCGCGATAAAAAGGGTACGGCAAGCCGTACCCCTACAGGACTAACTGGTAGTTCCGGAAGTTCCCGTGCTCTTCGCGCGGTAGGTCAGAGCCTTCAGGCCGGCTGAATCCAAATCGGGGAACAGGACTCTCGCCTCATATTGCCACCCACGGCGCGCGTCAATTGAACGCCGGCTACGGTCAAGGTAGGCGCGCAATTCCTCCAGTCCGTATTGCTTAGCGAGCTGGCGCGCACTCACCCCAGGCCGCTTCGCCTTAAGCACAAACCACTGCTCCAGTTCCATCCATCTTTCCTGCTGGACGTCCTGCGCGTGTTCCTTCAGCAGTTTGTCCCGTTTGGGGAGATTGAAATTCTGGTGATAGATTCCGCGATCCAAGTCTAACGTCACAGTGGCCACGTTGACCTTGTCACTCTTCTGGTAAAAGAGCTTTTCACCAGTAATGTCGTACACCAGGCAATCACACGTTTGGGTCACCGTAACAATGTAGTAATGGTGATTGATGGCGTGAGCTTGCAGGGAGGTGCCAGCGGAGTAGGCACTAGGCCAAATCACCACTTCAGCGCCTTTGTCCGACAGTCGCCGCCAAACCTCGGGAAAATTCACGTCGAAGCAGGTCGCAAATCCCAGCATGCCAAAGTCCGCGCGGTAGACTTGAGCCTCCTCGCCCACGTCCGTAGCAGGGCGAACATCGAATTCCTCCCAATAGGGGAAAATCTTGTCGTAGACAGAGGCCACATGTCCGCTTCGGTCGATGAGCACCACAGTATTTAGCCTGAGGTTCTTGCTCCTCCGATCTATCGGCAAAACGATGTACGTTTTGTGTTTCTTTGCTAAGGCCGCCATGGCCTTCACCGTGGGGCCCTCCAGGCCTTCCTCACTGGTATCGTTTTGCCCTCGGCAGAGCTCCGGCAGCGCGATGACATCCACCTTGGCAGACCCTGCTTTGTCGACTTCCTCGGCGATCTGCCCGAGCGATAAGCCGGCGGGAAAATCAATATGGAAACCCAGGCTGGTGATTCGAACCGGCCGGCCGAGTCCGTCGCCCGACCTGCCGACACGTTCTGTGCCGGCGTCGCTCATCCCGATAGGATTACCTGCTGCCAAGCCCGCAGAAGCCATCCCGGCGAGCCCGGTAACTCCCATTACCGAATCCCTCAGGAACGCCCTTCTTTTCATACAGCCTCCTTTAGTCGAGCAGTTAACGAGTCGGGGTCCAAAAACTCCTCGACCCGGGACTTCTCGACTTCCCGACTACACAAGATTCAAATGCACAACTTCGGCGATGTGGAGGGTGGGGATGGTCCCGACTGCGTATCCGTCCTCTTCCCGCATTGAAATCTCCCGATCCGCCCGGATCAGCCGCATACTCTTCGCCTGTCGCCCCTCCGGAATCCGAATCGCCACTTCTACTTCCTTCACCGGCTCGTACTCCTGCCGCATCCGACCTACTGCGGCATCCTTGAACCCTACATTCCCCAGTACCCAGAGCACCAAGTCGCCGCTTACCGCACGGCGCAATATTCCATAGACACCTTGCGGAGCCTTCAGCTTGTACGCTTGCGGCAGCCCCCCCGACAAATATTCTACCATCGCTCGTAACAGCCTACGGGTCGAAACCACCCGGTCGTAAAGATAATTCGCCTCCAGGCTCCCGCTGATGTAAAGCGTCCGCCCACGGCCGTAGCGGTTCGCGATAATCGCTGGACCCCGCACTTCCTGCGTCCCTAGATTCCAGCACTCCGCCAGTACCCTCGCCCCACCCAGCGCTTCCGCCGGCACTAGCCGCCCATCCCCTTCCACCACCGCGCCCGGCCCGTATTCCCCCAACCCCTCGTGGCCTTCCTTCACCCGGTAGTAGCACTCCGGTTGGCTCTCCAGCGGCTCCCCCTTCATCTCCACCCCTAACACCTTCTTCAGCGCTCCGCCATCCCTCCTTAACTCCCCAAGCTCGTTGTATAACCCCGTGTCGTAGGTGGCCAGTAATCCCCCTCCCGCTTCCACCCAGCTCCCCAGCCTCTCCGCCTCTTCGTCGGAGAGTCCCGAAGCCCCACACAGCGCGATCACCTTTTGCGCTCTCAGCCACTCCGCGCTCATCTCCGTGCTGGGGTTGACATCGAAACTGATTCGCGCGTCCAGCAGCACCAGACCCATGCCCCCGCTCATCAGCGGCCAGTTCCAACTCTTGCGCCCAGTGCGCCACAACTGCAGGGATTCCCAGGTGGGCACGATGGTGACGTAGGGCACCGGCGTACTGCCTTTATGTATTTCTTCCACCTGCCGCATCAGCTCGTAGACTTCCTGTGCAGGCTTCCCACTCCCGCTCCCCATCTTGAAATACAGCCGGTTGGCCGTGGCATAAAGCGGTGAATTCCCGCACGCCAAGCCCGTGAACCCCTCCATGCGAATCTCGTCCAGATCTTCGAGGCTTGTGTTGTGCAGCACCCAAGGCTGCTCGTGCGGCGGCTCGCCGAACCACGACAGTGCATAGCTACCCATGTACATCTGTGCCACATGCTTGTACGGCCGCACCATGGATGCACCCATCATCCCTGTCATCACCCGATCATAGACTTCCCGGCTTGCCTCCACCATGTAGCCCTCGGGCAGGCGGTACTGCAACGGAAGCGATTGCCCGAACCAGGACCCATCGTGACAAAGCATGAACTTGCCGCTGCCGTGAATGATTTTGCGGAAGTCCAACAAGTCTTCCCGGCACAGTTGATTCGCCCACGCATACCATGCGATAAGTGCTTTCATGTCCACGTCGGGCGGCAACTCTTCATCCCATTCGAACGGCAGCCCATTGAGCTTGGCCATCCCGGCGAGGGCATCCAAGTCCATGCCACTGAATTTTCTGAAATTCTTCCGGCATGAGTCGCAAAAGCAGACTCCCGTGTATCCAAAGCCGCTGGGCGCGTCGAAATACACTCCATCCGTGTCGTGTTCACAAAGTTCCCTGACGATCTGGCGAATCGCGGCGCGATAGGCATCACCCGTCGAACAGAGCCTTTGTCGATTCGCCCAGCCGATGTGCCAATAGGTTCCGTAGGGTTTTCCTTCGGGATTGCGCAAGACCCAGTCAGCGTACTTCGGGTGCTGGTCGACCCATCCGACCTCCATATGAGGGTGACCATAACCTGTGTAACAAAAGAAACGAACGTTCAGACGCCGGGCTTCGCGTGCCACCTCGTCGATCAGGTCTCGGCCTCCCAGTTCCGGATGCACACGGAACTCCTTGCTGGGGTAGTAGGCCCAATAGCCAATGGGCTGAAAGCGCATCGAGTCTCCCCCGACCTGCACCACCGCTTCCACCAGCCGCCGCGCGTCAAAGTCTCTCATGTGTGGATAGACGGGCGGCGAGTAACCATCAAAGTAGACCGTTCGTGCGTAGTGCAGCCATTCGGGTATCTGGTAATCGTCAGGCGGAAAAGCGGGCTGCTCTCCCGCCTGCGCTGCAGACAAGACTGCGCCCACCCCGGCCCAACTCGCCGGCATTCCTACCCAAGCCGCGAAGCCGCCAACCGAGCCCTGCAAAAATCGCCTCCGCTCCATACCTAAACACCATCCACGAGAGTCCTGTGGTGCGGGCGAGTCGCCCGCGGCACAGGAAACTACTAAACGACCCGCATGGTCATTCCGCCGTCAACAGCGATTGTCTCGCCCGTAATAAAGTTGTGGGTAACCAGCATGGCGATCACCTCGGCCACGTCTTCAGGTTTTCCCTCGCGATGCAGGGGTATCCGATTTGCGATATTGTTTTTCACCTGCTCAGGTGTGAGGGAGTCCTGAAACGGCGTACGGATAATGCCAGGTGAGACAACGTTGACACGAATATTATCCTCGGCGAGTTCGCGAGCCAGAGAACGAGCGAATTGGGGAAGCGCGCCCTTCACGACTCCGTACGCGATGACGCCCAAGCAACCCCGAGATCCTGCCGCCGAGGAGATCAACACGATCGCTCCTTCTTTTTTCTCTTTCATGAAGGGCACAGCAGCACGGCAGAGATGAAACACGGCGTGCACGTGGACGTTAAACGCCCCGTACCATGCCTCGGGAGCAACTTGGAGCAGGCCCCCGGGAGCACCCCCTCCTGCGGCGTGAACCAGGACATCAATGCTTCCCATCTGGGTGACGGTTTCATGGACCGACCGGGTCGCTTCCTCGGGAACGCTCATATCGGCCGCCAGCAGAAAGCAACGCCGCCCCAGGGCGCCTATTTTGTCCCTGATCGCCTCGGCTTTACCATCGATCTGCCGATCGCAGATTGCGATGTCCGAACCTAACCGAGCCAAGTGCAAGGCGGTCGCCGATCCGATTCCCCCGGCTCCGCCCGTGATCAAACTCACTTTTCCGTCTAACTTCATTATCTGTTCTCCTTCAACTACAAAACCGGACCAATAATCCTCTCCCCTGTGGAGCATGGGCGCTAGAATAAGCCCGTCACCTTACGCCAAGCCGCATCAGCGGCGCAAGAATGTGGCCCACGGCGGCAGCCGTGGGGTCACGGCACACAGAGAACACGCTGAGCCACCTAGTGGCGACAGAAGATAGGCGATTATCAGGGCGGCTCTGTCGCCCCTCACGGGGCTTTTCAGGCGCATCGGAACTGCTTTCTCCCAACGGCTCTCGCCGTGGGCCACATTCTTGCGCCCGCCGCGGCGGGCTCCGGAAGCCGATCGAGCCTATTCTAGCGCCTATGCCCCAGTGGAGGGGGCAACCCTTGTGGTTGCCCCAGGGCGGCCACAAGGGCCGCCCCTACCGGGCGATTACCGGTCATCTATCTTCATAAACATTCCAGCTTCGTTCCGGCATCTTTGCTGTCATTCATCCTTCCGCACAAAGGTTCGAAATGACAACCCAAAATTCGGAGGCTG
>CAWIUZ010000007.1:0-5606 GCA_963838915.1 uncultured Acidobacteriota bacterium
ATCGCGGACCTGAAGAAAGAGGACTTTGAAATTCAGGAAGACGGGGCGCCGCAGCAGATCCGCTATTTCTCGCGCGAGACCGACACGCCTTTGACCATGGGAATCATGGTGGACACGAGCCCCAGCCAAGGACGGGTGTTGGGAGTTGAGCAAGAGCAGGCAGACGCTTTTTTGCACCAGGTGCTGCGCCCCAAGGACCTGGCTTTCGTCCTGCACTTCGACGTCGACGTGGAACTTCTCCAGGACTTCACGGCCGATCAAAAGCTACTCGCTCACGCCATCGATGAGACCGTGATTAATGGCGGCGGCCATGGTGTGATGCCCGGGCCCTTTCCCACCAGTGATGCCGGCGGCGCCACCCACCTTTACGACGCCGTGTACCTCGCGTCGAACGAACTCCTGAAGAATGAAGTTGGGCGCAAGGTGCTCATTCTCCTGACCGATGGTGAAGATCAAGGAAGCAGGGTCAAGCTGGAGACCGCCCTCGAGTCGGCGCAGAAATCGGATGTGATCAACTATTCCGTCGATATCGTTGACCGTCCTTTCTACGGCATACGCTCGATGGGCTTCAGCGGGGATTCCGTTCTAAGAAAGCTTTCCGACGATACGGGCGGACGCGTCATCCAAGTGAACAAAACCAAGGATACCGCGGCGGCGTTCCAGGAAATCGCCAACGAATTGCGAACTCAGTACCTGATCGGATATACACCCACCAACACCAAGCACGATGGAGCCTTCCGCAAGATTCGTGTCACGGTTCATGACTCGGACTACAAAGTACAGGCGCGCCGTGGTTACTACGCACCCACAGAGTAGGTGTCAGGTGCCGGGTGTCGGGTGTCAGGGAAAAGCAGGTTCCAGGTACCAGGTGTCGGGTGCCAGGGTAGAACAGGTTTCAGGTATCGGGTTTCGTGGCTTGGCAAATTTCGCAGTTCATTCCTAGGTTTAGAGAGCACGGTCGTGGCCATCAAGAGTTATCGCGATCTTCAAGTTTGGCAGAAGGCGATGGATCTCGTGGTGGAGAGTTATGGGATTGTGATGCATCTGCCTAAGAACGAACTCTACGGCCTTGCGACACAGATTCAGAGAGCTGCAGTCTCAATTCCGGCTAACATTGGGGAGGGACATGGGAGGGAGCATTTAGGAGACTACCTTCACCACCTGTCTTGCGCCAATGGTTCTCTGATGGAACTGGAAACACATTGTCTCATTGCCAGAAAGCTCTCCTACATTACGGAGACACAATTGGAACCGATTTTGAGGAGCACGGCCGAATTAGGCCGTATGCTGGCAAGACTGATAAGCAAGCTGAAAGCAAGACGTGATGGCCGAACCCCAGCGAACGGAAACCTGAAATCTAAAACCCGAGACCAGCTTTTTCCCCTAACGACTGATACCCGGCACCCGAAACCTGCTTTTCCCCTGACACCTGACACCCGGCACCTGGAACCTACTGAGAAAGTGCGAAGTATCCGTCCTTGGCGCGGACACGCAGGGAGTTGTCGACCGGTTGGATGGTGATCTTGCGGAAGGTTCCGTCGTGGGCTGTATTCGTCGAAACGTACGCCAAGCTGTACTGGCTGCGGAGTTCGCGGGCAATCTCCTGAAAGTTTGACGCCAGGTCACCCGCCTCAAAGGGGAAGAAAGAATGGCCCCCGGTATCCTTCGCCAACATCTGCAGGACCTTGTCGCCTTTTCCTTCCGCGCCGCTACGGTTGGTGCTGATCGTGAATATGGTGACCTCCGCCTTCTGGGCCATGGCGATGGCTTCATCCCGGGTGTGCACGCTTTGATTATCCTGCCCGTCGCTGATGACGATCATGACCCGACGCAGGTAAGGCTCGGGGGGCGGAAAGATGAAGAGCTTCTCCTTGCAGGCGAGATAAACTGCATCGTACAGGCTCGTAACCCCGCCTGCCCGCAGACCCTGAATCGCCGTCGAAAGTTTTTCGATGTCGTCCGTGTAATCCTGAACGAACTGGGGCTCCACATCAAAAGCTTCGACGAAGGCCGAATCTTTGCCGGGCCGCAGCACTTCGTTCAGGAAATCGACAGCGGCATCCTGCTCAAAATGCAGCCGGGCGCGAATGCTGTTGCTTGTATCGATTAACATCCCTATGCGTAGGGGGAGGTCCGTCTCACGGCTGAAGAAGCGGACCTCCTGGGGTCTGCCGTCTTCGAAAATTCTAAAATCGTCTTTGGTGAGGTCGGTGACGAGCCGGTTCTTCTTGTCAGTAACCGTGGCGAGCATTTGGACTAACTCAACGCGTACCTGGATGCGGCTCTGGTCGCCGGCAATCGGAGGATTGTCAGCGGCGGGGCTGGCAGGCACGGCGGGAGGCTGCTGGGCGAGGACTCGTCCCAGCGGCAAGCATACTAACAAAAGAGCCAAAAACAGCGTCTTCATTCGCGACTTCTCCACTAACTCTAACAATTATAGGAGCGCGGGGCAGGCCGGTCAATTCTTAGCTATGCCACGTGCCGTCCTTACGGCGAAGCTGAAGCCGCGCCCTTCCGTTTGAACGTGATCGAAGCCTGCCTTCGTGATCATTTGGCGGCAACGTTCAGCGGTTTCGGCTTCGGCGGGGTGCGTTTCTTCACGACACTTACTGCGGCCAGGAGCAGAGGGTTTTCTGGTGCGGTGTGGCCGCCGATATTCCGGAAACGCGTCGAAGCCTTTAGCCGGATTTCCTTCACCCGAATGCCGCGGCGTGGGTTGATCCACTCGTAGGCGAAGAAACTCAGAGGTTCTTCGCCCGAGTCGGCGCAATCGACGAGTTCAGCTTGGTACGCAAGATGGCTCGGTTTGTGGCCCTTTCCCCATCCCGCTTCCAGGATGTTCACGCCGTACCTCAGCGGGACGTTGTCGATATATCCGTCTTCGTAAGTCACCTCGTACCAACCGAGCAGGTCGGCCGTGTCGGCATAGTTCCAGGTGTAGTCGTCCGCATTGACGTTGCGGGCCGGCTTGGCACTGGCATGCAGGAAGATAACACTGCTGACGTCTTCCCCGATGCGAATGGCGGCAGACTCAGCACGGGAGGTGGCGAGCGCGACGGCCGGCTTGCCCTCGCTGCGACCTAACTGAAAAACCAACCGGTCCGTTCCAGCTTGACCGCTCTTCAGAGCTCGCAGTTCGACCCCCGGAACCTGGGTGGCTCGCAACGCCGATTCGATGTTCACTGGAACCACAGGGTCGTAATCGCTCGGGATCGATTCGGCGCTCAGATTTCGACGCACTCGAGGCAGCAAGCTTTGAATTATCCCGGAAAGCTCCTCGAGCGAAGGTTCGTGGCCGGACCACAAAAGTTGTTCGCAACCGAGGAAATCAAACATCAGGTCCTTGCCGAAATTCAGTTCGTTGGTCGCTGCCCAGGAAGACGGCGCTCCACCAATAATGCCGGGGTGCGCCGCACGCCGCTCGTAATCCTTGATATCGGGCTCCATGTTGTTGAAGATTTGACGGAAGCCCCAGGTGTCCAGCGCGATTTCGTTTGCCTCGCCTTCCCCTTGCGCTTTGTTGCTGTCATCCCAGAACCAATTGTAGACAAGGATATCCTTCGGAATCAGGCTTCTTACCTGCTCTGGGGACAAAGCGCCGGGGGTTTCATAGGGCTGCCCCGCGGAAGTCGACGCCCTCTGGAGGCGCACGCCGCGCAATGGCTCAATGAGATGATCGCCATAGATCGACATCTTGATTCCCTGCCGGACCAGGTGGTCGTGGATCTTGTTGATGTCCTGCGCATAGAGTTCGCGCGGATCTTTGCCACGGCAGAGGGGGCAGACTCCCCACGGAATCCTCCACTCATCATGCCCTATGTGCACCATCGTGGGTTTCATGACTTCGATATATTCGTCCAGGACATCGAATAATAAGTTATACACCGCGGGGTTCGAAGGGCAGTAGGCGTCGGGCCATTCGGCGCCGGGAATCTCTGCCAGTTCCCGGTGCCGGGCCAGCAGGTAGTAGCTGTGGGTGAGGGAGGGCACCTCCGGGATGACCTCCACATGGTAGCGGCGCGCATAGTCAACCAGGCCGGCAACTTCGGATTTCTCCAGGACTTCGCCATCCGCAGTGTCGGCATTGGCGGAGTCCTGGAATTGGCCACCTGGACCCGGCGAGCGGTCGCGGCGTGTGGCATTCAGATCGCGGTGCAGCTCCCACCACCCGGCGTTCACTTCCGGGTGACGATCCAGCCGCATGGCTCCGTCCATTTCCACAATCACCCGGTTGTATTTATAAAGGGCCATAAAGTCGCGCACAAATCGTTTGAAGTAGGCAATGTTCTCATGGCCGGGCAAGTAGAGCTTGAGGCCACGAAAGGGCTTGGCAGGCCAATCGCGCACCTGGACTACCTGTACGTACGGGTGTGCAGCGTCATCTTGAATGAGTTGGCGCAACGTCTGGAGTCCATAGAAGGCGCCGGATTCGTCGGCGCCGGCAATGACCACTGTCTGGGCATCCACTACCAAGAGATACCCTTCAGGCGCGCGCACGACCGACGCGGCGTGGCTTTCCAAATATTCACGGACGAGAGGATTCTCCGCGGTCCCAATTAGAATGAAGGGTCCGGCGACGGGCAGCTTCGATACCTGAAGCGTTTCGAGCGCCAGGCCGTGTTTGTCGACAAGCTCGGCCACCAGGAATTGACTCAACTCCCCGTCCTCCTGCGAGGCCTGGCGCGGCACCAGCACGGGTACAGAAGGCTCGAGCGTAAATCGGCCATTCCGCGCTTCTATCTCGCGTGGCTCCGGAAAGATCTTGGGCGCCGGCGCCGTTTGGCCGTTAACGAAGAGACATGCACAGGATGTCAAAGAAAAGATACATCGCAGCGCCCATAAACATGTTTTCATACGCGAAGCCTCTCGAAACATAAAGCGGCCGAGCCGCAGGGCATCAGGCCAAAAGCCGCAGACCTGAACAGCAGGCCTTCGCTACCCACTTTATTCCGGTCGGCCCTGCGTGGCAACGCGGAACGCTCGGCGACCCATAGCCCCAATCTCCCTTTGCCCCTGAGGAGGGTTTTCAAAACTCGACGGAGTAGTCTAAACTTGTAACTGGTCGGGGCGACAGTGAAAACCCAATTCTCGGAATGACGCGGGTAGCCACTCCATGCGACGGGGTATCTGTGCGGACGGAGCCGGTGATGGGGTTAACCACGGAAAACACGGAACAACACGGAAAGGAGATCCGAATGTTTCCATTTCTGTGTCCTTCCGTGCTTTCCGTGGTTATTACCTGTCTTGACAATCAGCCGCACCGCGCAAAGAGGTCGAACGTTAGAGCCGGTAGGGTGCGTCGAGCTTGCGATGACGCACCGCTCAGCTTCTTAACCACGGAAAACACGGAACAACACGGAAAGGAGATCCGAATGTGTTTCCATTTCTGTGTCCTTCCGTGCTTTCCGTGGTTATTACCTGTCTTGACAGTCGGCGCGCCGCGCGAAAGAGGTCGAACGTTAGTAGAACGGAAGGACACGGAAAGGGGAAGTTGACTCGGATTCTCTTTTCCGTGTATTTCGGTGGATTCCGTGGTTGATCTCTGATCCATCGAGCATCGGCACCGCGAAGAAACGGAGCTTCACAAGCGAGTTCTACCCCGTGGG
>CAWIUZ010000008.1:0-7288 GCA_963838915.1 uncultured Acidobacteriota bacterium
CCGAACCGACTGCGCAGTCGCCGCGCTTGCTGCTCAGAACGGTGACAAGAATCCGCTGTTCGGCATCCGGGCTATCGCCGAGGCGTGCGATGACGTCGCCAGGTGTCAATCCGCATTCTCCCCCGCTTGCCGTCTGTTCGGTGAAACTGCTGGAGACCACGAAGACGCGTAATGTCCGATCCAGCATAGCGGTTGCCGGTTGGTCTCCCGCCGTTTCGGCCTGGTCGGGATGGGCCGCCATGGTCTGGTTGGCCGCAATCTGGGCGCGGACCTCGGAAGCAATTGCATACTTCACTTCTGGTGTGATCGCGCTGCCGCTGTCGTTACCAGTGTCCGCCTCCGAGGTGCCATCATCTCCTGTTCCGGCTCTCTCGCAGTCTCGATAAGCCGCCTGTAGGTTCTCAGCCAGCAGGTAGTCCGTCAGCCATAACGAGGCGTTGGGGGGTATGCAGCGAAAGGAGCGAAGTAAGGACCGTAGAAGCCATACCACGGCGCGCCAAACCAACCCCAGCTAAACATAACCGGATTTGACCACGGGTAGTATGCCCACGCATAGAATCTGGGCGCAAAAAAGAACCCAGGCATATAGCGATAGTAGACCACGCCCCGGTAGAAATACGGTCGGTACACCGCTGCCGAAACTCGTCCGCCCGCCACGCAGGTTCGCACAACGTAGGCATGGCCACCCCGGGTCATCGGGGTCTCGATGAACCCTCGCCCGGGCCCCGTGCCCACCAGCCGGCCTCCGCCTGGTATCGACGATTGGACGGTCCGCACTCCGGCAGCGCCATGTTCAATCTGCATGCCGTTGGCTTTGACTGTTTTGAACGAGCCGTCGCGGCGGAAGGTCGCCTCCGTTCCCCCTTTGGAAAAGCCGGAAAGCTTACCCTCGCGGCTGAATTCGTAATGATTGCCGCTCGGAGTGTCGATCGCATGGCCGCCGGCCCGAAGGGGCGTCACACGGCCTTGCGGCTCAGTCTGTCCGCTGCGGGCTGCCGGCTGCGGCGAGGAGTGCTTCTGCTTATCCTGCTTCAGCTGGCGTTTGCCGCTCTTTTCCTGCTTGCGCTGCGGCTTCTCTTGTTCTTGCTGTTGCTTCCGTTGTTGCTTCAGCTCATTCTGCTGCAGCTTCTGTTGGTGCTGTTGAGCTTGCCTCTCTTGTTTCTGCTGCTTTCGTTCGCGTTTCGCGTCTTGGCTCTGTTTCCGCCGGTTCGTTTTCTGCACCTTCTCTTTTGGGACTTTGCGTGGAGACTTCTGCTTTGGCTGCTTAGCCTGCGATTGCTTCACCTTGGGTTGCTTCGGGATACTTATCTTCGGCCGAGGCGCTGGCCGCGGTATGCTTACCTTGGGCGGAGTGTAAACCTTCGGAGGAATGTAAATCTTGTACTGGGCCCAAGCGAGTGCCGGAGTCATCGTTAACGCCAAAATCGTGACGAATATGCACATTGTGTTCTTGCTTGTCATCGTGGCGTTCATCGTTCCCTCCTTGAATGTTTGAATTAGTTGTATTTGGCCGGGCCATTCAGCTTGAATCCGGCCGGTGGCGCGCAATGGAAGTAGTGCTTCAAGTTCATGCCACTTTCCATTTCTGCCTTCACTCTGGGGTGCGGAAATCCCTGCCCAAAGCGGGCCAGCTCGCAAAGCGATTTCCTTTGTGGAATTTCCAGTCCTGAGGTAAACTCGCGTCCGATTCGTCCTGGGGCAGCGAAACCATGGAACCAGCGTCTGGAGAGGTCACGCGACTCCTGGGTGAGCTCAGGCGGGGTAGTCCTGAGGCTGAGGCCAAACTCGTGCCCTTGGTCTACGAGCACCTTCATCGTTTGGCCGCCCATTACATGCGGCGGGAACGTCCAGACCACACTTTGCAACCGACTGCCCTGCTCAACGAAGCGTACCTGCGGCTAGTTTCCCAGGAAAACACTGACTGGCAGGACCGGGCGCATTTCTTCGGCGTCGCTGCCCGATTAATGCGGCAGATCCTGGTCGACCATGCCCGGGCTCGGCAGGCGGGGAAGCGTGGGGGGTTCGTGGAAAAGGTTCTTCTAGATGAGGCGCACGACTTTTCCCCGGCCAAGGCGCGCGAACTCGTGGAGTTGGACGATGCCCTCCGCAGTTTGGAAGAACTCGATCCGCAGCAGGCGCGAGTTGTGGAGCTGCGCTTTTTCGCGGGGCTCACGGTGGAGGAGACAGCGGAGGCGCTGGGCACCTCTCCGCGCACAGTGAAGCGCGACTGGAGCGTGGCACGAGCTTGGTTGCACGGCGAACTTTCCGGGAAGAAGAGACAAAACGATCCCGAACCGAGAGGGACAGTTTGACGATCCCCTAGAAATATGGAGAGCGCACGTATGGCCCGCTTTGGTGTGCGACTTCCGCATCCCGAAGCGGAGGGAACGAGTGTGTTGCATGGCGTTGAAGCGCGAATAAAGCGCCGCCAGAACCTGACGGCACGGCGAGTCCTTCAGGATTAACACCACATGACTCCCACCCGATGGGAACGAATTAAAGAGCTATTCGCTGCCGCCCTCGAGCAACCACCGAGGAGCGATCGCAGTATTTGGCGGAAGCTTGCGCCGACGACTTTGATCTTCGCAGCGAGGTGGAACGGTTAATCGCTGCGCACGATGGGGCGGGAGAATTCCTTAACTCTCCGCCCTGGGCGGCGGTGGCTGAACCTGGCTCCGCCGCCGATCCCAGCCGGGATCCTTCGGGGGAGAGTGATTCTGCCGGCGGCACGCTGAAGTCTGGCGACACGTTTGCCCATCGCTACGAGATTATAGGCGGGCTTGGCGCCGGCGGCATGGGTGTGGTGTACAAAGCCACAGACATCAAGCTCAAGCGGATCGTCGCCTTGAAGTTCCTGCCTCGGGAGCTATCTAAGGACCGGCAAGCCCTGGAACGATTTCAGCGTGAAGCGCAAGCTGCCTCTGCGCTCGATCACCCAAACATCTGCGTGGTTCATGACATCGGAGAGCACGAGGGCCAGCCGTTTATCGTGATGCAGTATCTGGAGGGCGAAACACTCGAGGACCGCATCGCCGGAGAGCCGCTGAAAACAGACGAGCTCATGGACTTGGCGATTCAAATTACAGATGCTCTGGACGCCGCACACTCGAGAGGCATCATCCATCGCGACATCAAGCCGGGCAATATTTTTGTCACTAAGCGCGGTCATGCGAAGGTGCTGGATTTTGGGATAGCCAAACTCGCGCGTGAAGGCGCCAGCGGCATTCGCTCTGGGCGTGGGGCCGAGCAGCGCTCGGTTCCATCCGAGGGACCCACGACTTCGATGGAAGCCGAATCACTTACCAGCCCGGGCGTGACCATAGGAACGGTGGCGTACATGTCGCCCGAGCAAGTCCGCGCGGAGAAGGTGGACCATCGCACGGATCTGTTCAGCTTTGGCGGCGTGCTTTACAAAATGGGTACCGGAAGGCAGCCCTTTTCCGGCGCTGGCCCTGGCGTTATTTTTCAAGCGATCCTGGCGGAGGCGCCGATCTCGCCACTTCAGTTGAATCCTCACTTGCCGCCGAAGCTGGAAGAGATTATCAGCAAGGCTTTGGAGAAAGACCGAGCGAGGCGCTACCAGACCGCCGGCGAGATTCGCGCCGATTTGGAGCGCCTGAAGCGGGACCCGGAGTCCAGAGGTGCGGCGGCCGTGCAGTCGGCGCCTGCGCGGGCGGTGTCCGAGCGGCCTGCGGCGAGCGTTAGCCGTGAGGAAATCACTGCGCCTTCAACACTCGAGATTGCTCACGTCTTGTCCCTGGACATGGTCGAGGACCGGCGCCTGGCGATGGGCGAACGCTTCCTGCTTCTCGAGAAACTTCGGCAGACCGTGCGGGCGACTGTCGAGTTCCAACGTGCCCAAAGCCGTGGCGAACTTTCCCAATTGCCGATCGCGGATGGAATGGTCCTGGTTTTCTTTCGCGATCCGGCGGCGCCACTCCGTTGCGCCAGGGAGGTTCTGCACGCCCTTCAGGATCATCCCCAGATTAAATTGCGGGTGGGGGTACACTCGGGACCCGTTTTTCGGGTTGTGGGAACCGACGCCGGCAGCAGTGTGGCGGGAGATGGCGTGACCCTCGCCCAGCAGGTTATGAAGTGCGGTGACGCCGGCCACCTCCTGCTGACGGAGGCCATTGCCGACGTCCTAAGCGAGTTGAGCGAATGGAAAGATTGCCTTCAGGAATTCGGCGAGCAAGAGATTGCTCATGGTTCGCGGGCTCGAGTCTTCAACTTCTCTGACGCAGCCGTCGGTAATAGGGAAATTCCTACGAAATGGCGCACTCGCCTACGACACGCGGAGCTTCTTCAGGAAAGCGAGCCTCACTTGGGTCGCCTGGTTGTCAAAATGTGTAATCGGCGGGCACAAGAGGACGAGTTCAGGAAGTTCTTCCACACGAACCTTGACCTTCATCCAGGGGTGCCCCAGATTTATATGCTCCACGGGGAAGAAGGGGAATGTCACGAAAGCCTGGTAGATCGGCTCATCTACACTGTCGAGAAATTCGCTCAAGTCAAATATGGCGAGCACGAAAGCACCGTCACTTCGAAAAGGGTGCCGTGGCAATATGACGGCGCTTTGGAAGCGCGCCGCTCCCGCCTTCTCTGTTGGCTTTTCGAGCAGTTCGTTCCCACCCATGAGCTGAAATTCCTCGATCTTTCCCCAGCTGATTTCTCGAGCCTCGTAGGCCGGTCGCTGGTATCTTTCATCACCATCCAACACGAAATACGCGCCGCGCGCTGGGACAAGCTGAGCAGAGCCACCATCCAAACCTACTTGCAGTTTTTCAGCGAAATGCAAGCGGACCCGGCCCGGCCCCAAATCCTCGTTTTTCTGAGTGTCATTTATCCCCGACCACAAGACAGGACGTGGAGAGACTGGATGAAGTTAGGGCCCATTTCTCGAAGAATCGTGAGAAAGCGCATCCAGCGGGACTTGAGCGAGATTTGTGGTTCTCCAGCCGCGCCGGCTCGGATGTCAAAACCCCAGCCCTGCCCCTGTCTTCTGCTCGATGAATTGCAGCCTATCACCAGGGACGATCTGATGGAGTGGTTCAGCCTCTACAACATCTATGAGTCCGAAGAGATTCGCCTGAAAACCTCTTCGGCCATGTTCACTCCCGGCCGTGAGTCCGGCAAATACAAACCCATGTCAGAAGTCGAATCGTTCCTCAAGGATGTTCATCAACGGTTTGTCATGGAGCGAGGCTACTTATGATGGACGAGAATTCTTTCAAACTCTACGCCGGAGATGGGACCACGATTGAGCGCAGGAGCCTCCGGCTGCCGCTTTTTGAAAAGTTCGGCAGGCTGGATGACCCGGAGCATTATCTGGCGGAGCGAGGGCTGCGGGACGCCGTCAACGTCGCTTTGGCCCTGGGACAACCGCTGCTGGTTACGGGCGAGCCGGGTACCGGAAAAACCCAGCTTGCGGCGAGCATCGCCTATGAACTGGGGCTCGGCCTTCCCCTGGTTTTCAACGTCAAAACGACCTCTGCGGCCAAGGATCTTTTCTATCGCTACGACGCCCTGCGGCACTTCCACGACGCGCAATTCCATAAGTCCGAACTGACGGTGGACCCCTACATTAGTTACGAGGCGTTGGGTCTGGCCATCCTGCTTTCGCTCGATCCGCACGAGGCCGACCCCTTCCTTCCCGAGCCGCTGCGAAGCAAGGGGCCCGCCCGATCGGTGGTGCTGATCGACGAAATCGATAAAGCGCCTCGGGACCTGCCTAACGATGTTTTAAACGAAATCGAAAACATGACCTTCGCGGTGAAAGAAACCGGCCGGACGTTCACGGCCGATCCGGGCTGGAGGCCGATCCTGGTCCTGACCAGCAACTCTGAGAAGAATCTGCCGGACGCCTTCGTTCGGCGCTGCGCGTTCTATCACATTTCTTTCCCGGAGCGAGATCGCTTGCGGCAGATCGTGCAGCGGCGCTTGGATATGGACAGTGAGTTCACGCCCGCGGTGCTCGAGAACGCCTTGCACCACTTCGAGACGATCCGGTCCTTGCCGCTCAGAAAAAGACCGGCGACTGCCGAACTCCTGGCCTGGTTGGAAGTTCTCCAGACAATGAAAGTTGACGTCGAGAACCTCAAGCCGGGCCAGGCCGAAGCCCTGGCGTTCAGCTACTGCATTCTGGCCAAGAGCAAGGACGATTTAGCGATACTCCAGAAAAGACTCGTGGAGAAGCCGGTGGCATAAACGATGGAGCCGCCCACATCCGTCGGCCCGCTCGTGTTTGAGGAGTTCCTCGCCCACTTGCAACGGCAAGGCCTCACCATTGGCGTGGACCATCATCTGCGGCTGCAAGAGCTGCTCTCCAAAATCGGTTCCGAGTGCGCCCCCACGGACCTGAAGACCATTCTGTGCCCCATCTTTGCGACCGACGCCAACCAGCAGAAGCTGTTCTATCGCTCGTTCGATTCTTACTTCGCGGTGTTTTCGCAGTTTGCGGCGAGAGATGCCTTCGCAACTTCGCCCCCCGCGGAGGCAAAAGAGAAAGCGACTGGGGAGCGAAGAGCGAAAACCGGCAAGGGAAGATGGCCCTATTTCGTATTGGGTGGTGTGCTGGCGGTGGGCCTGTTCGTCATGGCGATCTTGATGTCCCGGAAACCCGCGGCGCCGACTCCGCCAACGCCGGCAGCGCCTTCCACGCCCGCGCCGGAAGCAGCCTCCACTCCCACGCCGACACCTCCCGCACCTCAAACCCCGGCGCCGGAAACCCAGACGGCGCAAGCCGAGAGTTGGGACCAGCGACACAGCCAGTCACTTCGCCTTGCGGCGGTAATTCTGGTTCCGCTTCTCCTGTTTCTCTTCTACGAGTGGTATCGGCTGATTCGGCGCCGCCTTGTCTTGCAACGAAAGCGCGGAAAGCGCCCGCCGTTTTCCTGGCCGATCCGTCCCGAATCGTCGCCCTCGGTAATATACGACTCGGCGGAGTTCTATGGGGCGGCGCGCCGGCTCCAACGGCGGCAGGTCGGAGAATCCTACCACCTCGATATCGAAGCTTCCGTGCAAGCCACGGTGGATTCTCTGGGTTTTCCTCGATTGCAGTACAAGCCTGACCGAAAACTGCCGGAATACCTGGTGCTCGTGGACCGGGCGTCGTTCCGCGACCACCAGGCGAATCTGTTCCACGATCTGATCCGGGCACTGCGCGACGAAGGCCTGTACGTCACCTTGTTCTTTTTCGAGGGCGACCCTCGAGTCTCGTGGGACGAGGAACGTGGAGACACTGTTCCTCTCTACGAACTCCAGCGGCGATATGCGGGCCACAGGCTCC
>CAWIUZ010000009.1:0-14916 GCA_963838915.1 uncultured Acidobacteriota bacterium
ACGAAAAGCGCGGCGCCATCGACCTCGAGACGGCGCGCACGTGCACCCGCTTCCACCCGCGCTGCGGAACCAGTTTCCTGCTGGTAGTGATGGCCATCGCCATGGTGTTCTATATGTTCTTGCCCTTTCGCTCATTTGCCATGCGATTCGTGGGCCGCCTGGCGCTGCTGCCGGTGATTGCGGGAGTCTCCTACGAATTCATCCGCTATGCGGCGAAATCACAAGGGAAGCTGTGGCGTTGGGCAGCGCAGCCGGGACTCTGGCTGCAACGGGTAACCACGCGCGAGCCGGACGACAGCCAGCTCGAGACCGCTATCAAAGCCATCGACACCGCGATGGAACTCGAGAAAGCGCGGGGCGGGGAGTTAATTGTAGCTTAATTGGAAGCGACTGTAGGGGGGCGCGAACCGCCCCTACAGGCTTCGTGGTGAACGATGCACTTTCTAGATAAACTTGCAGAAATCGAACGAAAATACGAAGCGCTGACGGCGCAACTCGGAGACCCCGGAGTGTTGGCGGAGCAGTCCCTCTATCAGAAGACTGCCAAAGCTCACTCGGAGCTTAGCGCAGTTGTCGACAAGTACCGCGAGTGGAAGGGCATCCGCAAAGGGCTGGAAGAAACCAAGGCGTTGTTCGAGGAAGCCTCAACCGACGCCGAGATGAAAGCGCTGGCGCACGAGGAGCTTGTCGACCTTGAGAAGCGGCAGGCGAATGTGGAGGAGGAACTCGGAATTCTGCTGCTTCCCAGAGATCCGAACGACGAGAAAAACGTGGTCCTTGAGATCCGCGCCGGCACCGGAGGGGATGAAGCGTCGCTGTTTGCGCAGGAAATCTTTCGCATGTACAACCGCTATGCGGAATCGCAAGGCTGGCGTGTGGAAGTGCTCTCCACCAGCCTTTCGGGGATCGGCGGTATAAAAGAGGTGATTGCCCTGATCGAGGGGCAGAGGGTTTACAGCAAGCTCAAGTATGAAAGCGGCGTGCACCGCGTGCAGCGCGTTCCCGCTACCGAGCAGCAGGGCCGCATCCACACCTCCGCCATTACCGTCGCGGTGCTCCCGGAGGCCGACGAAGTCGAAATCGAGATTGACCCCAAGGATATCCGCATCGACACCTTCTGCTCTTCCGGACCGGGCGGCCAATCGGTGAACACCACTTATTCAGCGGTGCGCCTCACGCACCTGCCCACAGGAATGGTGGTCTCCTGCCAAGATGAAAAGTCGCAGATCAAGAACCGCGCCAAGGGGCTTCGCGTGCTGCGCTCGCGGCTGTACGAGATGAAGCTCCAGGAACAGCAGAAGCAGATCACGGAAGAACGCCGCTCCATGGTCGGCACGGGCGACCGGAGTGAGAAGATCCGGACCTACAATTTTCCTCAGAATCGCCTCACCGATCACCGCATCGGCCTTACCATTCACCAGCTCGACCGCGTGATGGATGGCAAGATCGAAGACATCATTGAGGCGCTGATCGCATATTTTCAGGCGGAGAAGATGAAGCAAGCGACTGTGGCGGCGTGACCGGGAGAAGGCAGAAAGCAGAAGGCAGAAAGAAGGAGCGTCCGCGCCCAGCCGCAGTCTAACTAGCATCGCACGCAAGTGATCACTACGGCCTAGCCCCCTTGGGTGGAAACCCACTGAAAGTGCTAAAATCGACGGGTGTCATCCTGAGTGAAGCGAAGGATCCCTGCGGTTACTGCTATTTCAACAGCTTACAACCAACTGCAGAGATCCTTCGCTTCGCTCAGAGTTTGTGATTTTTTTGGATTTTTGGCCATTTTCGAGCACTTAACTCTTTTGTTATCAATGGCACTTTTTCGCAATATCCAAAAAAATCACGCTCTCTCAGGATGACAGTTGTGGTCTGCTTTCTGCCTACTTCCTTCTGCTTTCCGGTTTCCCATGAAGCTCCGTACTGCGCTCAAGACCGGACTCGAGACCCTCCTCCAAAACCAGGTTCCTTCCGCGCAACTCGCCGCCGAACTGCTGTTGATGCACGTTCTTGGTTGCGACCGAGCCTTTCTCCACTCGAACGCGGAGATGGAGCTGCTGTCAGAGAAAGTCCAACGCTACTTCGAGCTGATTGACGAGCGATGTACCGGTAAGCCGGCGCAATATATTACCGGCCACCAGGAATTCTGGGGACTTGACTTTGAGGTCAACCCGGAACGTCCTGATTCCCCGGCCGGAAACTGAACACAGCGTGGAAAAAGTACTCGAACTGGCGCGCCGCAGCGGATGGCCGAAGGACGCCCGGCTGCGCATCGTTGACGTGGGGACCGGTTCCGGGTGCATCGCCCTGGCGCTGGCCTCCGAGTTGCCCCGCGCTATCCTTTTCGGCGCCGACATCTCCAGGCTGGCGCTGGTGGTGGCGTCGCGAAACGCGGTCCGACTCCACATGCCGGAGCGCGTCAAATTCCTCGAAAGCGATCTCTTGGCCCGCTTTTTCGATAAAGACTTCAAGGGCGCCTTTGATTTTGTGGTTTCGAATCCGCCGTATGTAGGTAAGGGCGACCTCGACAAGGTGCAGCGGGAAGTGCGGGAATTCGAACCCCGCATCGCCTGGGGAAACCTCGAAAGCGGCGACGAAATCTACGCTCGCCTTTTTCCGCAAGCTTTGGAGGTGCTTAAGCCCGGCGGATACGTGGTGGTCGAGATTGGTTACAATATGCGCGAACAGGTGCTCGCCCTGCTTGGCCCGGGCTGGGCGGAAATCGAAGTCACGCCCGATTTGGCGGGAATTCCAAGAGTAGTCAGCGCTAGAAAAGATGGTGGGGGCTAGGTGGGGCTCACCTGTCGACGTCTCGGCGCGAAGCGCCTTGGAGTGCCGGATGGGTTTTTCTCAAAAGGCCACAAGGTTTCAACGGAAGGGGGCGTACGATTCTCCAATGGAAGTTTACCGCCGAAAGTTCCATGGGTGAGAAGTTTGAGTCAATTACCCAGCGAGCAGTGATCCAGCGGCGAGTAGCAGAACCCACTGACCTAGAGCCTAATCCCGCGGAATTGATCTTCAAGGCAGCCCATCGGGACATAAGCGGCGAGATTAAACACGTCTCGTTAGATTGATTCGGCAGATTAGAGCACTGCTACACTGCACTTGCTGGACACGATGTTTTTCAGTACCATAAACACCATGGAGGTTCAACTCACGCCCGATCAGAAAGCGTTTGTGCGGCAAGCTATTCAAAGCGGCCGGCTCCGCCGCGAAGAAGATGCAGTCGATGAAGCGCTGGTCTTGTGGGAGGAGCGGAGCGCCTCCGTGCGGAAATTCTGATTGCTGTCGACAAGGCGGAAGCTTCACTTGCCCGAGGGCGGGGCCGAGCCATCACACGACGGTCCATGCGCAGTCTTGCCGCGGAAGTGAAGCGGCGCGGGCTCAAGAAGTTGGCGACAAACAGCACTCCTCTTTCATAATGGCACATCGTCTTGCACCGGAGGTTGAAGCGGAACTCGACGATATTTGGTACTACATGGCCAAGCAGAGCCAAAGTATTGAAACTGCCAATCGTCTGATCGATTCCATCACAGACAGGTTTTTGCTTCTGGCGCGTTATCCACATATGGGTCGTCACCGCGATGCGGACTTACGTCCCGGTTTGCGCAGCTTTCCGGCTGGCGAATTTGTCATCATCTACCGCGTCGAAGGTCAGGACGTGCTGATCCTGCACGTCGTGCGCGGAAGCCGCGATATCAAAGAGCTGTTTGGACGCTGATGTTCGGCTGATTTGGGCGAGTATCGCGTCCGCGTGCCAGGTCGAAAATAGATTGCGATTTCCAGTTGCCACCCCCGAGGCAGAAAAGGGAAAGACCGTGGCAGCAGGTGAAAACCGAGACATTCAAAGGGCATTCGCCGCTGACCCCGAATTGTCCCACTCCCCAGCCCCCATTTCTCAGTCCGTTGTCTCCAGCAACCAGCCTGCAGTTTCCAGCCCCTACCTGCGCCAAATACTCCACGTCGACATGGACGCTTTCTTCGTTTCCGTTGAGGAGTTGGAGGATCCCTCGCTCAAAGGCAAGGCGGTCGTTGTGGGCGCGGATCCTGACGGGCGTGGCGTGGTGGCTGCGGCCAGCTATGAAGCGCGGAAGTTCGGGGTTCACTCCGCCATGCCGATCCGACAGGCCAAGCAACTCTGCCCGCACGCCATATTCTTGCGCGGCCATCATGAAAAGTACGGCGACTATTCGCATAGACTCTACAAGATCTTCGGCGAGTTCACACCGGTGGTCGAGATGATGTCCATTGACGAAGCCTACCTCGACCTTACGGGTTGTGAGCGCCTGCATGGCTCGGCGTTTCGAGCGGCAGATAAGCTGATTCGCACCGTGAAGGAGCGCACCGGCCTAAACTGCTCGATTGGCCTCTCGACCTCTCACTTGGTTTCCAAGATAGCGTCTGACCAGGCCAAGCCGCACGGCCTGCTTTACGTCCTTCCGGGCTGCGAGGCCGAATTTTTGGCTCCGCTCCCCATCCGCCGCATGCCGGGGATCGGGAAAGTGACGGAGCCGGAACTGCGCTCTGTCGGCATCACCACCATCGGAGACCTTCGCCAGATCGGCGAAGAGAAGTTGCGTGCGCAGTTCGGCAAATTCGGCGAATGGCTTTACACCAAGTCGTGCGGGCGGGATATCGAAGCCTACGGATATTCCGAGGAGCCTAAATCGATCAGCCACGAAACCACTTTTGACCGCGACATCGACGACCTCGAGGAACTCGAGCGCACGCTTTCTTATCTCGCCCAACTCGTGGCCCGCCGTCTGCGCGATCACGGTTTGTTTGCGCACACGCTGGGATTGAAGCTTCGCTACGCGCCCTTCAGCACACTCACCCGAGACATATCCATCGACGAACCGACTAATCTTGACGCAGTGATCTTCGAAAAGGTGCTGCGTCTCTTCGAAACCACGTTCGATGCGAAGAAGAAAGTCCGGTTGGTGGGCGTCCGCGCATCGAACCTCGAGCGCAGCGTGTTTCAACGGAACCTGCTCGAAGCTCCGCAGCACGAGAAACTTGGCAAGATTCTCGAGGCCGCCGATAAGCTGCGCGAAAGGTTTGGCTTCGAAGCCGTCCAGTTGGCGCGTTCGCTCGAACCCGGCAAGCCATCGAAACCGCGTAAGCGACGCGAGTTCCTGGGGAGGGAGTGACACCTCTTACGTTAAACCCCAAGTTCTGATATACGTAGGTGCCGTGTTTCAACCGGGTGACATTGTTCCCTATCTGGATGCGTGTCGAGCGGAAGGCGTCAGCCTCCAACGCGGAATGAACTTCCGCCTGGGGAGGCGGCACAGCGTCATCCTCATGAGTGTAAGGCTTGGCGCGCCATTTGCAGATCGAATAGAAGATGATGGTAAGGTCTTGATTTACGAAGGGCATGATGTTCCTCGGAGCAAAGCGGGCCCTGACCCGAAGACACAGGACCAACATCTGTTCACGCCAAGCCGGAAGCCGACACAGAACGGCTTGTTTGCCGAAGCTGCACGCAAATACGTGGAAGGCCTAGCCCCAGCCGAGCCTGTAAAGGTGTATGAGAAAATCAAAACGGGAATCTGGGCCTACGCAGGACTATTTCGGCTCGTGGACGCATGGCAGGAGCTGAGCGGGGGTCGAAAGGTCATTAAATTCAGATTGGAGTTGCTTCAGGGCCCAAATCCCAGCACGGAAACGAGGACCACGGATTTGGCCCTCAGCCGCGTCATCCCGACAGCAGTAAAACTGGAAGTGTGGACGCGTGACAAAGGCCGGTGTGTGAAGTGTGGCAGGACAGACAATTTGCATTTCGGTCACATCCTTCCTTTCTCAAAAGGTGGATCTTCGCTTCTGGCAGATAACATCCAGTTACTCTGCGCTAGGCACAACATCGCCAAGCGAGACAACATCGAATAGGGTCTTACGAAAAGCTTTTCTGGGGGTTGAGTTTGAAGACAGCCTACCTCGACATCGAAACGAACTATGTTGGAACCTATACCGATCAGCGCCTTTTCCGGGACTGCAAGAACCACAAGATCACGGTGATCGGGGTGAGGATTGTGGAGGGCGAAAAAGACGCCTTCATTCAACTCATCGGCGAGGAAGCCACTCGCGAAGCTCTGCTCTTGGTGCTCGTGGGCGTGGAGCGCATTGTCACTTACAACGGGCGCTCGATCCCTGACAAGGTCAAGGGTTATACGGGGTTCGACTTCCCAGTGATTGCCGCTCAATTAGGCATAGTCCTGGACACGGCCTTCGAGCACTTCGATCTCTGTCCGGCGTGCTGGAGCGCGGGCCTGTGGGGAGGGCAGAAGGCCATTGAGGGGATACTGGGTCTAAAGCGGGAACTTCCCGGTAAAGACGGGAAATGGGCCGACGGTGCGTGGAAGAATTATGAGGCCACCCGCGACGAGCGCCTCCTTCAGGACTTGCTGACCTACAACCGGGAAGACGTCTTCATGCTGCGCAGGATTGAACAGGCGCTGCAGGCGCGAAGCCCGCGCGCTTCGCAACCTTGAGTTCAAGTCGTCGGGTAAAGCAACGAACAATCTGTTTTGGTTTTGCTGTGAATCACGGCATAATGAACGGGATTCTTTGGGGAGGACTATTAACCTATGCTATCACGAACCCTGTTGTTGATGACGTTGATCCCAGCGTTGCTCATGACCTCGAGCGCGGCCCGCGGGGCTGATATCACCGTCGAGGGCGCTCCGGCCGACACTGGATTCAACATCGGTTCGGTGGCGACCATCCGTGCCTCGGTGAAAGGCCTGGGGAGCGATCCGAGTCGTTACAGTGCGTTTGCGGAAATCCAGTACGCAGGGACAACGTCCACCACCAGCGTCCAGATGGACCGTATGGCAGACTCGAAACCGGGGCAGGCTGAATACGAAATCGGCTGGCCGATTCCCGGACAAGCGCCAACGGGACTCTACACAGTAGCGGTGAGTGTGCAGGATCGCACCACCCGGCGCACCGTCGCGCAGCAATCACTGCGGCCCTTTGTGGCGTACAAGAAGCTTGTTCAGATTTCGCATTTAAGCCTGGACAAGACCTTCTACACCGTCGGCGAGCCGCTCGAGTGCGAGTTGACTCTCGAAAACCTGACCGATGCGGAGCTCGACAACCTTACCGTCGAGTTCTCGAATTCAAATTATCCCTGGATAGCGCTCTACTCGGCGGAGGCGGGCGGAAATCCTGACCTCGCGTTGAAAGTCATGCGAGACCATTTGAAGCTGCCGGCCCGCGGGACGGCGACTATTCCCATGATGAGGGCGGGGGTTGCCGCCTTTTTGCAGGGCAAGCAGAAAGAGGTGATGGGTTCCGGCCTCCCCGAGCGCCACGACAAGACGCCGCCGCCGGAGGTGGATAACTATACCGTGGCCGTTTGGAACTCTGACCACACCGTCCTTTACGACATGAAGTTCACGGATTACGCGATTGTGCGTCCCTGGGACCAGGAACTTCCCATTCCGTACAGCAGGGACTTCACGCACCCGTACAACTCGGACATTGACTTCCAAAAGTACCGGCACTTCTACGCGCCTGGGCAGCTCTCGCCTTTTATCACCGTGGACCATTCGCGTACGCTCTATCGGCCGGGCGATCAAGTCAAAATCGTGTGCACGCTTAAGAACTCGGCAGAGGAACCCTGGCAGGGCGCGAATTTCCGGGCCGCCATATTGGATGCCGCGGGGAAAGCCGTCCAGAAAACGGCGGTGCGCTCGGGAATTAGTCTTGCTCCCGGCGAGACCCTCGCCGTTGACTCAGACGCCTGGGCGATTCCTTCCAACCAGGCCCCCGGCACATATCGCGTGAGGCTGGAATTAGCAGGCGAAGGCGGCAGAACACTGGCGGAAACCACAACCGAAATCGCGATCAACACGCTGCCGACCTCGCTCATGATCATCAACCCGCACGAAGATGACGAGGCCGCGTACGGCGGACTCATCCGCGCCGCAGTCGAAGCGGGCATTCCAGTGCGGGCGGTGATCCTGACGGGCGGTGATGTGGGCGAGTGCGAGCGTTACTACAACAAGCCCTGCGGGCCGAACGAGGCGCGCGGATTTGGCCTGGTGCGCATGGAGGAAAGCCGCGAAGCGTATGAGCATCTCGGCCTCGGCCGCGACAAGGTCGATATCCTGGGATTGCCGGATGGCGGCTCGGGAGCGATCTGGTCGCAGCACATCGAGGTCTCAAATCCGTTCTTATCGGTTTACCTTGCGGTCGACCACTCACCGTACGAACATGTTTTGAAGCCGAATTTGCCCTACGCGCGTGACGCCGTCATCAGCACGCTTCAACAACTCATCACGGACTTTCATCCCGCCATGATCGTGCTGCCCCATCCCGATGAGCGCCACGTGGATCACCGCACGACGAACTGGTTCGCCATCAAGGCTTGCCAGGGTTTGCTGCGCGAGCACAGAATTGATCCGCAGACCATCATTTGGGGCGATAAAGCATACGGCGCAGGCGGGTTTAAGCCTGCCCCTTATAAATACGAAAAGGTTGTTGTCTACCTGAGCGGAGAAGCGGCAGCTCTGAAGCAAGAGATGAGCTGGCTTTACCAGTCGCAGGACGGAAACCTGGACGAAGGAATGAAGAAGACCTTTTCGGAACTCTCCCGCCAGGAAGAGCACGTGCGCATCGTGGATTGGCAGGAACACGAAGGGTGGAACGAGTAGGGGCTAGGGGCTGGAGGGTAGGGACTAGAGAGTCTGTGCGAGAACTTGATTCAGGCTGTCATTCCGAGTCCTTCGCTGTCATCCTGAGCGAAGCGAAGAGCCTGTCCTGAACGAAGTGAAGGAATCTCGCTCTGGCCGCTCAGGGTAAACTCCGCGAGGAATCTCGCTCTGAGTGTTTTCGCGGCAGTGCGAGATTCCTCGTCGCCTGCGGCTCCTCGGAATGACACTCGCCAGCCTTTAGCCCCTAGCCCCCAACCCCTGGTCGTTGGCATCTTCGGGTGAGTCGTCGGCATCCAATTGCTAAGTTCCGGACTCGAACGGAAATGATGGTGAGGTGAACCGTGAGAAGAAACATCCTCTTGATCGCAGCCTCTGTGCTTTTGAGCGCCGCCATGCTGACCGGCGCGTCTGTCCAGCGTTGGATTCACATTCGCGTGGAGAGCGCGAAGGGGGCAAGCGGAGATGTGAGTTTCAACGTGCCAATTGAGATGGCGTCGGCGGTCTTGCCTGCGATCCCGTCCGATCATGAACACCATGGAAAATTCAATATCCAGGCTTCGATCAATGGCGCGGACTTGCGGGCCCTGCTCGACTCGGTTCGTAATTCGCCCGACAACGTTTTTATTACTATGGAGCGGCACGATGCAGAAGTGAGCGTGGCAAAGTCGGGGCGGTTCTTACTGATCAAAATCGTCAACAAGCCAACCCCCGAACATCGGACAGGTAAGACCATTGCCATTAAGGTGCCGACCTCGGTGGTTCGCGCCATGGTCTCCGGCAATTCTGACGAAGTCGATGTAAACGCGGGCATTCATGCCTTAGCCCTCGAGGGAGAAGTCGACGTGACAGTGAATAGCGACAAGGAAACTGTACGAGTCTGGACGGACACGCGGACCACAACGGACTAGGAGCAGGAGCGTCCACGCTTATGACACGACCGGCCACGCAGGGGATTTCACCATGCTTTATCGTCAGCAACGTCGATCAAACCATCGCCTTCTACTGCGATAAGCTTGGTTTTGAGACGAGATTCCGGGCGCCGGATCAGAATCCCTTTTTCGCCATCATCGGCCGCGACGGAGCACAACTCTTCGTCAAATCGGACAAGGAAGTATCGCCGCTGCCGAACCACAAGCGTCATCACTTCATGAGGTTGGACGCCTTTGTCTATGCGCCAGACCCCGATGCGCTTGCCGCCGAATTTGCCGATCATGGCGCAGCATTCAGCGCACCGCTTAACGATACACACGACGGTCTGCGCGGCTTCGAGATTTGCGACCCTGACGGCTACGTCTTGTTCTTCGGGCGACCAAGGTAGCCCGGGGCCAGATCAAGAATTGCAAACCATTTGAGACTTGCCGTTTGAAATGTTCTTCCCGCCCGTCGACGCCACTTGAAACCTGCTACACTCTCGCAGCTAACCGCAGCGCTTCTTGCCGCGCTCGCCGGAGGCTTTCGACGGGGTCGCCAGTGGGAATGAACTCCATAGCCACGTAGCGGTTGTATTTGAGCGCGGCGAGTTTCTTGTAGATATTGGCGTAGTTGATCTCGCCGGTCCCAGGCTCGTGCCGCCCCGGAACGTCAGCCACGTGCACCAATCCCAGCTTGTCGATATTCTTTTCCAGTTTCTCAATCAGGTTGCCTTCGGATATCTGTTCGTGGAAAAAGTCGTCGAGGAACTTGACGCGCGGGTGGCCGACGCGGCTGATGATCTCGAAGCCTTCCTCGACCGACCAGAGGTAATAATGAGCGTTCTCCTCCAGGTCGATATTCTCCAGCAGAATCGTGATGTTGTTCTTCTCCGCGATGTCCGCCGCTCGCTTGAGCCCCTCGATGCAGCTCTGGTGCTGTGCCGCGCGCGGCATCCCCGGCACGACGTCGCCCGACATAACGATAATGGCGCGGCACTCGATCTTGTCCATGGCCGGGAGCGCCTGTCGAAGGTCGGTAAGAAACGCATCCCGCGCTCTCGGGTCCCCGACGCCATGCGCAAGTCCGGCCGTCACATCGAAAGTGAGCCCGAGCTCACGCCGTTTCCGGTTGGCCCTGCGAAACTCCTCTTCCGACCAGCCTTTGTATTCACCCACCAACTCCACGGCGTGATAGCCGGCTTCTCGGACCTTTTCAAGCCGCTGTTCAAACGGCAGCTTTTCAAATACTGTCCAGAGCATCACAGAAATCTTGAAAGGCACTCCGGGGGCTTCCCCCTCCGGCAGCGTGGCCGAGGTACGAACAGGCAAGGCTGCCAGGGCAGGCGGGGCTAAGGCGGTGCCGGCAAGAGTACGGCCGAATTGACGTCGATTCATGGTAGTGACCTCAGCTCCATGCACGGGTTGTATTTCTCGATACAAGACAATACCATCGTTGTGGCACAATTTCAGCTCTAACGTGGGGGGTGGCACTCGGGCAACCACGAGGTTCGCTCCGCTAGCGTCATGTGATGAGGAAAGGAGCTTCATGGAAAACGATTTGCCTCTAGCGGGACAAGTGGCCATCGTCACAGGCTCAACTCAGGGAATCGGGGCTGGGATCGCACGACGGTTTGCCAAGGCGGGGGCCCGGGTGGTCGTTCACGGCTTGGAATGCCACCTGCCGCAGGGTGAAAAACTGGTGAAGGAATTCGAGGCTTCCGGAAACGAAGCGCTGCTCAGCGTCGGCGACTTGAAACAGGAAGGCCACTGCCGCGACCTCATCCGTCAGGCCCTAGGGCATTTCGGCCAACTCGACATCCTTGTAAATAATGCCGGAGTGTACACGCGTGGCAACCTGGAGACTACTTCCGTGGAGCTCTGGGATAAGATCTTTGCCACCGACCTTCGCGCCCCTTTCATCCTTTGCCAGGAGGCCTGCGCGCACATGAAGCAACGCTCCCGCGGCTGCATTATTAACATCGGGTCCGTCGTCGCCTATATGGGTTTCTCGAACATCCTGGCGTATTCCGTTGCCAAAGGCGGCCTGATGACGTTCACCAAGAATCTTGCCGACGCCCTCAAGAAATACCGGATTCGAGTCAATCAGATTAATCCCGGCTGGGTTCTGACCGAAGGCGAGCATCACACGCGAGCGGTCGAGGAAGGACTCGGCGAAGGTTGGATTGAGGAGGCCGTCAAGACCCGACCCTTCGGCCGTCTGCTCTTGCCCGCGGACATTGCCAACGCCGCACTCTTCTTCGCCAGCAATGAATTACTCAGCGGCGCCATCCTCGACTACGATCAAATGCCAGCGGGCGCGCCAAGCATCGCCGGGACAATTCAAGTGCCGAAGAAATGAACCACCGCCAGCACCCGCGGCGATGAGGAATCTTGGAGTGCGGCAGCGAAGCTGGCGCCTTGAAGCTATGGCAAGACGGCGGCAGCTTCGCTGCCGCACTCCAGAAAGCTTCGCGCATTCGCATGGTTCAAGCGTGCCAGTCTGCCGCCAGGGATGAGCGACTGCCCTGAAAGCATACAGAGCGAGACTCCTCGCTTCGCTCGGAATGACAGCGTTGGGGCATGATTGCACAGAAGCCGCACGGAGTGCCGGTGCGGGTTCGGGCGGCGGAAGATGAGTGGTTAGCGTCTGACGCCATCAACCGCCTGGAGGTATCCTTCCACCATCTTGGTGAAGTTTCGGACCAGCGGCGGTAGTTCCTGGACTGCAAACGCCGCCGCCTGTTTGATGGTCTCTGCGTTCCCCAGGAGGTCGGTGATAGAATCAAGCGATTGGGCGATGGGATATTCAACCCCGACCAGGCGCGTGGGATTGAAGCGCACGAAGTTCTTCAACTCGCGCTCGACTTTGTCGGCGGTGGCCAGCACGCCACGTTGCTTCTCACGAAACTGGTCCCAGGACTGTCCTGATTCGGGGAAGCCTTCCAGCGCGTGTTTGTGGCCGACGTATTCGAGTTCACATCCCAGCCATTCGAGGTCTTGTGCAAGTTGGAGGAGTTTCGCTTCAGGCATATTAATTCATTGTAGTACCGTCCGTCGTCCGTTGTCAGTTGACAGTTGTACGGCGTCGGTTGGCAGCTCTGCGAAGAACGCAGGAACCAAGAATGACAGGCTGCGCAGCGGAAAGAAGGATTTCAAACGCACAGCCACTTTCCGCTTGGGCTCCGGCGGAGGAACAACGGACAACTGACAAAGGACAACGGACAACAACGCGCACCGGAGGACAACATGGAATATCGAACTCTGTCTTCAACTGACTTAAAGGTCTCCCGGCTCAGCTTCGGCACTCTGACCTTCGGCTCGTCGATGGACGAGGCGGCGGCCTGCCGTACAATCGACCAGTGTCTTGCCGAGGGCATCAACTTCTTTGATACAGCTAATGTTTACAACAAAGGTATGGCCGAAACGATGCTTGGCAAGGCGCTTGCCGGAAGACGCCAGACGGTGTTTGTGGCCACGAAAGTGGGTTTCAAGACTGGCGTGCCCGACGATGAAGTGGGGCTCTCCGGCGCTGCCATTCGGAAATCGCTCGACTCAAGCCTCAAGCGACTGCAAACCGATTATGTGGACCTCTTTTATCTCCACCTGCCGGATTATGCGGTGCCGATCGAGGAAACGCTCGCTGCCATGGATGAGGCAGTCCGCGCCGGCAAGGTGCGATACCCGGCGATCTCGAACTACGCGGCGTGGCAGGTGTGCGAGATTCGCTGGATCGCGGAAAAAAGCGGCTTCAAACCGTTCTGCGTCTCACAGCCGATGTACAACATCCTAGCCCGCGGAATCGAGGATGAGTACCTCGCTTTCTGCAAACGGTTCAACATCGCGGTGGTGCCGTACAATCCTCTGGCCGGCGGCCTGCTGACGGGAAAGCAGTCGAAGCAGCGGGGACCGATTCCGGGAACACGCTTCGATGGAAACAAGCTCTATCTGGACCGTTATTGGCACGACGACTACTTTGCCGCCGTCGAAGAGTTGGCAGGCATTGCGCGCGACGCCGGGAAGACTCTGGTTGAACTCGCATTCCAATGGCTGCTCAGCCATGCTCAGGTGGACTCGATCATCGTGGGCGCCTCGAGTGCGGAGCAGCTCCAAGAAGATCTCGAGGCGTGCCAGGGCGGCCCGCTCGACGAATCTCTCCTTGCCCGCTGTGATGCAGTTTGGAGGCGACTAAGAGGAATCACGCCAAAGTACAACCGATAATTGGATGATCGGGAGATCGGGAGATCGGGTGAACTACAACCTCGTGCGCTTTTTGCTCCGCGTGTTAGGCTGCGAAGCGTAGACATGCCAAAGAACGGCACGTCTGATGCGCCACCCACTTTATTGGTCTTTGCTTACCCGATCACCCGATCTCCGGATCCCCCGATCTCCCGATCATTTTGACTTGACACCAAAAAAGCCTGCGCTATCCTCTAGTGCAAAGGACGGAATGCTACATGCTCCGTGATGTAGTCACTGAAGTCCACAATTCTAGAGTCCTTAGCCGAGGGCGCAAGGCACAACCCTTCTGCCCTCGTTCTGCATTACTCGGTCTCGTGCTGGCCGGCGCTATAGCAACCGGCGCTGGAGGCCAACCGGGGACTGCGGGCGCAGCAAGGACCGAAGCGCCGGCCAATCACGCCCTGTCGACGCGCGTGGTCGCTTACCAGATCGAAGCGCGTCTCGATCCCGTTAAGAAGACCGTTGATGCAACGGAGACTCTGACCTACCATAACCTCACGGGCCGCCCTCTCGACACTTTCCCTTTCCATCTTTATTTAAACGCCTTTCAACCCACATCCACTTTCATGCGTGAGGTCCGCCTGTACGGGACGCGGGGGACCGGCCCCGAATCAGGCTGGGACCCCAAGCACTACGGCGCCAGCGAGGTGAAATCTCTCGAGGTAGCAGGGCAAGGCGACTTCGCGAAGCGCATCGAATTCATTCAGCCTGACGACGGCAATCCGGACGACCACACGGTTTTCCAGGTGAAGCTCGCAAAGCCGGTCGCGCCAGGCGCCGACGTCGTTTTCAAAATCGCATTTCACGACCAGCTTCCGGAAGTGGTGGAGCGCACCGGCTACAAGCGAAATTTCTTTATGGTGGCGCAGTGGTTCCCGAAGGTGGGCGTGTGGTGGCACGACGCGTGGAATTGCCATCAGTTTCATGCTGACTCGGAGTTCTTTGCCGACTTCGGCACCTTTGACGTGAAAGCCACGGTGCCGGAGAAGTACACCGTGGGGTCAACGGGCGATCTGGTCTCGTCTGTTTCTAATCCCGATCATACCAAGACGGTTACGTGGCACGCCGACGATATTCACGATTTCGCCTGGACGGCCTCGCCGGACTACAAGTTA
>CAWIUZ010000010.1:0-5378 GCA_963838915.1 uncultured Acidobacteriota bacterium
GCGTGGCCAGTCCCGAAGAAATCTACCCTCGCATTTCGGAAGACCTTGCCAAGGCGGCCGGCGTCGCTCAGAGTGGAGGCGTGCGCCTGGTGATCGAAAACGAAGAAGCGTGCAACGCCGGGACGGGGCATGAACTCGCTGCGATTGTTAAGATGACCGCTGCGCCCAATCTCGGCTATAACTGGGATGTGGGCAACGGCTACGTCCACGGCGAAGCGGCGTACCCCGAAGGTTATAGCGCTCTTGATAAGACCCGCATTTGGAATATGCACATTAAAGGAATGCAGTGCGCCCAGGGTTTCAAGCAGTGTCACGAAACCTTCGCGGACACGGGCGTGATTGACTTAGCGGGCCAATTGCGCGCGCTCCTGCGCGACCACTACACTGAGACGATGTCACTCGAATGCGAGTCGAGCGCGCCGGGCATGACTCACCGCGAGACCACTGAGCGCTCCCTGCAAGGATTGCTGCGCGTGGTCAGTACAGTGGCTGCTGGTTAGTGTTGAGCGGCGGGAACTTTGTAGGATCAGAAGGGGTATCTTACGTCGGTCCTGGAAGGGCGGGGCTTTAGCCCCGCCTCTGGGTTCGGACGCCATTTAGGGGCTTCAGCCCCTGAAGCAATCATGGCTTCAGGGCCTAAAGGCCCGTTCAGCCGGCGCTGGCGTATCGGCGGGGCTGAAGCCCCGCCCTTCCGACGACGGTTAACAAATCCACGTATTAGTCCGACTAAGCAATAGTGCGGCCGATATAATTCAGAAATCATCAATCGCCTTTCGACCCTCGGCCGCAGAGGACGGCAAACCGTCCCACTACAAACCTATGAAGGAATGCTCTCGCCGTGAAGTGCTTTCGTTTGGTATCGGCGCCGCTCTTGTGTCCGCCCTCGGCGACATGTCGATGGCCGCGCCTCAAGGGCCTCATTTGGAGTTTCCTGCGTCACCGCGTGCGCGGCTGGCGTTAACCTCCTGGCCGTTTCGCGAGTTCATCGACAGCCCGCACAATCCCTACCGGAACAAACAAAAGCCAGGTATGGACGTCAAGGAATTTGCGGCGATCGCGGCGAAGGAATTTGGAATTTACAACATTTGCCCGTTGGCTGCCCACTTCCGTTCAACAGACGCTCAGTATCTCGAAGCTTTTCGCGAAGCGGTGCAACAGGCTGGCTCGCACCTGGTTGACTTGGGGCTGGGGGCAGGCAGCTTCTGGGATCCCGACCCGAGCAAGCGCCAGGCCGCTGTTGACTCCGGGCAGCACTGGATTGACCTTGCCGTCCAAATGGGTTCCCCCAGCGTCCGCCAGCATCTTGGCGCTCCCAGAGGTGTAAAACCTGACGTTGACCTGGCCGCCCAAACCTTGGGAAAGCTTGCCGAATATGGCGCGTCAAAGAACACGCTGGTGAACCTCGAGAATGACGATCTGCTCAATGAGGATCCTTTCTTCATCGTCAAGGTGATCGAAAAGACGGGCAACCCTTATCTGCGGGCTCTGCCCGATTTCGGAAATACGCTCAGCCGCGGCGACGTGGAATATAATGAACGTGGCGTGGCCGCCATGCTTAAGCACGCCTACGGCGTTTGCCACGTCAAGGACGTGGTGGTGGCTGACAGCGGCAAGACCTACAACGTCGACTTGCCCAGGATGTTCGAGCTTGCCAAAGCCAGCAGGTTCAGAGGTTACTGCATGATGGAATGGGACGGCGGACCCGGCGACCCTTATAGCGGAACGCGAAAGCTGGTGGCAGAGACGTTGAAGTGCCTTGGGGCGTAGGGGCAATCCGCCAACCGGCGGATGGATGCCCACGACGGCCGCGAGGGCGACCCCTAAGGACACTGTGTGAGAACCTCCATCACGCTGTCATTCCGAGCGAAGCGAGGAATCTCGCTCTGAAGGTTTTCAGAGCAGTGCGAGATTCCTCGTCGCCTGCGGCTCCTCGGAATGACAGCGAAGACGAGGCCTCACAAAGACTTCTGCGGGAAGCGCAATGCAAACGGCAAAGGTCAAATGGCAAATGGTGGTTTGAGATGATTCAAAGCAGATTCCGGCTTTGCGCGATCGTGATCGGCGGACTTCTCATGGCTTCAACCGCGTGCCTCGCTGCGGACTCGGTCGAACTGGTCAGGAAGGGAGACACGGTTGAAGTGCTCGTTAGCGGGCGGCCGTTTACCACATACTACTTCCCCGCTGACATTGCCAAACCCTTCTTTCATCCTCTACGCAGTGCGCAAGGCACCATCCTGACGCGCGACTTTCCGGTCGGAAACACTATTCCCCCGGAGCACTTGAAGGATCGCGGTTTGGAACCACATCAGCGCCCGATGTACTTCGGCCACGGAGACATCGACGGCATTGACTTCTGGGGCGAGGCGGTGTTTCCGCAGTATAGCGACGACACGGTTCTTGGGAGGGCGGTATTCAAGAAGCTGGAAGAGATGCGGAGCGGCGAGTCGGGCGCGCTGAAGGCCGATTTCGAACTCGCTGACCCACGCGGTCGGGTGATCGCAGACGAGATACAATCCTTTGTCTTCGGCGGCGGTCCGGACACGAGGTGGATTGATTGCGAGATCGACCTGGTCGCCAACCACGGTTCGGATGTGGTGATGGGCGACACCAAAGAGGGAACTTTCGCAATCCGCTTGGCGAAGGAACTGAATTCGCCACCCGGCCGCATGGTGAACTCTTCCGGAGCGGAGGGAGAGAAAGAGATTTGGGGCAAGCCGGCGGATTGGGTTGACTACGACGGAACGGTTGCGGGCGAGGAGTTGGGCATTGCAGTCTTCGACAGCCCCAAGAGTTTCCGGCATCCGACAACCTGGCACGCGCGCGGTTACGGCTTGCTAGCTGCAAATCCCTTCGGCTGGAGAGAGTTTCTCAAGGACCCGGACAAGGACGGGAGTTGGACGATTCAACAAGGCAAGACTCTTAAGTTTCGTTATCGGGTTTTCATTCATCACGGGGACTACAAGCAAGCCAAAGTTGCCGAAGCTTATCAGGAATTCGCAGCCCAAGAACGGTAAACGCCGTGGCGCTGTCTTTCCGAGTGGGCCTGGGGCCCATAGATGCAAGTCGGTGTCATCCTGAGCGAAGCGAAGGATCTGCAGTTCCGGTCCGAGGCGAACTAATGCAGATTCTTCGCTTCGCTCAGAATGACGGGGCGGGCAAGGTTTCAGGAGGAGAATAATTCATGTCCAATGATTCGCAATTAAGCCGCAGAAGTTTCTTGAAGAGCAGTGTAACCAGCGCGGCGAGCTTGGCCGCTGCGAGCGGCGTCACTTTCTTGACGCGGCCGGAACGAGTTTTCGGCGCGAACGATCGCGTGCGTGTGGCGGTCTGTGGTGTGCATGGACGCGGTATGGATCACGTGCACAATTACGCACAGCTTTCGAACGTCGAGATCGCCGCCGTCTGCGACATCGACGAGGGCGTTATGGGAAAGCGCATTGCCACGATGGTGCAACACGGCATCCCCAAGCCCGCCACTTTTGTGGACATCCGCAAGCTTCTCGAGGACAAGTCCATCGATGCCATTTCCATCGCCACGCCCAATCATTGGCACACCTTGATGGGTATCTGGGCTTGCCAGGCGGGCAAGGACGTGTATGTTGAGAAGCCCTGCTGCCACAATCTATGGGAAGGCAAGCAGTTCGTGGCCGCGGCGCATCGTTACAATCGCATTGTCCAGCACGGCACGCAGATCCGCTCCGCCACGGCGATTCGAGACGGAATCAAAAAGCTCCACGAGGGCCTGATTGGCGACATCTACATGGCGCGCGGTCTCTGCTACAAATGGCGCAACACTATCGGCCGCACCCCTGTCAGCGAGGTTCCGGCAGGAGTGAATTACGATCTCTGGACCGGCCCGGCGCCGCTGCATGATTTCACCAAGAATCGTTTCCACTACAACTGGCATTGGTTCTGGTATTACGGAAATGGCGACATGGGCAATCAGGGCACCCATCAGATGGATGTGGCGAGGTGGGGGCTGGGCGTGGGGTTCCCCAATAAGGTGAGCGCCATCGGCGGCCACTTCATGTTCGAAGACGACCAGGAGACGCCGAACGACTTGACCTGCGCCTTCGAGTTCGACCAACCAGACGGCAAGCGAAAGATGATAACCTTTGAGGTCCGCCATTGGATCACCAATCACGAAGCGGAGATTGGCACTCCGGAGATGGGAACACCGGAACCGAAGCGCAAGGCCGGCCTCCCGGCGCTCGGGCCAATGTCAGGCGGCCACAACAGCATCGGCGACATCTTCTACGGCTCGAAGGGATATTTCGCCACCGGCGATGAGGATGCCGACACCTACGGCGTGTGGCTTGGCCCCGATCAGGAACCTCAGCCCAAGGTCCACGAGGGCACGGAACTCGCCCACTACAAGAACTTCATCGACTGCGTGGTGAGCCGGAAGAAGGAGGACCTGAATGCGCCCATCGAGGAAGCGTACACTTCCATGGCGCTGATGCACCTCGCGAATGCTTCCTACCGCTTGGCCAGAACCTTGAATTTCAATCCCGATACACAACAGGTGATCGGCGATCCTGAAGCCGATACGCTGCTGCGCGACGGCGACCGCGGCTACCGCGCTCCGTTTACGGTGCCGGAGGAAGTGTGACACGCCGAGGAAGCGCAGACCGGCTCCTCAGGTCTGCGGCTCTTTCCCGCAGTGCAAGGCCATTCAATTGGCAAATGGTTTTTGATTTTCGATTTGCTAGGTCCTGAGTCAGAAGTTCGTTGAACAATTCAGCCCGCGGAGCGGGCGGCAGCGAGTAGCCCACGGCGCAAGCCGTGGGTCGCGGGAGCCCACCCTCACCCCCGTCCCCTCTCCCGCCCAGCGGGAGAGGGGTGCCGAAGGCGGGGTGAGGGCCATCTAACCCAGGGCTTACGCCCTGGGCTACTCTATGCCGCCCCTAACGGGGCTCTAAAGAACGGTCGAGCATAGAAGGAGTTTGTTAACGAACTTCTGACCCAGAATACTATTTGAATTGGCCTTTTTGACGGAGGAACCGATGGGTCTAATACCTCGTTATGCACGCACGGTAGTCCGTGCCGTCATAGCACTTCTACTTGGTGTTGCCGCCGCAACTGCGCAAACCAAAACTGACGCGCTCAGGAGCGGATTCGAGAATCCGCCCGAGGGCGCGCGTCCCCGCGTGTGGTGGCATTGGATGAACGGCAACATCAGCAAAGAAGGCATCAAGCTTGACCTGGAGTGGATGCACCGGGTGGGGTTGGGGGGCTACCAGAATTTCGATGCCGCGCTCTCGACGCCGCAGGTGGTGCCCAAGCGCCTGGTCTACATGACGCCGGAATGGAAAGACGCTTTCAAGTACGCTGTGGTCCTCGGGGATCAACTGGGATTAGAAGAGGCCATCGCGGGT
>CAWIUZ010000011.1:0-6295 GCA_963838915.1 uncultured Acidobacteriota bacterium
GTCGCGCGCAACAGGTCGCCGTTTTCCAGCTTCACCCAGCCCATTTCGAAGGCAGTAGAAACCTTGTGTGCTGTCAATGTCTGTCGCAACGGCACCGGCGTCCCTTGATCGAAGAGGATGCGCATGGCCGCCCGTCAGGCCACAACCTCAGCCAATGAAGATTCAGTGAATTTGAGCACGGTAAGAACCTGCTCCCGGTTCACGCCGGGAAACCATTCCAGGAACTGTTCGACCGTCGCGCCGCCTTCCAAGTTTTCAAACAAGGCGCGCACCGGCACGCGGGTGTTTTTGAACAACCACGCGCCGCTCACCTTGCCCGGCACCCGTTCCACGACGGGACAATGTGTCCAGTCCATCATGCCCAAAACATATCCCTGTTGCTCGTCCACAGCAAGCGCCGAGCCTTCCTCTTGAGCCGCAAAATTTTACCGCAAAGAACCGGCGACTTTGGCCTCAACTTGTCACTTGTCACTTGCTCGCCGGGTCGAAGTTGCTGCTTGTCCCAGGAAGCCTGGCGAAGGATGGAAACGAAGACTGGTCACCCGTCACCTGCCAACAGATCCGGGAATGTCAGACTGAGAAACCGGAAAAGCTGGTCCGGCTGAGAGCCAGATTGGAACGAACCTTGTCATCCGCAAAGAACGCAGAGAACGCAAAGAAACAATCAACTACCAACCAACAACTCTCAACCCATACGCCGACCGTCTTCGCATCCGGGAGAAACAGGGCATGCGAGCCAAAAAAACACCGAAACACCCCCGGTGCCAGGGAAAAATCGAGGGCGAACCAAAAAAAGCTTTGCCAATCTGTGGAGCAGGCAGAGAATCACAAAAAAGGCCCACGCGGGTCGTGGGCTGGAAACCATACGGGAAATGTCAACCAATATGAATAAAGAACGCAACTCCAACGGAATGAGCCGCCGCCAATTCTTGCACACCAGCGCGGGATTTGCCGCCTCTGCCATGTTTCTGGGCCCCGGCAGCGCGCAGTAAACACCGACGTGAGCCCGGCCGCGAGGCCTTCTCCTTTTTGTGCCACAACCCGCACCCCGTCGCCCGCCAAATAAACCAGATCGCCCACATCGGTCGCGCGGGCACACAATCGCAACCTCCACACTATCAAGTGAGCGCACCAAGCACCAATGTGTCGTCCAGAAGGCAACGGTAAAGTTCGGTGATCGCCGGCACAGGAAGACTCTGCGCCAGGGCGAGTTTTGACCATCCCTGGCCTCGGTGCTTTCGCCATGATGACGAGCGTGCGGCCGGCGTTGGCATTTGGGTCGTGGTCGGCCTCGATAGTTGCATAAGCGTTCTTCGTTCCTCACGCCGACCGCGGCGTTTCGGCCCCTTGACGTCGAAAATAGTAGCGCACTATCCGGCTGAGAATGAACCACGCCGCTCCGACCGTGCCCCTCAGCGTACCGCTGATCTTTGATTTCCCAATGCGCGGGTAATAGCTGACCGGCACTTCGACGATGCGCAATCCCCGTATCGCACCTTTGAGGATCATTTCGACCGCCCAGCCGTACGTGGCCTCTTCGAGCGCGAGAGAACCGGGTATTTTGATTCCCATTGTGGCCATCGCCATGCCGTTGGGCATTGTTGGCATCGTGTTTTGGTACAAGTCGCGTGCAACGGAACTCCAGTTCCACCAGGACCTGCGCATTCGCGAAATGGAACATCAGCGCAAGATGAAGGAGTTGGAACTGGAGATGGAAAAGGAGAAGAACCGCCGCGCGGCTGAAAAGGCGGTCTGAGAATGACGGTGCCGGCACATGAGACTTGCCATTCTCATGCCGCCGGCACCAGACGTGAACGAGGATTCCTTCCCGTCGCCGGACGGGCTGCAATGGGCGCAGTTCGAAGGAGGCCTGCTATGGAGCATATTCCCGAGATGATGTTCCCGGTTATGGGCGTGGGGGTGATATGTCTGACGGCCATTTGCATCGTAGCCATCGTGTGTTGGTATAAGGCGCGCGACAGGGAGCTTCAGATTCAGCGCGAGATGCGCATCCGGGAAATGGAACATCAGCAGAAGTTGAGGGAGTTGGACGTAGAACGCGAGAAGGCGAAGGCATCTCAGGTGCCCGAGCGCGTGGCGTGATGGCAAGCCAACCTGCGCCCCTGTCATTCTGAGCGAAGCGAAGAATCTCCGCAGTTCCAGAGGGCGGCAACTGCAAGCATTCTTCGCTTCGCTCAGAATGACACCGCCTTTCATCGCTGTGGGTTGGCGCAGGCCCATGGGCGCCCGGAACGAAGTGGGCGGACGGGTTTTGTTAGGAGGGTGCGGAGGTGATAGGACAATGGATTCGCCGCTAATCATTCCCTTGGCCGCGTTTGCACTGGTGGTCATCATCGTCGCGATCGTACACCTGATGAAGGTTCGCGACGTGGAAATCGATTCCCTCCAGCGATTGCGAATCGAGGAGATGGAGCACCAGCGCAAGATGCGTGAACTGAACCTGGAATTGGAACGTATAAAACAAGGGAAGTAAGTGAGGTGGAAGAAGTGGACGGAGAGCAGAGCGAGGGAAGGGAGGGGCCGCGGCAGGATATGGGTTACACGCCAAGTACGCCGATTTTGCGCAGACCGAGTTTGATGGGGCCGGTCTTCCTGATCACGCTCGGGCTCGTCTTCCTCATCGCCGAGTTTGTGCCGGAGTGGGGCGTCAGGAAAACCTGGCCGGTTCTGCTGGTCGTCATTGGCGTTATAAAACTCCTGGACTCCGCGAGGCCGCCGCGGCCGCCGGAGGGGCCAAAGTTCTAAGCGCAATGCTGAGCGAATTAGCCTACAGGCGAGGTTGTCATTCCGAGCCCTTCGCTGTCATCCTGAGCCCTTCGCTCGTCATTCTGAGCGGAGCCAAGAATCTCGCTCTGCCGCTCAGGGTAAACTCCGCGAAGAGCCTGTCCTGAACGAAGTGAAGGAATCTCGCTCCGGGTGCTCGGGGTAAACTCCGCGAGGAATCTCGCCCTGCCCCGGACTGGGCGGAGAGAGAGCGACCTGAATGGTCGCGAGCTACGGACAGAAACAGAGCAAGATGCCTCGCTCCGCTCGGAATGACACATCGGGGCTAGGGTGAAGAGGAAACCATGAGCACTTATGGATATCGTCGAGGATCGATTTTCTGGGCGCTTACTCTGATTGGGGTGGGCGCGATCTTCCTCTGGGAAAACTTCAACCCTGCTATTCACCCTTGGCAAGTCATCGCCAAGTTCTGGCCGATACTTATCATCTTCTGGGGCCTTTCGAAATTGATCGACTACGTTCAGGCGCGCGTCCATCCCGAGACGGTGCCGCCGCCGCTTTTCGGCGCCAGCGAGGTTATCCTGCTGGTGTTGATTCTGGTCTTAGGAACCCTGGTTTCGAAGGTCGTGTTGAGGCCGTGGCAGCAGTGGCCCGCTTCCTGGGGCGTGAATATGGACGACGAGGGTTTTGCCGGCCTGTTCATGAATTCGTACACTTACACGCAGACCTTTTCTCAACCGGTTCGTCCTCAGCCTCACCTCCTGGTGGTGGACCGCCGGGGTGACGTGGAAGTGCATGGTACCGACCAGACCACGATTGACGGCGTAGTGAAGAAGACCGTCTGGGCTCCCAATGAAGATGACGCAATCAAGCTCTCCAACCAGGTCAAGATTGAAATCGTCGAACAGGCAGGCCGGTACCTGGTTCAGACTAACTTGGATTCGCTTCCCGGCGGCGGTCACAACGTGCGTCTGGACTACACTCTGCGTGTTCCCTCCGCCACCAGCACGGAAGTTACGGTAGAGCACGGCGACGCTATCCTGGATGGCTTGAAGGCCGAGCAGGCCCTCACCGCCCGGCACGGCGACGCGCACATTACCAACGTGGAAGGCTTGGTGCGCCTGACGCGCGGCAGCGGGCTGACGGAAGTGCGCGATCTTAAGGGCAGCCTGGAAGTTGAGGGGCGGGGAGGCAACGTCGATGTTTCCGGGATCACCGGTACGGCCAGCATCAACGGCGAGTTCAACGGTGACATGGACTTCCGCGACATCAAGCAGACGCTCCACTTCAAGTCCTCGCGCACCGATATGACGGCTCAGAAACTCACCGGCCGGCTCAACATGGAAGTCGGTTCGCTCGAACTGAACGGCATTGACGGCCCCTTCGAAATCTCGACACGCCAAAAGGACATTACCGTTACCGACTTCAAGCACAGCGTGAAAATCACGGATACCAACGGAGACGTGGCACTCCGCACCTCGACTCCTCCGACCCATCCCATCGAGGTCGAATTGAAGAAGGGCGAGATCGAACTGAGCGTGCCGTCCTCGAGCAGTTTCCAAATCGAAGCGGCCTCGCCGCACGGCGAAGTCGACAGCGACTTTTCCGCGCCGGGCTTGCAGGTCATGAAGGAAGGCGACAACCCGAGAATCAGCGGAAGCCTGGGCAAAGGCGGACCTTCGGTCCGGCTCCAAACGGAATACGGGACCATCCGCTTGCTGCGTATGGGCGCGCACCCGCAGGCGCCGCCCTCCCAGTCACATCCCGCGTCTGGAGATGAGAAAAGAGCCTGGAATACGCCTCAGCATCGCCACCTCGTTTCAGGCAAAGCCGGCCGTCCGGTCAGCTCTCTCCCCTTAGTGCGGTTGGCTGAATGGTTGAAGGGTGTCCGGGCGATAATGGTCGGTGACTCTCTGATGGTCACTCCGACCCGCTAATGTCGTGTCCCAGAAGTTCGTTGAATATGTCAGCCCGCGGAGCGGGCGTAAGCAAGTAGCCCACGGCTCACGCCGTGGGCTACTTGCTGGCGCCCCTGACGGGGCTGCTGACGCCTGGCCGAATCGTCTCGACTTATATTGCGAATCACTGGGACAGGACGCTAAAGCTACGCAACATTAGTAGCCTTCGGTTTCATTCCGTGACGTTGTCCAGCGTATCGAAGAAACCGGGGAAGGATATTTCAACACAACTGCTGTTCTTGATGTGAGTGTCGCCCTGTGCGATGAGTCCCGCCACCGTAAAGGCCATGGCGATTCGATGATCGTCGTGGGGATCGATCTCGGCCCCGTGAAGGGTTTGCCGCCCGGAAACGCGCAGGCCATCAGGAAACTCTTCCACCTCGGCGCCCATCCGCCTCAAATTCTCCGCCACCGCCGCCAGCCGATCGCTTTCCTTTACGCGCAACTCAGCAGCCCCCCGAAACGTCAGCCCTTGCTCGGTCTGCGTCCCCAGGACAGCCAGAACCGGCAATTCATCAATCAGGCCCGGAACCGCGCTTTCCGGGATCTCGCCGCCTCGCAACTTGCTGGCCTCGACGTGAAGGTCACCGATCAGTTCGCCATTCATCATATCCAGGTTAACCACCGTAATCCGTCCGCCCATGGGAACAAGAAGATCCAGGATGCCGGTGCGAGTCGGATTCAAGCCGACGTTGTGGAGCATCAGGTTAGAGTTCGAGGTCACGAGCCCCGCCACGATGAAGAAAGCGGCGGATGAAATATCGCCGGGCACGTGGAGCTTTTTGCCTTCGAGTCGCGCCCTGCCGCGCACCGCAATGGTGCGAGCATGGCGGCCAATGTCTGCCCCCATCTGCTCGAGCGCGATCTCGGTGTGGTCTCGTGTCCGTTCTTTTTCGATGACTTCGGTTTCCCCCTCGGCGAACAATGCCGCCAGCAGGACTGCCGATTTCACTTGCGCGCTGGCCACCGGCATTTCGTAGCGAATGGGCTTAAGCGCGCCGCCCTCGATTTCGAGCGGTGGAAGCCTGCCTTCACGCAACTTGACTGCCGCGCCCATCTGCGAAAGCGGGTCAGCGACCCGTTTCATGGGCCGCTCCGAAAGCGAGGCATCACCCGTGATCACGGACCGAAACGGCTGGCCGGCCAGTATGCCTGCCAGCATGCGCATGGTCGAACCTGAGTTCCCGGCATTCAGTGGCTCAGGGCAGGGCCGCAGCCCCCCGAGGCCCTCGCCTTGAATCTTCACCACATTGTCCTTGCGCGCGATCTTCACCCCGAGTTGATTCAGACACGAAAGCGTGGACTGGCAATCGGCGCTAGACGAGAAGAAGTGAATCTCGCTCGGGCCCTCCGCAATTGCCCCCAGCATGGCATAGCGGTGCGATATGGACTTGTCGCCAGGAAATTGGACCGTTCCCGTCAGTCCCTTGGCAGGCTTGATCTTCTTGGTCTTTGAACCGAACAGTCCCATGGTGGATGATTCCCCTCCTTGTTAAGGAGGGGTCAGGGGTGGTTGGCTGCTGACCCGGCCGACGACGCACCACCCCCTGCCCCCTCCTCAGCTGAGGAGGGGAGTTGTTCAGCGTTTCCCC
>CAWIUZ010000012.1:0-15994 GCA_963838915.1 uncultured Acidobacteriota bacterium
GCAATGCTGCGGATTGTAGCCCTTGCGCGCTCCCATCTGCTGCCCAAACAGCGTGTGCACCGTGGTGTCGGTGTCCAGGGTCACCGACTTCAGCCGCACGTGGGCCGCTTCCCACACCCGCTGGCGCATGCCTCGCTGCACTTCCAACAACTGCTGGGCCATCCCGAGATGCAGCGAGGCCAGAAACCGCCAGAAGGTGCACTGCGGCGGCAAGCGCAAGACTTTTAAGATCCCCACCAGCATCGGCTCCCGCTCCAGGAACCGCAGATGGTTCAAGCGGGAAAAACCCACATAAAGCGCCAGCACCATCGCCAGCACGAACTGATACAGGCTCATGACCCGCGTGATTCGCTTTACCCTGAGTGTCTCTTCCACCACTTGCTGGAAACCCAACTTCTCCAGCATGGTTGCCACCGGTAACAGACCACCGTAGGCCGTCAGATTCTTACCTTCAAAGTCGTAGGGCGTCGCAGCCCCGATTTTATTGGCCTCCGGAATAGGTTCTTCCGACCCTTGCGGAGAGCGGCTGGGGCGAGTATCCTGATTTTCGTGTGTAACCATTTGGGTGACCTCCCGAGGGATTTTCTGCGGAGTCGCTCGCTTCGCAGAAATTCTGTTTTACCCCATCTTTCGGGTGTCCCCAAATGGTCTATTCAGATCGCCCTGCTCTTAAGCGTGTTCAGCCGTGCATAATCCGGCTACCAGGAAACCACAAGCAACACGACAAGAACGAAAACGAACGCGCAACTCAGAAGCGCAAAGATCGTCACCTCACGTGTGGACCCGCGCTGGCCGGCGGGCGCCGCGCGGAAGGCCGAAGCGAGCGCCTGGGTGGCGAACACCAGCAAGAGAATCGTGATCCCGGCGAGGACGATCGCCACTTTGGGCGTTAAAGAGGTCTGCACACTCCTGCCCAACTCTCTGCCTGCAATGAAGGGTAGGCAGAAATCCACCATCACCACAATGTAGAATGTGAGCAGGCTCGCGCAACAACACAGCAGGAAAAGGCGTCCCTCCGACCAATAAGCTGGAGAAGCGGCATCCCCCAACAGGGCGGAGATACGGTCCGAACTCGTCTTCTTAGCAGAGGTTTGGTATTGGCTGATCATCAGCACCGAAAAGGCGGAAAGGAGCAGACTGAGGACGATAACCACCACCACGGCATCCTCGTTGTAGAGGCCGCGGCCCACGTTGGGCTTTCCCTGCCCTTCAGTTTGCGGGTCGCCCGGAACCGCCGCTGGAGCCGGCGAATAGGTATACGCGCTTCGATCTTCCCACCTCAACAAGCTGATGGGAAGAGTCTCTCCGTTGCCGATCGCCGTAACCCAAAGCGCGGGTTTGTGCTCAGGAGGCGAGAGGGCGCCCCCTGGCTTCGACAAGGGGCCGCCGTAGTCCACCAGCTTGTCATCCTGCCCAAGGAGCGCCATGGTCGCATTGTAAACTCCCTCAGCAGCCTGGCTCGAAAACTGCAGGCGAGATTGACCGCCGCGATAAGGATAGGTCCACAATTGCTCGAGGTTAAAGAGCGGATAAGGAGTAATGACGAGCATGCCGCGCGTATAACGGTTTACCGAGGGGTAGGCGTAAAGAAGGTCGGAGTTGAAGGTGAAGAGCACTGTGGCGGGGGCGCGCCACTTCACCTCCTGCGCCAGAAACGTGGCATCGCGGACATCGGTGGCTAGAATTCCGACGTAGGTGAACCGCTCGCGCTCAATCGTGGAGAGTAGGTTCGAGAGCGTTAACTCCGCCGACTGAACTGTCAATTCTGAAAACGGCGGCAGGGCCTCGGGAGGTACAACGGCATCGCCCGATGCGAGCGGCTCCGGGGCAGGCTTAGCGCTCCCGTTTCCCGACCCCGTCTGCGGAGAGGCGCCGGCTTTTTCAACGGACGCTTCCCGCAGCTCGGAAATATGGAGCGGAAAGGGAAGGTCGAGTATTTCCGGGACCTCGGTGGTGTCCCGGCAGAGCATTTGAGGTTGAGCGCTTCCCTTCGCGCCTTCGGCGATGTCATGCGCCAGGTTCTGTCCATAAGCGGTGTTGCGTTCAGTGAGGATTGCGATCCGCGGGTAGCCAAGATGTTGAATGTAGCAGGCTACGGCCTGAAGAGTTTCGCGGTCCGGCGGCACCGTCGCATGAAAGTCCGCCTGGCCATGACCGACCTCGGAGAAACGGCTGGTGTCAATGGCCGTGGCGCTTCCCGAGATGATTTGAAAGCGCAAATTGGGGTTATTCCCGCGCGATTTGAGCCAGCTGTCCAACACGAAGCGTAGCGAAACCGCCGAACCCGAGAATGCAGGCCCCATCACACGCAGAACGTCGAACGAGCTCAAACGGTCAACCTGAGGGAATCCTGGCGGGAGTTCCGAGTGATGAGGATCCCAAGGATAGAACTGCGCCATTTGGTCGAGGGCCGAAAGCAGAGCCGGCTTGTGGATTCCGGTTGTGGGAGTTTCCCCAACCACGAAGACCAGGAGAAGCTGCTGCTTGCGGGGATTGCGAAAGAGGATTAGACCGGGCACCGAATCGTGGAGGGTCTCGCGCCAAAGCGAGCGGCTCTTTTGACCTGTCTCAGCCTCCGCCGTCCACGGGAAAGCGAAGCGATCCAAAGTGTAACCGGTGGCTTCCGCCGCGCTGGCGATCGATTCCACGAAGCTGTCGAAAAAATTAGGCAAACGGGAATCGATGGGGTCGGGCGCCGTGGCAACGAGAAGCTCGATAGTGTATTGCTGACCGCCTGCCTTCTCCGCAGGACTCGCCTGGCCGGCCGCTTGGCTGAAGAGAAAACGCGCGACCATGTCCTTGGCGGTGGGGAATCCCTGCTTTTCGGAGCCTCCCTCCAAAGTCGCCGAAATTCCTTTCAAGGACTTTGCCGCAATTGCGTAATTGCTTTGGGATGTTCGAACGCCCAAGACCGGATACACGACCGCCAATACGGCGAAAAGAGAAACGAAAAGAGGCGCGGGATTACGAGTTTGCATGGCTCACGTTACGCGCCCAGCAGGTCATGGAAGAAGCCGTTCAGGAGACGGTTTTGAGGGTCATAGGTTTTGCGAGTCTTGGCGAAGAGCTTCAGCCGGTCTCCCAGGCCCTTCTGGCCTTGCGCCGCCGTAACTCGAGCGGTCTGGTTGAATAGAGGAATCCCTCCTTGACTGCTGCTAAGCTCGTTGTAGGCATCGAGAAATGCTTCCCATCCGGGATTCGCGGTGGAAACCGGATCAACCGTCATAGCGTTGCCGTCGTAGGAATAGGAGAACAGGGATTTTTGATCCTGGGCCACACGGTAGCCGACGCTTAACATGTTGTTGCGGTAGCCCGTCTTTTGGTAATAGTCCCGGCAAAACTTGAAATATCCCGTGACAATGTCGGTAAACCGGGATTCAGGAAATGCCCAGAAGCTGAACGTGTAACTGCTGTTGTCAGCGGGATGGGGATAGCGGATCATCTGCTCCGTGGCGATCGTGTAATCGCTGCGGATTATATTTGTCAGCTTGAAGCGCCACATGGCGCAGAAACCATCGATCACACCGTAGCGAGTCTTTGTATCGGCGATGTCGGCGGTCACCTGACGGCAGAAGGCGGGGCCCGTCGTTCCCCACAGATAATTGCGCAGCGGCCAGATGACGTGGTTCGCATCCCCCGAAGCGCCGGGATTGTATTTGCGGAATTCCACCGTGATCTGATTGTCGAAGGGGAAAACGTAGTACATCATCGACTCGTTGCGTGCGAACAGGGAAGGAAGTTTCTGCACAAAATCTTCCAGCGTAAAGGTCTCGTGATAGACCGCCATGGGGAGAATGGGACGAACTTTGAAAGTCGCCGCGGTCACTATCCCCAGCGTGCCGTAACTGGAACGAATCTGTTGCAGCAACTCGGGCTGGCTCTCGTCGACCTCGAGAATGTCGCCGGAGGGAAGCACCAACTCAACCTGGGTCAAATAGGAGCCCACCTGTCCGTATTCACCCGGCATCGAGCCGTCCTTGGTTCCACAGCACGCGGCGCTTCCCATCGAGAGGTTACCGATCTCGGTGTTCACGTAAAACTGCAGATTTTTCTTCTGGAGTTCCTGGGCCACGTCGATGTAAATCGCCCCGGCCTGGGCTGTCACCGCATCGTTAGTAATCTGCATGACCTGGTTCATCGAGGACATCTCGACGAGCGTCCCGCCCTCCGCCACCCCGCAAGCCGCCGTCGAATGGTTCGACCCGATGGCGCGTACGGGCGATGGATACTTCGCCGGGTCCTTTAGAATCGCCGCTACGTCCGCGGCGGAATGAGCTTCGACGACAACCTGAGGGTGCGAGACCAAGTCTCCGAACCAGTTGGTGACCGTGAGCGGTGGCATGAAGTTCCTCCTTAGTGAGCACTGCAATAGTGAGTGGCAGGCCCCCTCACCCGGCGCTGCGCGCCGGGTGAGGGGGTCCACCGTCTAACTCGCAGTGGGCAGCGCCAGCGGATCGTACTCGAGTTCGACAAACTGCGCGGTGAATGCAATAAACCGCATCCGGGCCTGAAGCTGCAGCAGCGGATCGCTCGTGCCCGTCACCTGGAACGAGGCGAGGAAGCCGACCAGGTTGCCCACAGCGGCGAGATCCTCGAAGGTCCGGAATTTCAGATAGCCCAGGCCGACTTGCGTGTCCGGCTGGCCATCTTTGCGCTCATAGATATGTGCATAGAGCGTGGTGTAGTCCTGAAGCACATCCGCCACGCCGCGCACCTTCCCAGTGGGATCTCTTTGCATATACTTTATTCCGTCGAGGTAAAAATGCCGGCCCGCGGGAGTGGAAAACTCCAGGTGATACCTCATCTCCGCCTCGCCCGTCGCGGGGTTGACCTCGAGGTAATTGAACCGGCTGTTTTGTGCATCCACCGGATAAGTCACCTGGTTTGCACCCAGGAACTGGCCGAAGGTGATTGTGCCCTGCAACTCGGCCTCGTGCTCGAGCCCGTCAATGAACTCGTTCACATCGCGGACGGTCATGTTCACGTCGAACTTGCAATCCACCCCGCCCGCAGGCGTGCCGGTTTGTGGGATGCGCTGCGCAATCGTCAAATCGCCCGCGCGGTCGGCGGTAGGAGTCGTCGAGCCCTCGAAGTACCAGCCAACCATTTCTTCACTGAAAGTCATGCCCAGACCGTCGGGAAGATTAACGTCTAGGAACGGGCTGAGAAGGGTATTCGTGGGGAGCGCTGCTTTCTCCGTCTTCGTCAACATGTAATAGAAACCGAACTGGCCCCCGGTGGCGGTGTGGAAGATTCCGAGCGATAAGTCGTCGTTCAACGAGGCCAAGGCAGGCGGAATGCTCGTGATGTATTTCCCGACGAGGAAAGTATCCGTGACTTTGCGGATCTCGTCGTGGAAGGGTGTGAAGTCCTTCAACTGGAAGTGGTCCTTGAGAAAACTGGGCGTCACCAGACCTTCCATCAAACCCATCAAGAGGTAGCGCGCTTCGAACGCGCCATCGGGTTTGGAGTCAAAGCTGAGGTAGGCCACGCCGGTGGCATGATTGGCGTTCGAGATGCAGTCCATTCTCCACACGCCCTGAAGATCCTGGGGCGTGGGCACGGAGCCACCGGCATAAAGCGCCGCATGGTCGTCCACTGTCATCTGGTCAAAGCTGTGAACGCGGGTCATGGGAAAGGTGATTTGCCGGATGCCGTTCGGGTACTCGCCTAAGTATACGCGGCCAATAATAAGGTCCTGGTTGATGATCTTGAAGATGTCGTAGAAACCTTGCCAGGGCGGGTCGAGATACTTGAGCAGAATGTACTTTCCTGCTTCAAGAGTTCCTTTGGGCTTGTCGAGGTTGATTTCCTCCAGGCTGTTTCGCGCGTGAATGCGATCGTCCGTGTCGCTGGTGACGCCTGCGTAGTGGCCGTCCTGTTTGTGGAACTCTTTCTTGAATCCCGTAAACAGCGCGGAGGACATCGCATTCAGGATGTTGTCATGCGGGAAAAACCCTTTCCAGTATTGGTCGTTGCGAATGGTGCGGTTTGCTACGTCGATCTGAGGCGAGCCGCCTTGATTGATCAGCGTGTCGATGCCCATCGATACGCAACGCCGGAAGAGCGGCTCCAACTGAGCCTCGCTGTAGGTTGAGACCGTAATGGGGTCGATCGTTGACAGGCTGACGGATTTGTTCGGCTGAGGATAGCTATCACCCTGCTCCACGTTGATTCTCTTTTCGACAATTCGCTCCGTCAGGGCGGAAATGGTCAGGAGAGGATTCACATTGAGCGCCGAGGGAATGAGCGAGCCGTCGCAGACGAAGAGGCCGTCGTGGACGCTGCCGTCTCCGGCAAAGAGCCTGCCGTATTCATCCACCGCGCCGTGCAGGTAATCTTCTCCGAGCGTGCACCCGCCCAAGGGATGGGCGGTAATCAGATGCCGGGTTTTGAAGATATCCCAGAGAGGATTGGAGATGAAGTTAGCCTGTTGGGCGCGCGCGTGGCGGCGCAACTCTTCATTGATGCGCGTGAAAATAATCTCGCGTCCTGCCCCGTCCCACTGAATGGACATGCGGCCGTCGGGCTCATACCAGGGGGCATCGAAAACCATCGTGCCGCGCGAGTCGTCGTGAGCCATGACCAGGTAGAACATGGTGGAATTCAGGGCGCCGTCGATTCGGTAGGGATGAGCGAGGTCGCTATCGTTCAGCGTGCGCTGCTTCTGCGCGGCAGCGTTCCCGGCGTAAGTCGGGTCGCCCTGCAACAGCGCAAAGCCGGCCTTGGCGCCCATCACGTAAGCGCTGGGGAAGGAAAGGTCTTCGACCGTGATGCGATCTTCGACGGGCCTCGTTCCGTCGTAGGAAATCGCGCTCACGATGGTGGGACCCGGCGGCACAGCACCCCCGGGCACGGCGGGCTTCAAACCATAGCCCAGGACGTTCGTGACATAGGACCCGTTATAAGCAAGTCCGAAGAAATCTCCGTTGCCGCTGAACCCCGTCCCAAGCACCGGCGACACGGAGAGTCCGTGCATTTCAGATCGCAGAAGGATCTCAGGCGAATTGATCGCCCCTGCCGAGAGCACCACGTTGCGTGCGTCCAACGTGAACGATTTGCTCGATTTGTCATCGGCAACATGAGAGCCGTGAATTCTCCAGCCGCCGGTCGAGAGCTTTTCCACCCACTCGACCTTCGTCTGGGTATAAATCTCCGCCCCCGCGCTGCGCGCCATGGGCAGGAAATTCATGTAAAGGGTGTTCTTCGCGCCTACGTTGCAGCCCGTAACGCAGTCGCCGCAGTCGGTGCAGGGTTTCTGCTCGACTCCGTAAGGGTTCTTTCCATCAACGGTGAAGTTCACGTTGATGTTGAGAGCATAAGCGTCCAGCCCGATTTCGGCGGCGCGGCGCTCCATGGCCTGCACTTTCGCCAGATCCTTCGCCTTCGGATGCGGGGTTGAAGCCAGCACCTGGCGAGCCCGCAGGTAGTAGGGCATCAGGACATCGCGGGTAATCGTCCGCGGCCAACTCGACTCCCCGAACACTTCCGCGTCCGGGATGATGGCGACGTTGGCGTTCACTAGTGACGTCCCGCCCAGGCCGGACCCTTTGATCACGGAAATGTCCGGATAGTTCAGAAACTCGTAGAGTCCCAACGGGTTGCCATCACCCCGCGTGGCCGCCAGAAAGTCCGCGATTTCGCTCGGGAAAGTCCCCACCGGCCACTCGCGGCCCCGCTCCAATAGGCATATGGAGGGCTTGGGCTTGATATTCGAGGAAGCCAGGCGCGCGGCAAAAATTGACCCGCCGTATCCGGAACCCACAATGATGTAGTCGTAAGAACTCTTTCTGCTGCCGAAATCGAGTCCTAACATAGCTAACCTCCAACGGCAAACGCCTGGGTGGCATTGGTCGATTCAGGGCGCACTCTCGAAAGTCTGTCATTCTGAGCGAAGCGAAGAATCTGCATTAGTTCGTGTTGGGCCGGAACTGCAGATTCTTCGCTGCGCTCAGAATGACAAGCGAACGGGCTCAGGATGACAGCTACTTCCATCCCCACAGGCGAGCCGCAGGTCCATGTGCGCTCGAAATGACAGGGATGGGTGATCTCTTCACAGCTTCACCGCTTCTGCGAGAATCAGCATCGCACCAAATCGAATACTTGAGTTTTAGGAATCGCCCTTAGGCTTCGACTACCGAAGCAACTGTATGGTACATAGCCAGCTAATAAGAGTCAACTGAATTGTGATTGTTGCAACCGAGGCGTTACAAACTTTTGGGTCGCGCAGACGCGCCGCTGTTTGGCATGTCGGCGCTGTCCTGACCCGAGAGGGACGCCTGCATCCCGACAAAAACCGTCGGCACTTATGCGCCACCCGGGATCCTGCCTGTCGCCGATCAACCGGACAATTGACAAAATGTCGAGAGCCGTATTAGAGTCCATATGCAAGCACTAACTCTTTGCTAATCCGTCAATCTGACTGGGAGTACGCGAATGCCAACTATTGGTCTTGTCGATGGCTTCGGGCTTGACCTCGAAGCCGCTATCAATCCGAATTCGGCATTTGCCAAGTACTTTCAAAAACTCCCGAGTCTCTCCGTCGTCGAAAAGGACCTTGCTTCGCTCCAGAATGTCCCTCTTACTGCATTTCCGCTCAAATCCGTGCAAATCGGCCTGTCATTCACGGAGCCTACGACTGTCTCATCCACCAGCCCTCAGTTCGCAGGCAGCGCGGCGATTTCCGGCTCGTTGTGCGTATTTGCGGCGGGGAAGCTTTTTGACCCCGACCCCTTTGCGAGTCCCATTGAGATTCCCAGCGGGCAGGCCTATCTGGGTTTGGGCATTCGGGCTTCAATTGCACCCGGAATGAGTATTCCCTCGGGAGAAGCCGTGTATGGTTTCACAGTTGGAACGGCAGTATCCCTGACGCACTACAAGCCCTTTCAAACCACGAGCACCACACCGACCTTCGCAGCCGCGCTCGAAGCGTCGATCGAGGATTATGTGATTCCATTTAGCGTGGATGACATGGCCTCATTAGGTGTGGGCGACGTTGTTACTATGGAGGGCAACTGCACCCTGAAGCTCTGCGGAACCGTTAATTTACTGACCTCCGTGAACCCACTGGCAACTCTCTCGACGCCGGCCCTGCCTGGAATCGCCGTGACCGCAGGGGCTGCGATCGACATCACGGCCACGTTCACCATCGAGGGCGGTTTCGAGGTACGGGCTCACAAGGTCGCCGACGCGACGGTCCGATTAGGCTTTTACAGGAAGCGCGGAGCGGATTTTACCGTGCAGGTCAGTCCCTCGATCGGCGTTACAGCGGGGACGACCAATACGGATTTCATCTCGGCGGTCCTGGGAGCGGTCACCCCCTCCCCCTTCCCTACCGCCGATCAGCTTGAACACGCAGGCCTCACGAAAGAGAAACAAGAGGTCGTAGTGGGCGCTTTAAAGACCGCCGTGCAGCGCCAACTCGAACTTGCCGTGCAAACCGAACTTCAATTGCTTGCATCGGATGAGTCGGCATTCCTTTATGAAATCAACTTGCAGAACCTCGTTCCGGACGGCAAGGCCGCCCTCGAAAACGCCTTACGCTTGAACCTCACCACCCTGCTGGGATCGCCAGGAACCCTGCCTCGAGGCATTACCGAGATTCAGAATCTGCTTACCAACACCCGCAAGAGAGGTCATACCTTCAGCATCAACATCCTCGGACTCTACAACTACGCTTCTGTCAATGATCTTTTGCTGAAAGGAACGGTCTTGACCGACGCGGCGAGTGGCGCAGTGATCATCACGGATGAGGCCAATGCGACCCGCGTGAGCGGAGTGATAAACTTCCTCGCCGACTCTGATAAACTACGCAAGGTGCTGGCGCAATCCTTCCTGATCACCGCAGCGTACCGCTGCAGCGGCTTGATCGCGCACGGGCCCGCCCTGAAAGCCTCCTACTGGCATTTCGCGTCCCACGCAAAAACCGACCGCCCGACCATGGGCGCTTATCTGGACGCCCTCGTTGCCTTCGGGTTGATTCCGGAAGCCGACAAAGTGGCGAAGCTCGCGAATCTGACTGATTTTGGAAGCTCGACGTGTTACATCGGCACTGATTACGATTATACGCTCAGCCAAAGCCTCTATCTTCGCGCCGACGGCCAGCCGCGCGCGATCGACGAATTCGAGCAGATCGGCCGCCAGGCGCTTCGGGAACTTCTGCACGCCGATGCCGATGATGGATTTCGTCTGCGCGGCCTGGAAAGCGACGCCGTCTGGCAGCAGGTCAAAAATACAGGCGGCACGCTAACCAATCTTGCCAAAGTCTTTCCCGACCTCCGGACCGACTCGCAGATTCCCGTCATTGCCGGAGACTACCTGCTCATTGAGTGGTGGGCAACCACCATGTCGAAGCTGGCGGTGACGCTGAGCGCTGCCAGGCACTTTTTTGCCCAGGATCCCCCGCCCGCGCCGAACAGTCCCGATTTCAAGAAGGCGCAAACCGATTTGTGGCACCGTATGGCCGACGTGGCAACTAACACTCACGACAGGTTCGGCGACCCGTGGGGCCTCATTGCCATGGACCTCGCCTCGGGTCAACGCTCTCAGGCGAGCGCGCGGATCGTGTCGCCCCAACTGACGTTGCGAGTTGCCAGGCAGTAGGCATGGGCCCTGCTCCTTGCTCCTCTGAGGCCGGTGTCATTCCGAGCGCAGCGAGGAATCTGGCTCTGATTTCGGGCGACTCGCGGCGCCCGTCGCCCGAAGAGGCTCGACGTGGTGGAGGGAAAACTCAGAGCGAGATTCCTCGCTGCGCTCGGAATGACATCACGATAAACTCCTGCTCAGGACCCTACTCATGATTGACCCGCTAAGGTAGTTGTGTTATAAACAATGCGCATCTATCAACATTGGCGGTCATTGTTCCGGGCATAACAATCTACAGGCGAGGCGTGGAATGGGGAATAAGGCACATCGCCCCAATATGAAGAGATTCGTGATCGCTCGTTCCATCCAGAACGAGATGGAGGCGCAGAAGGGGCGGGAGCGGCAGCGCATTCCGGTCATCGTGTCACTGAGAGACCCAGCCGTGCCTTCCCCGACCGGAATCCAGGAATCCAAGCAGAGAGTTTTGGATTTTGTTCGTAGCAAGACTGATCAAGCCAATCAGTTGAGTGAAAGCGACTTCTACGTTTTTGCCTCGCTTTTCCCCGAGGATATCGAAGAACTCGCCAAACAGCGCCAATATGTTTATCAGATCTGGAGAGACGAGACGACCTACGGCCACTTGCTCAGTTCTGTTGACACAGTAAAGGCCACGTCGTGCTGGCGAACCTTTGAGGCCCGCGGCAAGGGGATCACGTGGGCGGTGCTGGACACTGGAATCAATGCCGCGCACCCCCATTTTGCCGCTCTCAAGACCGTCGACGGCACGCTCAGCAAGAACTTCTCGAGTTCCGACACGCCCGATGACCTCGAAGGCCACGGCACGCACGTTGCCGGCATTATTGCCGGCGCGGCCCCGACCTGGCCGGAAGGCAAACCCTACCACGCCGCCACGTACCAGGAGGAGCGGGGCGATGCCCCGCAACTGAAAGAACTCGAAGCCTGTCCCTCCGGCGTGGCGCCGCTCGCTAAGCTCCTGAACATCAAGGTCCTCAACGACGACGCCACCGGATCAGCGTCGGCAGCGATCCGCGGACTCGAGTACCTGCGCAAGCTGAACGATTCCAGCCTCGCCATCCGCGTCGACGGAGCCAACATGAGCCTTGGCTATCCTTTCGACCCGCAGAGCTACGGCTGTGGATACAGCCCCTTGTGCCAGGAAGTGACGCGCGCGGTGGAGTCCGGGCTGATCGTCGTCATTTCCTGCGGCAACTGGGGATACGGCAAGACAGTCATGAGCACTGGAGAGCCGGAGCCGGTAACAGTGGTCTCATCGATTACCGATCCCGCTAACACTGAAGCGGCCATCGCGGTCGGCTCCGTTCACAAGAGCCAGCCGCATCACTACGGAGTTTCTTACTTTTCGTCGAAAGGTCCGACCGCGGATGGCAGGATGAAGCCCGACTTGGTGGCGCCGGGCGAGAAGATCATCTCCTGCTATGCTCATCCTGACCAGGGATATGAGTACAAGGAAGCGAGCGGCACCAGCGCGGCCGCACCGCACGTATCAGGAGCCATCGCGGCGTTTCTCTCCGGGCACCGCGAATACCGGGGCGACCCGGAGAATGTGAAACGAATCTTCACCAAGACGGCCACGGACTTGGGCCGCGACCGCGCCTTCCAGGGCGCGGGCATGTTGGATTTGCTGCGGGCGATGATGTCGGTTTAGCGCGAAGCTCGTAAGACCGCTGCGTGAGAATTTTGCTGTCATCCTGAGCGCAGCGAAGGATCTCCGCAGTTGACACGACATCGAATACTACCAATACCGATCAGGGGAGGAATCATTTATGGCGCAGTTCAAACAATTTCATGATCCTGAACTCTCGATATGGCAGGCCGCGGTTGGAGAAGTTGAAGCCCAAGCTGCTGCCGGTACACAAGTGGAGGACGTAGGCGCGGCGCGGGTCGTCTCGGGCCGGCCCGATGACCTTGATACGATGTCCTCGGAAGCAATCTCCTATTGCACCCAAGTTGATACCGGCACCCCCATCGCGGCCGCCACCGCCTTTCACCCGGCCACTGAGGGTTTGGCGCAAACCGCCGGCTTCTGTTCCCTCACCGCGCTCAAATTGGCCAAGGCGAAGATTGTGGGGAACCAAGCCGACGAGCAACGGTACCAGGAAGAGCTTGCCAAGTTTGGCGACTGCGATCCCCGATATTCGGAAGCCGCCGCCAAATACGCCGAGTATTTCGTCGCCCAGCAAAAACAGATTCCCTACATCGTTTACAAGAACCTGAGCGACTTTGTTATCGACGGCAAGCTTCCTGACAAGGCCAGGGTGGCCATTGTCGGGGACTGGGGGACAGGTCAGGACGCGGCCAGGCTGTTGCTGCGGCAGATTGCCGACAAGAAGCCGGACGTGGTCGTCCACCTCGGCGACATCTACTACGCAGGGACCCAGTTCGAGGTCACTAACTACTTTTTGAATATCTGGCAGCAGGTTCTGAGCCTCGGCGATAAGCTCGACCGCATTCCCACTTTCACACTTGCCGGCAATCACGATATGTACTCCGGCGGCGGCCCGTATTACCAGCTCATTCAGCAGCTCGGCCAGCCCGCCAGCTACTTCTGCCTTCGCAACGCCGCTTGGCAGTTTATCGCTATCGATACGGGCTACCACGACCACAACCCGGCGGGCGGCGGCGCCGGGGCGACGTATCTCCAAGACACCGAGGTCACCTGGCTCACCGACAAAGTGAATAATGCCGGCGGGCGCAAGAACGTGCTGCTTTCACACCATCAGCTCTTTACGGCCTTCGACAGCATCGACGGGCAAGAAGTGAATATGCGCCTCGCGTCTCAACTCGGTCCCCTGCTGCCAAAATTGACGCACTGGATCTGGGGCCATGAGCACGACTTCGTGCTTTACGACTCTTACATGAACCTGGCGCGGAGCTGCTGCCTCGGGCATGGCGCATTCCCAGTGGGAGTCGACGAGGTCGTCAAGGTGCCTAAGCACCCTGACGTTCCTGTGATCAAAGACGACGACGGCGATCCCATCCGCCCGGGCACGACCGGCGGGCTGTGCAACCACGGCTACGCCATCATCGATCTCGACGGCGCATCGGGCAAGGTCTCGTACTACCAGGACAGCGACGAAGACACGCCCATGTACGAGCAGGCGATGAATTAAGGGGGGTATATTCCCATACCTTGTAGAAGAGCGGATCAAGCGGTGGCTGATCTCGTCGCGCCCCGCAAGTGACCCCTCACCCGGCCCGCCCCGGCTGATGAAGACGCCGACTGCAGGCCACCCTCTCCCCAGGGAGAGGGCCATTAGCTCGGATTTGACTCCTCGACTTTTGACTTTCGACTCGCGACTTTCGACTTCTGGGAGGCTGCATGGCACGGCTGGCATCACCCATAGAAACCCTCAAAGAACATTACCAGGTGGTTGTGATCGGGTCAGGCTATGGGGCCGCGATTGCGGCCTCAAGGCTGGCGCGGGCGGGAAAGCAGGTATGCGTGCTCGAGCGCGGGCGGGAATTCCAGCCCGGCGAATACCCGAACCGCTCGACAGAAGCCGTCGCCGCAATGCAGGCACACACGCCCGATGTCCCGCAAGTCGGGTCGCGAACCGGATTGTACGACTTACACATCCACCCGGACATCAACGTATTTGTGGGCTGCGGCCTCGGGGGAACTTCTCTCGTTAATGCCAATGTGGCTCTGCGCGCAGAGCCGCGCGTTTTTGACGACCCGCGCTGGCCGCGCGAACTACGCAATCCGAAACCTGTGGACCAGACGCTTGCGATCGACCACTCGACGCCTCTCGAGGAGGGCTACGCGCGCGCCGAAGAAATGCTCAAGCCCAATCCCTACCCTCAGGACGGGCCGGAGCTACCCAAGCTGCGCGCGCTCGAAGAGTCCGCGCAGCATTTGGGGCAGAAGTTCTACCGCACGCCGATCAACGTCAACTTCACGGTCGAGGGCCCAAACCATGTGGGCGTTGAACAGCACAAATGCGCGAATTGCGGTGACTGCGTTACGGGGTGTAACTACGCGGCCAAAAACACGCTCATCATGAATTACCTGCCCGATGCGGTGAATCACGGCGCGGAGATCTTTACGGAGGTTTCCGTGCGCTGGCTCGAGCGCAAGGACAACCAGTGGGTAGTCGAGTGCGAATTGCTGGGTGTCGGGCGAGAGAAGTTCAAGGCCCCGGATGTCGCAATAACCGCAGACGTGTTAGTGCTGGGTGCGGGAACAATGGGCTCGACCGAGATTCTGCTCCGCTCCGCACAGCACGGCCTGTCGCTCTCGAATCGGCTGGGAGAGCGTTTTACCGGAAACGGAGACGTGCTCGGATTTGGATACAACACCGCGCAGGTGATCAACGGAGTGGGTTGGGGCCATCACAAGCCAGGTGAGATACCCCCGGTGGGACCCTGCATCACGGGAATCATCGATATGCGGCACCAGCTTGCCCTCACCGACGGCATGGTGGCCGAAGAAGGCTCGCCGCCCGGAGCGCTCGGCGTGTTCCTGCCGGGCGGATTTGCGGCCGCGGCGGCCGTAGCCGGCACGGCTGAGCCTGTGGCGGGCACGGAACTCATCGAGGAAAGAGAGCGGGAACTTCTGACTGACTTCGAGGGACCTTACCACGGCGCGGTCAATCACTCGCAGACTTACCTGGTGATGACTCACGACAACGGTGCCGGGCGCATGAGCCTCGACGGGAAAGGCAACCTCGCACTCGACTGGCCCGGCGTCGGCAGCGAACCCATCTTTGGGAAAGTGAACGCTCGCTTGAAGCAGGCCACGGAGGCACTGGGCGGCGTTTTTACTCACAATCCGCTTTGGAGCAAGCTGCTTCACAAGAACCTGACCACCGTGCATCCGCTGGGTGGGTGCGTGATGGCGGACGACGCCGCCGGCGGTGTGGTGAACCATAAAGGCCAAGTCTATTCCGGGACCGCAGGCACAGGAGTTTACGACAGCCTCTACGTGGCAGACGGCTCCGTGATTCCCACCCCGCTGGGCGTCAATCCGCTGCTAACCATTTCGGCCGTCGCGGAGCGGGCCATGGCGCTGCTGGCGCAGGACCGCGGCTGGCAGATCGACTATCGCCTGCCGTCGGCGCCCATAGCGGCGGCAGCAGCCAAGCCCGGGGTCGAGTTCACCGAGACGATGAAGGGCTATTTCTCGACGCAGGCAAAGACGCCCACGCCCCCCCTCACGCTCGACCCTGTTTATCAGCGCGGATATGACCAGGGCCTAACCGACAATTCCCCTTTCCAGTTCACGCTCACCATTGCGAGTGAAGACCTGGACGATATGATCTCCAATCCTGCGCACGAAGCTCCGATGGTAGGGACGGTGCTGGCGCCGGCGATTTCACCTCAACCTCTTACAGTGGCGGAAGGGCGCTTCAACCTCTTCACTGTTGAC
>CAWIUZ010000013.1:0-5179 GCA_963838915.1 uncultured Acidobacteriota bacterium
TTGCGGGAGGTCAAAGACGAGCTTTTACAGCACGCCTTCGCCTGGTGGGACGAAAATAACGTATAATTACTAGGACTCAATGATCCCTATAATTCTCGCATTCGCTTGCCTTGTCGGAGCCTCCCCAGGGGACTCCAAAGAAAAGTCGCCCACGGTCTACCAGATCCCGTTGCCTGAGCGGCCGGACTTCTCGGCCGTGGACTGGCTGGTGGGTGACTGGACCGGGAATACCACGGACCAGAGAACCCAAGGTGAACTGCACCTGTCCGTAAGCTATCAACTGGACAAGCATGTCATTCTCTTCCGCGGCGACACCACTTTGCAGGCGACCAAAACTTCTCCGCCGACGAAAGAATCATGGCTGGGCGTCCTCACTCCGGACCGGCGAGCGGGCGGGTTTTTGCTGCGTATGTTTTCAAGCACGGGATTCATCACGCGATATCGCTTGACCGTCGATGGGCCGGAAACCCACATCAATCCTGAGGGGGGCGACCAGCCCCCGCCGGGTTGGCTTTTCCGAACCGTCATCAAGAGGGCCAACCCGCAAGAGTTTGTCGAGACCGTTCAGGTCGCACCCCCCAACAAGAGCTTCTTTGACTATTACACTGCTAAGCTGACTCGCTTGACGACTGAGGACAAGGCAAAGGCGGTACCAGCCCCGCCGCATTAGACCGCCGTGGTGTAAAATCTCAATTTGACCCTAGTGCTCGGTTGGTTTAATGAGCGCAATTTCAAGTGGCCCCGGCAGGGCGGGGCTTCAGGGTTTGTGTGAAAACCTCAATTAGGGTGTCATTCCGAGCGAAGCGAGGAATCTCGCTCTGAGTGTTTTCAAGGGCAGAGCGAGATTCCTCGTCGCCTGCGGCTCCTCGGAATGACAGCAAAACGAGATCTCACACAGACTCTGAAGCCCCGCCCTTCCGCTTCCGACGAGTAAGTTCGCTTACTAATTTAGCTAAGCAATAACCCCGAAGGGGCGACTTCGTTGTCAAAACGCACAAAAGTACTTCTTGCCATAGCGGTTTTCCTGATCGTCGCGCTGGTAGTGATCGTGGTGGTCGTTCCCCGGCTCTTTGATGTGGACCGATACCGACCTCAGGTGGCAGCGCTCATTGAAACGCAATTGGGTAGACACGCTACGATCCGACACCTCACCCTCACTGCTTTCCCTCGCCTTTCGATCCGCGCCGATGATTTCACTCTGAAGAACCCTGCGGGATTTCCCCCGGGAGATTTCATAAAAGTTCACAGGATTTACGCGGAAGTCGACGCGCTAAGCCTTTGGCGCCACCAGGTTGTTATCAAGTCGCTCGATTTGGAGGGGCCCGCCATAAGCCTGCTTTCAGACCTCAATGGGAAATGGAATTCCGAAGATCCGCCCGCTCCCGCCGACCCTGCGCCAGACCCGCCCGGGAATAAGCCCTTGTTCACTTTGGGAACTATTTCCAATGTCAATATCAATAAAGGGAATCTGAGTATTGCGAACTTGCTGCCGTCAGGCGAGGCAGGACCGGCTTTCGTCGAAGCAGACGGAGTCTCGAGCCAACTGCGCCGCTTCGATCTCAACGCGCTCACGTCGGGCTCCGACGCTCAGAAACCCCGAAGCGCTCTCGTGACCGAAGGAAAGTTCGAGGTGAACACTCTGCATGTGACAAACCTGATCGTGACGAATGTGAAATCAAATCTCCACCTTTTCTCCGACCAAGTTCTCCTCGACGGCCTAGAATTCCGATGCTACGACGGCAGCGGCGGCGGCAACCTTGCCTTTGCTTTCGGGTCTCGAACCACACGCTACCGCACGCAAGCGAACCTGAAGGACGTGAACGTTGCGAAGCTGCTTGATGCGTTTCCGGATGTCCGCGGGAAGATGACCGGGGCTCTCGAGGGGCACGTGGAGCTTGACGGCCAGGTGAGCCATTCTCCCGACCCCCTGGCCGGTATGGGCGGCGCCGGCCAGTTGACCGTCCGCGCGGGACGCTTGCCAACCTTGCAATTAAACGCCAACCTGCTTCAACTGTTCCGCGTGGCCAAGATGGGCCCGGCCTCGGGCGACCCCTATTCATTCTCCTCCATCGCCGTGGATTTCATTATCGTCAACAACAGGATTCAGACCACCATAGGCAACATCGTCGGCAACGGCGTGGCGATTGATGCCACTGGATCTCTCGGGTTCGCGGGCAACGGCAGCCTTGATTATCAAGGCGTGGCAAAACTCGCCGCCAGCGATAATGCGCTCACCAGCGTTCTGGGTGGAATGACCGGCGCAACTCTTAAGGGAGGCAAGATGACCTTCCCCTTCAGCCTCAAAGGTACGTTTAAGAACCCGCAATTCACGCTGAAGCCGAGTGGCACCCAAAATCCAGGGAGGAATCCATGAGTTCCACTCGACCTATCGCTCTGGTCACAGGAGCATCGGCTGGCATTGGCGCGGCCTATGCCCGTCGGCTGGCCGCCGAAGGCTATGACCTTATCCTGGTGGCGCGGCGAGTGGATCGCCTTAAGGAATTGGCCTCCGACCTCGCAAGTCGGCATGGTGTGAACGCCCAGTCATTGCCCGCCGACCTGACGAGCGACGCTGACCTCAAAGCCGTCGAAGAGTGCATCGCGCGCGAAGACCGGCTTGAATTCCTGCTTAACAACGCCGGCTTTGGGAGCAGCGGGCGCTTCTACGAGTCGCCTCTGGAACATGTGGCCGCTATGCACCGCCTTCACGTCATGGCTACCCTTCGCCTCGCGCACGCGGCGCTCCGCAAGATGACGGCGCGCGGCAAAGGGACGCTAGTGAATGTATCTTCGGTGGCCGCTTTCGTCGCCCGCCCGGGCAGCGTCAGCTACCATGCCACCAAGGCCTGGATGAACGCCTTCACGGAAGGTCTTTACCTGGAACTGAAGCAAGCGCGCTCACCGGTCCGTGTGCAGGCCCTCTGCCCCGGCTATACGCTGACAGAGTTTCACGATGTCCTGGGAGTCGACCGGAAATTTCCTGCCGCGAGCTTGTGGACTCCAGTTGACAAGGTTGTGGGCGCGTCTCTTGAGGGCCTGAAGCGTAACAAGCTGTTCGTGGTGCCGGGCTGGCGCTATAAGTTTATCGTAGCCCTGCTCCGGCTGTTGCCACGCCCGCTGCTCCACGCTGGAAGTTCAATAGGCGGCAGGAAGGTCGACTAGACCGGCGATTCGCCGCCAAAAAGGGCTGCGGGCCTCGGGATGCACGTCGGCGTTGCGCCTGAGCATCACACAGATCCCCGTAAGTTTGGCCTCAGTGTGAGGGAGCCGTCGTCGTTTAACTGCTGATGACAAGCCCAGCGGATTGAATGCCGTACGCCTCTAACCTCAAGCTCTGCGCGAAGCCGCAATCCTTTCCAGCTAACACCTTTCGGCAAAACAAACTGCGCTTGGCGGATTTTCCCCGGCAGCGGGTAGCCGGGGTCGAGGCTTCCTCCTGCCATCACCTTTCCGTCATCACCAGTAACGTAGACGCGTAGTGCACCTGGCACGCCGGCGCACCCATCGTTCGCGAACCCGACAATCAATCCCTGACGGTCTTGTTCTCCATACTGCCAGATGAATGAAGGCCGCACGCGATAACCGATGCGCCGGCTGATCTGGTCGATGCCCTGCGGATATTGATGGTAGTAACGCAGGATATTATCGGCGTTGATCTTGTGAAAATTCCAAAGTGACCAATAGTGGGGGCCGACGTCGATCACATGCGCGATGACGTTATCCGTGTAAGTAATGCCTTCCTGGATGTGGAGAGACGCAGGTGTGCCGTCAGACATTCCCACTTCGACGACCGCCCCCACCCACGGCGGCCGGTTGCTCAGAGTCTCAATCTGCTCGTTCTCGATAAAGATCGTGTCGGTGCGCAGCCAGTTGCCCGACCGGACGGCGCGATCGACAAGCTCGGAGTTGCCCACTCGGCTGAAATCCGGCTGCGTATTAGTCACCAGCGGCGTCCGTCGCCAATGCTCCGACTGCACTTCGAACATCTTGACCCAGGTTTGCTCGGCAGTTGCATAATCCGGAAACGGGTTGTTCTGGAACGGCCAGGTGTGCCCCTCGCCCCAGAAGCCGTACATGAAGGTATCCATGAATTCGATCTGCGGGCTGCCATCAAGTTCCGCAGCCAGCAACTCGTTCAGTTCTCGATAGCAGTCTTGAAAGAAGGGATGATCATAACGAGGTTCGTAATAAGCAGATTTCCTGCGCGGGCCCTCGAGCCCAGTTCTCCACTCGCCGATCAGTTTCACCATGGGAACCTTTTCGAGGACGAAATCCGGCAAAGCCTCTTCCGCATAGTCGGGCGCCCGCATCTGGATGCGAAATCCAATCCGCTTGTTAAAGCGCTTCGCAAGATCAAAGGTGAGTTTCCAGTAGTCAGGCAAATCGAGCCGCCCGCGCCGGGGCTGCACTTCGCGCCAGGTCGGCCGGAGATAGAGCTTCTCACCCAGGGGAAGCTTCACGAGTTCTTCGATCGCTTGCGGAATGTTATCGGATTTGATCTCCGCTGTACCCATGTCCGCAGTGATGTAAGTAATGAGCCCTTTGCCATAGTTGGGCACAACCTCGCTCGAGGGAGTCGTCGCCATCACCACGTCGCCGCCCGGAAACACTGCTTCCGGCGGATATTGCGGGAACGGGCCTTGATCCAGCCGATCCGTGATCTTCGGTCCTGTGCCAAAATCATACCTATCCCAGTTGTGCGCGGGGACGAAGGCGTTAGCTTCCCCTGCACCAGTGCCTGCTAGAGTGGCTGCCAGTCCTCCGGACTTGAGAAAGCTTCGACGGTCCACGATGCGAACTCCTTTTCCGCGCCCTTGGAGTGCGGTAGCGCCAGCTACCGCCGTCTTGCGTGGTTCGAAGGCGGCAGCGCTGCTGCCGCACTCCAAGGCGCTTCGCGCAGATTCATGCGACGTGATGGGCAGAAGGCTCGCCTGACTCGAGCCTGGCGGCTTCTTCCCGGATCCGTTCCCAGGCGCGTTGGACGTGCCGCGCCTCGGTATATGTCTGGCCGACACAGAAGCGGATAGTGAAGCGGCCATTCAGCTTCGTATGGGTCAAGTAGAGATCTCCGCTGCGGTTGAGAGCGTCCAGCAGCGCCTCGTTGAAGGCGTCGCCGGCGCGGTGGCGGAAACAAACGAGGTTTAACGGAGCAGGGGCGGCCAGTTCAAACCGCTCATCG
>CAWIUZ010000014.1:0-3246 GCA_963838915.1 uncultured Acidobacteriota bacterium
CCATGATTAACGCCTGTGGGGCGTTGCCCCCGGCTACTTTATCGATCCCCTCCGGGGATCTTCTCGTGAACGATGCCAAACAAGGTGAAAGTCCAACTCGACAAGGTCTGCCGGACCTTTCTAGGCGCTGCGGGCGAACGAATCGAGGCGCTGCGAGACGTGAGCCTCGAAGTCGAAGAGGCCTACTCTTCCGAAGGCAGGGATTTGGGCGAGTTCAGGGTGCTGCTCGGCCCCTCGGGTTGCGGCAAATCCACAATTCTGCGCTTGATCGCGGGGCTGGACTTTCCTGACGGCGGCAAGGTCGAGGTGAATGGCAAGACGGTGGAAGGGCCCGGTCGCGACCGCGGCATGGTGTTTCAGAAATACACCTCGTTCCCTTGGCTCAGCGTCGCAGACAACATCGCCTATGGGCTGACGATTCAAGGCGCACCGGCGGCGCAAAAGAAGGAGACCGTGGCGAAGTTGGTGGAAGCGGTGGGCCTTTCGGGATTCGAGAAATCCTATCCTGACCGGCTCTCGGGTGGAATGCAGCAGCGGGTCGCCATCGCGCGCACTCTGGCGGTTCGCCCCGAGGTGATTTTGATGGACGAGCCGTTTGGCGCCCTGGACGCCCAAACCCGCGGCGACATGCAGGCCCTGTTATTACGCATCTGGGATGAGACCGCCTGCACCGTACTTTTCGTTACCCATGACGTGGAAGAAGCGGTTTACCTGGCTGACCGAATCTTTATACTTAGCGCCCGCCCGGGTACAATAGTAGAGGACGTGCCGGTTGCACTCGGCCGTCCACGGGACCCTGCAATGAAGCAGACGAAAGAGTTTCACGATCTTCAGGATTACGTGCTGGCGTGCCTCCGACGCGCTCCGGGGACGGGCCACGTGCGGGTGGGTGTTTGATGGCGGAGGAGAAAACTCCCCAGCGGGGCACGGTCGGAAAAGCCGGTTCGATGCTGGAGGGGATGGTCAAGCGCGATGTGGACGAGCTTGGCCTCGAGCAGGCCGACCTGGTGAAGGCGGCGCTCAAGTGGCAGTACAACTGGATCGGACTGGCGGGCGCCGCGATTTTCGCTGTGATCTCGGGGACCGGACTTCCGCTGGTGCTGGCGGCAGGCTTGGAGATGATTTATCTGAGCCTCGCACCGCGCAGCAGCGCCTTCCGGCGTTTGGTGCGTTCCTGGAAATACGCCGAGCAGAAGCGCCAGCGCGAGATGACGCTGGGCACGATGTTCAACGAAATGCCCCCGGACCTTCGCACTCGCTACGCTGCCCTGGACTCGTTGTGCGCCGGCATTCGCGCCAATTACAGTCGTTTATCATCCACTTCGCAGATGTTTCTAGAGCAGATGGAGAAGAGACTTCAGGGACTGCTGGAGGCTTACCTGCGTTTGCTCTACGCTGACTATCAGCACTGCGAGTACTTGCAGACAACTGACCCTGACCCCATCAAACAGAACATCGCCAACTTGCAGCACACGCTCGACTCGGATCCACCGCAGGTGCAGGAGATCAACCGCAAGCGAATCGAAATCCTGGGGAAGCGACTGGAGAAATACGAAAAGGTCCGCGACAACCAGAAGGTGGTGCAGGCGCAGTGCTCGGCCATTGAAGACGTCCTGCAGCTGATCAACGACCAGTCCGTGACCATGCGCGACCCGCAGCAGGTGAGCGATCAACTGGATAATCTGGTGCGCGATGTCGAGCAGACCGAGGAGACCGTGCGGCAGGTCGAGGCCGTGTTCGACATGGCAGTGCCGGGGGTCGATGAAACGCTGTCCCCGCTGCCGACCGATTCATCCGTTTCGAGTCCCGGCGCTTTACCCAGTTCGCGCATTCGGAATTAAAGAGTGGAAGGGGCGACCCTTGTGGCCGCCCTACCGGGGATTGCGGATTTGAGTGATATCACCCCCTCACCCCCCAACCCCTCTCCCCCAAGGGGGCGAGGGGAGGAATTACCCGAGTTTATGCCCTCGCCCCCTTGGGGGAGAGGGTGTCCGTCAGCCGACGGACAGGTGAGGGGGTTGGTCCGTCACGATATTATGTAACCCTCAGTAGGGCGACCACGAGGGTCGCCCCTACACGTACTGAATATATGGCCACCACACCAACACCGAATTCTACACGCTTGGAATCGCTACCCGCCTGGGCGAAGGAACTTTCCGAAAAGTATTATTCGCGCACGCTTGCCATGTTTGTACTTTACGGCAACGTGCGAGACTATGTGCCGATGAAACGCGATGGCTCGACGCAGTTCCTCAGCTTGCCGCGCTTCCTCAATGAGGCGCTCTTCCCTCGTCGCGATCTGATCCTGAGTTACGATCGAGGCGGCGGCCTCGCCTTTGCCCAACCCGAAGCCCAAGCGGATTTCCTCCGTGCCTTGTCCGGCTATGACAGCTATCACGGCACCAATTACGCCGGCGGCTTGCCCCGCAACCCTGACGGAGTGCTGAACCTGCTGGATAACTACCTGCGTCTGCGTATCGCAGAAGGCAAGAAGATCGCGCTGATTATCGATTATGCAGAGACCATCGCCCCCGCGGGCGACATCTCGGGGATGCCGGCGGAGGACCGTAATTCTCTGGTCATTCTGAAGCGCTGGGCGCTGAATCCCGCGTTCCTGAAGGCGGATGTCACGCTTTGCCTGATCGCCGAAAATCAGGCGGACTTGAACCAGGGAATTGTCCAGAACCCGTCGGTAGCTTCTATAGCCATTCCGTTGCCTGACGAAGCTGATCGGCTCGAGTTCATCCGGTCGCAGTTGGCCGGAACGCCATTGCCTTCCGGTTCGGATGTGAATGAAGCTACGCTGGCCAAGTTGACGGCGGGCCTGAAGCGCGTACAGCTAGAGACCCTGATCTCGCACGCCGTGCGGAACAATCAACCCTTGACACTCAAATTCCTCACCAAGCGGAAGAAGGAATTGATCGAAGCGGAATCGGGAGGTTTGCTGGAGTTCGTTCAGAGCCGCTTCGACCTTTCGCTCGTGGCAGGCAACGACCAGGCGAAGAAGAAGCTGCAAAATGCAGCGGCCGCGATTCGTGCCGGAAGAACCGACGTCCTCCCCATGGGCTATGTCATCTGTGGGCCCGTGGGCACCGGGAAGACCTTTCTGACCACTTGCTTCGCGGGCGAGGTGGGAATTCCCGCGGTCATCCTGAAGAACTTTCGCAGCATGTGGCAGGGTGTCACCGAAGGAAACCTGGAGCGGGTGCTGAATCTGCTCCAGGCCATGAGCCCGATTGCCGTGAT
>CAWIUZ010000015.1:0-10971 GCA_963838915.1 uncultured Acidobacteriota bacterium
CGCACGGCTTGCGGCCGCCCAAACCAAATTTCTCACTCCCAAAACCTATGATTCCAGCTCAAAGCGGCGGCAAGCTGCCAAATTGCCTTCGAGAGTGGCGCCGCCCCTCTTCGAGAAGGGACTCGGGGGTGGTGTAAGCAGACTAGTCAATAACCAACCGCCTCCTACCCCTCCGTAACTAAGGGGCAAGCCGATTATCGTGATCTGCGAGCACCGCAAGAGCCGTGATCAACCACAAAGAAAATACCGTTGACCGTAGCAATCCATCCGAAAAATGCTATGATAGAGACGTCAGGGGGGAGGTTACTTCTCTCCTCTCTCCGCATCCAAGTGAATAGATGAATGTCCAGGAGTCGGTGAGGGGTAGTTAAGATTTTGCTTGAATTGTTCCTCAATCCTTGATATTGAAATGCGTCATCATCGTAGGATTGGATTCGTGCATCAAACCTTTAGGGTGTGCGCGCACCTTAGAGTTTGACTGAGGAAACGAGATGAAGCGCGCCCGGACTCTCAATATAGAGTCACAACCCAAACACTGAGGTAGCTTCCCCATGAGGAAAACAATTGCGTTTTGGAGCTTCACCCTGCTGGCCAGCCTTCTGGTATTGGCTGCTGTAGGGCAGGCAACGGTCCGACTGCCGAACGTCGAGGGGCGAATATTCGCTCGTCAATTGGACGCACCTCCGCAAGCAGCAAAGGCCCCGAGTTGGAAGAGCAGGGACGAGTACGACGCGTATATGGCCATGGCGAATGAAAAGGATCCCAACAAGAGGATCCAACTCGCCGAAGCATTCCTCACGAAATACGCCAATTCGGATTTCAAGGAAGGCGCCTACATCGTGGAGATGCAGACTTACCAGCAGCAGCAACAGATGGACAAGGCGCTCGACGCGGCTCACAAGGCTCTGCAGGCCAACCCAGATAGTCTTGACGCCCTGAAGCTCTTAAGCTTCGTATTTCCGTTTACCTACAAGGGAGATGCGCCTGACCATGACGCGAAGTTGAGTGAGGCGGAAGCCAACGCCAAACACGGACTCGAGGTGGTGCAGAAACTCCAGAAGCCCGCCAACGTTCCTGAAGACCAGTTCAACCAGGCGGTGAAGGGTTTGCGGGACATCTTCAATGGGACCGTTGGGTTTGTGGACCTTCAACGCAAAGACTACGCCGGCGCCATCACCGCTGACAAGGCCGCCGCTGACGATAACCCGAGCGACGAATACGTTTTCTACCGCATGGGCCTGGCATACCTGTATTCGAATCCTCACGATTACGATAACGGAATCTGGTACCTTGCTCGCGCCGAAGAGTTGGCGAAAGCGGCTAAAGACACGAATGCCACAGAGTTTGAGAGCTACCTCAAGAAGACGTATGTCGGCTACCACGGCAATGACCAGGGGTTGCAAGACATCGAGACTCAGGCCGCAAGTTCCCCGAACCCACCCAGCGGATTCAAAGTAGCCGCCATGGAAGCTCCGAAGAAGACGGGGAACCCCTTGGTGGACCAGTTCAACGACATGACCTATCCTTTGAAATTCGGGGGAGAGACCGCGCAAAAACAGTGGGACGCGCTGAAAGGACAACCCCTGGAGTTTGGCGGGAGCGTGGATAGCATAGAAAAAGGAACCGATCCCGGCACCTATTCTGTGCGGATCGATATCCTTGACCAGTCCAAAGCCACTCCTGGCGTCTACGATATTGAGTTGAAGGATTCGAAGCAACCCAACGTCAAGAACCTTCAACCAGGGGACCTGATCCGGTTCAAGGGAACTATGGATTCTTACACCGCCACGCCCAATTTGATGGTCACCGTGGTGGGCGAAGTCACGGACCCCAATCCCCTGCCGGATCAACCTCCGGCTAAAGAGAAGCCTGGAGCAACTCACCACAAGACCACGAAGAAGCCCACGAACTGAGGTACAATTTTCCTGCCGAAGGAGCGCAGCGCCAAGCTGGGATGCTGGGTGCTGCGCTCCTGAGATTTCCCGCAATCGTAAAGCCTCCTACACTTCAAACGGTACCACTACCGCTTCCCGGGTAGTGCCCTAATTTTGGCGTAGCGCTGGCCTTCAGGCCGGCATTTGCCGACCCTTCGCTCCGCTCAGGGCAGGCTCTAAAGGCCGGCGCTACGTTCAAATTAGGACAGTTCCAACTTCTCGCGCTGCCTTGACCCGGTTGTCGAGAGTGTGTTAGGTTGAGTTGATTCGCATTGACAGGTTATGTCGCTAGAGAGAGACAGTCTGACGCCGGCGGGAATGGCTCTAAAGCGCACGGCGCTCAACGGACTGCACAAATCGCTCGGGGCCAAGATGGTCGAGTTCGGCGGGTGGGAGATGCCGGTCGAGTATTCCGGCATTATCCAGGAGCACCTGGCCGTGCGGAGGGCTGCCGGGCTTTTCGATGTCAGTCATATGGGGGAGATTGAAATCAGCGGACCCCACGCACTATCACTCCTCCAGCACATCACCTCGAACGATGCATCCCGCCTGAGGAATCTTCAGGCCCAATACAGCGCATTGATGCACCCCAAGGGAAGCGCTGTCGATGACTGTGTGGTGCACCGCTTGACGGAGGAGCAGTATCTCATCTGCGTCAACGCGGCGAACACCGACAAGGATTTCGATTGGATCGTTCGGCACAACTCCGCCGGGGCGGATGTGTGCAACGTTTCAAGCGAGTATTCACAACTGGCCCTGCAAGGACCGCGCGCTGCGGAGATCGTCTCCAAGGTCAGCAGCATCGACGTTTCGGGGCTCAAGTATTACTGGTTCTGCCGGGCCCGGCTCTGCGATGTGGAGGGCCTGCTCGCGCGCACCGGGTACACCGGTGAAGATGGATTTGAATTCTATTTCGCACCAGGCAAGTCGGAGCAGGTGTGGAGCGCGCTGATCGAAGCCGGCAAGCCGGAGGGTTTGGTTCCCGCAGGACTGGGCGCCAGGAACACGTTGCGGCTCGAGGCCGGTTACCCGCTTTACGGTCATGAGCTCGACGAAGATACGACCTTGCTCGAAGCTAATCTGGGTTGGATCACGAAACTCGAGAAGGGCGAGTTCCTCGGCCGCGATGCCTTGCTCGAGCAGCGCACTCGAGGCACGCGCAAGAAGCTGGTAGGTTTTGAAATGACAGGCCAGGGAATCGCGCGCGATGGATATGATGTTTACCTGGCCAGCGAAATCGCGGGGCGCGTGACGAGCGGTTCATACGCGCCATTCTTAAAGAAAAACATCGGTATGGCATATATCTCCTTGCCACTTGCTGGTGCGGGTGGCGAGGTCGAAGTCGAGATTCGTGGCAGACGGGCAGCGGCACGGATCGTTCCCCTGCCCTTTTACAAAAGGCCAAAGATCGGATAATCGGGTGATCCTGTGATCGGGTGAACAGCGACCAACAGCGGCATAAAGCTTAACCCTTTAAGCGAATCGGTAACTGGGCGTGGATTCCCGCTTTCGAGGGACTGACGGCGACTCGGCCGAGCGAAGTTGCTCTTTGTTCACCCGGTCACCCGATCACCGGATCACCCGATCTAGAGCGGTAAACGCGGGACTCACCGCTGGAGGGAACATTCATGTATCCCCAAGAATTTCTCTACACCAAAGAGCACGAATGGATCCGGGTGGACGAAGGAATTGGCACCATCGGCATTACTGACTTCGCCCAAAAGGAATTGGGCGACATCGTTTACGTTGAGGTCGCAAAGCCGGGCGAGCACGTCGCCGCAAACGAGAGCCTGGGAACGGTGGAATCGGTGAAGGCAGTCTCCGAGATTTTCTCTCCGGTCAGCGGAGAAGTGACTGGGGTGAACGCTAAGCTTCAGAACAACCCGGAAATGCTGAATACCGATCCTCACGGCGAGGCATGGCTGATTCAGGTGAAGCTCTCGGATCGAGGCGAGATTGAAAAGCTCATGACCGCCGATGAATACGAAGCTTATATCCAGAAGGAAAAATCCAACTAATGCGCTATTTGCCGAACTCTGACTCCGACCGCGCCGCCATGTTGAAAGCCACCGGCCGAAGCAGCGTGGAGGAGTTTTTTGACCGGATACCGGAGGAACTGCGGTTCGAAGGCCAGCTTAACCTTCCGGGGCCGCTTTCCGAGCCCGAGATCCTGGAATACTTTCGCGAAGCCTCGCGACGGAGCGCCCGGGAGTACGTTTCTCTTCTGGGCGCCGGGGCATACACCCACTATGTGCCCGTGGCCGTCAACGCGCTCCTATCGCGCAGCGAATTCTTCACCGCTTACACGCCTTATCAGGCGGAAATTGCCCAAGGCACGCTGCAAGCGATGTTTGAATTCCAGACATTGATGACTCAACTTACCGGCATGGAGGTAGGCAACGCTTCGCTTTACGACGGCTCCACGGCCACCACGGAAGCCGTCTTAATGGCCTTGCGCGTCACGCGGCGCAACCGTGTCCTGGTTGCTCATACGGTACATCCGGAGTACTGCCAGGTGCTCAGAACCTTCATCCGGCATCAGGGAACCGAGATTCGGCAAATTCCCTACGAAGACTCAGGCCAGCTTGATCTCGCACGGCTTGAATCCACGCTTAACGGCGACACGGCTGCAGTGGTGGTGCAATCGCCCAATTTCTTCGGAAATCTGGAACGTACAGCCGAGATCGCCGAAGTGGCGCATCGCAGCGGCGCTCTGCTGATCGTGACTATCACTGAACCCTTATCGCTGGCGGTGGTCAAGCCGCCCGCTGAGGCGGACATCGTCTGCGGGGAGGCGCAATCCTTTGGCGTGAGAGTGGCTTTCGGTGGGCCATATGTTGGCTTTCTGACAGCCAAGGAGAAGTTTCTAAGGCAAATGCCGGGTCGCCTGGTCGGGCAGACGGTAGACAAGGAAGGCCGGCGGGGCTTCGTTTTGACTCTCGCCACGCGCGAGCAGCACATCCGGCGCGAGAAGGCCACCTCCAACATTTGCACCAACCAGTCGTTGTGCGCCCTGGCTGCAACCATCTACCTTAGCCTGTTGGGGAAAAACGGAGTGAAAAGGCTGGCGGAGGTGAACCTCGCCAAAGCCCATTACGCTGCCGGGCAGCTTGCGTCCCTTCCGGGCGTGATCACGCCTTTTCGCGCCGCGCACTTTAACGAATTCGTGGTCAGACCACCAGGCGATGTCGGCGAGTTGCTCGCCGATTTGCAGAAAGAGAAGATCATCGGCGGCCTCAACCTGGAGCGTTTCTACCCGGAGTTAAGAAACCATTTGCTTGTCTGCGTCACCGAAACCGTCAGCCGCAAGGCGATTGACCGCATGGTAGAAACCTATAGGCGCGCGGCGGGATCAAGGCGGGAAGTCGAAAACCGGGGAGAGAATGCCGAGCTCGTCGCGGCGGCTTTGCACCGCCGTAGGGAGGAGTAAGGCCGACGACCGCGGCTCTGTCGCGGCGGCTAGCGGAAACCTGCGAAAGCGAGAGGAATGTGGAAGCCTGTCATCCTGAGCGAAGCGTAGGATCTGCAGTCTCATATCGAAAACAAACAACTGCAGATCCTTCGCTTCGCTCAGGATGACACACGAAAGGACCTCTCCCGCAACCTCCCGGCGTCTGAAATCAGGATGACAAAGGCCGGAGAAACATGGAATCTCGTATCCGTGAGGCGAGGCCTCACGTCACCAGAAACGAAAAAGTGATCTTTGAGAGGAGCACTCCCGGAAAGTCCGGCGTGGATTTCGCGCCCCTCGATGTGCCCGCGGTATCACCGGAAGAAGTCCTGGGACCGGAACTAACCCGCAGGGAGGTCGAAGGCTTTCCGGAAGTCTCGGAACTGGAAGTCATCCGTCACTTTACACGCCTTTCTACTTGGAACTACGGCGTGGACACGGGCCTCTATCCGCTGGGTTCCTGCACCATGAAATACAATCCACGGATTAACGAAGAAGTGGCGCGCCTGGAAGGTTTGGCTTCCGACCATCCTTACGCTCCTGAAGCATTGGTCCAGGGCTGCCTGGGCGTGCTGCACGAGACCGCGCGGTGCCTGAAGGAAATCACCGGCATGGACGCGATCACCCTTCAGCCCGCCGCCGGTGCACAAGGCGAGTTGGCGGGCATCTTAATGATCCGGGCCTGCCTGGCGGAGCGCGGCAACCCGCGCCGCCACATCCTCATTCCCGATTCCGCTCACGGCACGAATCCTGCCAGCGCGACCATCGCGGGCTACGAAGTCCGGAATATCAAATCTGACGCGTGCGGCTGCATTGATCTCGCCGACCTCGATCGCCTCATGACGGATGACGCGGCGGCCTTGATGCTCACCAATCCCAACACGCTGGGCATTTTCGAGTCGAATATCCGGAAAATCTCCGACCTCGTGCATGCGCGAGGCGGCTTCATATACATGGATGGCGCCAACATGAACGCGCTGGTCGGGGTCGCACGTCCGGCGGACTTCGGCGTGGACGTAATGCATTTGAATCTGCACAAGACCTTCAGCACGCCTCATGGAGGAGGCGGCCCGGGTTCGGGACCGGTGGCGGTGAAGAAAGTTTTGGAGCCTTACCTGCCTCTGCCCATCATCGAGCAGGGACCGGATGGCGTGTTCAGCCTGAACTACGACCGGCCGCGGAGCATCGGGCGGGTGCGGGCATTTTACGGCAACTTCGGTATGGCCGTGCGCGCGCTGGCCTACATCCAGGCCAACGGCTTCGAGGGCCTGCGCCAAACCACGCGGGACGCCGTGCTCAACGCCAACTACTTGAATAGCTCGTTGACGGGCCTCTACGAGCTTGCCTCTTGCTGTCCTCCGATGCACGAATGTGTCTTCTCGGACCGCCGCCAAGCGGCACGCGGCGTCCGCACCGGCGATATCGCCAAGCGGCTTATCGATTATGGCTTTCATCCTTACACCGCTGCTTTTCCGTTGATTGTGCCCGGCGCGCTGATGATCGAGCCGACCGAGAGCGCCAGCAAGGAGGAATTGGACGCCTTCATCCATGCGCTGGCGTCCATTGCAGAGGAAGTTGAAGAAAATCCGGATCTGGTGCTCAAAGCGCCTTACACTACCCGCGTCACGCGGTTGGACGAAGCCGCTGCGGCTCGCAAGCCAGTCTTGCGCTGGAAACCGTCCCAGCAGGCCTGAGTGACAGACGAGGAATGCGATCATGGCCTACCCACCGTTAGCCGCTTCAGATCCCGTGAGAGGGGAAACTATCGAGCGGATCAGCGCCGAACACGCACACCTTTCGGCAATTCCTCATTTGCAAGAATTGCTGAACGCCTTTCCGACACCCGCGGTCATCCTTAACGAGTGCCGTCAGATTGTGGCCTCCAACCCCAGGCTGTGCCAATTGCTCGAAAGGGGCGAGAACCAACTCCTGGGCCTGCGCCCGGGCGAGGCGTTCAACTGCATTCACTGGCGAGAGGGCGACTGCGGGTGCGGGACGGCGCAATTCTGCGAGGCTTGCGGCGCGTTTCAGGCCATTCTGAACACTCAGCTACGGGGCGGCCAGGATATTCAAGAGTGTACGATTACCATGCAAACGGACCAGGGCGAGCGCGCCCTCGATTTGCGCGTTACTGCTTCCAGCCTTGATCTCGATGGGAGATTTACCGCTTTTGCATTTGATGATATCGGCGATGAGAAACGCCGCGCCGTTCTGGAGCGGATGTTTTTCCATGATGTGCTGAACACCGCGGCTGGGGTCCGCAATCTGCTCGAAGTCTTGCCCGCATTGTCCGATCGGTATCGCCAGGAGACCAGCCATCTGGCCTTTCAACTGGTCCAGTACTTGATCGAAGAGGTTGAAGCCGGAAAGGACCTGGCCGCTGCCGAGCGCGGAGAATTGGCGGTGCACGTGGCCTCTCTGGATGCCGGGCAAATGCTTCGAACCGTCTGCGAACTTTACGCCCATCATCCTGTCAGTAGAGGCCGGGAAGTCGTTGCCAAGGAAATAAACGGGCCGTGCGAACTGGCGAGCGATGAACTGCTTCTCCAGCGAGTGTTGGGCAACCTGGTGAAGAATGCCCTCGAGGCCTCGCTGGAAGGCGAGAAAGTGCAACTCAGCTTCGAATGCCGGGATACCTCCGCCGTCTTCCGTGTGCACAACCGCGCCGCCATGCCCGAGTCCGTTCGGATGCAAGTCTTCCGGCGATCTTTCTCCACCAAATCGCCCGTGGGGCGAGGAATCGGAACCTACGGCGCCAAGCTCATCACCGAACGCTACCTGGGCGGCTCGCTCAGCTTCACATCATCCGAACAAAAGGGAACAACATTCACCGTGACGTTGCCCAGAAGCCGTCGGCTATCAGCTTTCAGCTCTCAGCACGCAACACCCGCCGGCGGTTCGATCATACCGGGCGACTGAGAAACGCTCGGCCATGAACTCAATGAGCCAAGTCTAGTCTGCGCTCCAACCGTTCGAGGCTGATGGCAGGCTCGTTACGCTCGAGAACCTCAATCCCTGGAAGGCAGTCTTCTCGGTCCTCGAGATACTGGCGAATAGCCTCCCGGCCGCAGTAACTCTTGCTTCGTCGTGTCTTCCTGGCCAGCCTTTCCAGCCTTTTTTCGAGTGCCGGTTCCAATCGAATACTGAGCATCGAGGTGTCCCTCCGTTAAACATGTTTAACATATCAACAAAGAGAGATTGTTGTAACATCGTGTCGCGAGCCGTCAGGCATCAGCGCCGGCGCTGGTACTCGCTGATAAGAATAGTATCGCAAGCCGGGCACTTTGGAAGGGCGGGGCTTCAGCCCCGCCGCCGCGCGGCAAGTTCTCGATGGGCCTTTAGGCCCTGAAGCCATTTCGCTTCAGGGGCTAAAGCCCCGAAGTCTCGTCCATTGCCTACGGCGGGGTTGAAGCCCCGCCCTTCCGAGCAGTCCAGGATGCAGTGCGGAATTTCGGCACTAAACACTAATGGCACACCCACTCTTGCCTGTGCCGGCAGAGAAAAAGTGTGACAACGTTGGGCACAGGCAGGGGTGCCTTTCCCGCAAAGTCAGCCTCGATAGCTTGACACTCCTTCCCGGACGTTATAAGAAGATAACGCTGTGATTTCACTTCTGGAGGAGATTCCATGTCACTCGCTCACCGGCGTGATTTTCTTAAACAGTCCGCAGCCATGCTCGCGCTAGGAACAGATGCGTCAGCGGGCGGGCAAGGAAAGCCCACTGCCGAGCCCCAGGCAGGCGAGCCATTCTCCGCGTTCCAGTTGAGACGCCGCAAAGAACTCTGGAGCCTGCTCGGGGATTTGCCTTGGGATCATAAACCCGGTCCGGCCTCCTTGGTGAAGAGGGAGCGGCATGACGGCTATACGCTCGAGCGCCTCGTGTTGGACCTGAATGGCCTGGAGCCCGTTCCGGCGCTCCTGCTCATCCCCGACAAGCGCCACGAGGCTGCACCCGGGCTGCTCTACATCCACTGGCACGGTGGAATGTACGACCTCGGAAAGGAACAGCTAATCCGCGGCGCGGACGCTCAGCCCGCCTATGCGCCCGTGTGCGCGGAAAAAGGCATCGTGACGCTGGCCATCGATAGCTGGTGTTTCGGCGAACGCAAACGCGAAGCCGAGGGCCGCACCGGCGAAGAAGATGCTTTCAAACTGATGCTCTGGAGAGGCCGAGTGCTCTGGGGCATGATGATGTTCGACGAATTCCGGGCGTTCGATTACCTGGCAAGCCGGCCGGAGGTCGATCCCCGAAGAGTGGGCGCGCTGGGAATGTCGATGGGCTCGACGAAGGCCTGGTGGCTGGCCGCCCTCGAGCCGCGCGTTCGCCTGTGCGTGGATATTTGCTGCCTGACCGACTTTGAGGAATTGATTAAGACCCAGAATCTCAAAGGCCATGGCGTTTATTACTTCGTGCCATCACTGCTGAAACACTTCGAGACCGCCGAAATCAACGAGCTGATCGTTCCCCGTCCGCGACTCAGCGTGAACGGCCGCCTCGATGGGCTGACGCCGCCCGCCGGCGTCGAAAAGGTGCGGGATCACTTGCTTCCGTTATATCGAGCACACGGAAATTCCAGCGACTGCCGCATCGAGCTTTTCGACTGCGCGCACGTTGAATTGCCGGAGATGAGAAAGCTGATTTTGGAATGGATGGGTAGCAAGCTGGTTGCAGCGGCCACCAACCAGCGAGCGTGAATTTAAAAAACTCAAAGTGCGCCGCTACAAAAGAGCCCTTCGGAACAAACGCTAAGAAACGCAAGCGCTGTCATCCTGAGCGAAGCGAAGGATCCCCGCAGTTCCGTCGGCCCAGGGCGTACGATACGCTGCACAGATCCTTCGCTGCCATGAAAATAGCGAGCCTGGACCCCCTCACCCGACCCGCGCCAGCTGACGAAAGCGCCGTCGCGGGTCACCCTCCCCCCCAAGGGGGAGAGGGCATTTTCATGACAAATGGTGAGCCGAAGGCTCATGAAGTCTCCGCTCAAGATCACAGAATCGGCTGTTTGCGGCTGACATGCCATTGGACGCCGCAGTCGCGGGATGGTTAAGTAAGGGCGGCCACGAGGGCCGCCCTCACTGCGAATGCCGATCCCCACGCCTGCACCCTGACTCAGTAGCCCTTCTTGGCGTTGTGCTTCTTGTCGTAGATCTGGTTAGAGAGCTTGTTTTGCTGTTGGTTAACGGCCTTGCGGTCAGCGTTCGTCAGCTTCCCACCGTTGGCTTGCCGCATCCCCTTGACTTCACGATTCACGCCCTGTTCTTTATTCTCCACATTTGAAGCTTCCTTGGGGGTCAACTGACCGCTCCGAATTCCATTCGCGATGCGATCCTGCTGGTTTTCCCGACGTTGGCCGATCTCCCCCTTGCCGTAATGCGCGGTGTTAGCGTTGTGCTTGTCCTGGTAAATGTCATTGGACAAGCGGTTCTGCTGCCGGTTCAGTTTGGCGCGATCTGCAGCAGTCAGCTTGCCGTTGTCTCCCGCGCGCATATTACGATCTTCCTTATTCAAGTTTGCTTCTTTGTTCTCGAGGTTCTTCGTTTCGCCCGCCGTCAGTTGTCCGCTCTGAACTCCGTTGGCGACGCGAT
>CAWIUZ010000016.1:0-10296 GCA_963838915.1 uncultured Acidobacteriota bacterium
AGGCCCTGAAGTCAATCCGCTTCAGGGGCTAAAGCCCCGCAATTACCTCGCGATATTAACGGCGGGGCTGAAGCCCCGCCCTTCCGCTTCCGACGAATAAGTTAGCTTAGTAATTCGGCTAACCGCTAGACCGTTCGCGCCGGCTTGGTGAATCGCACCTCAAGGCCGATCGGGCCGGTATCGATCCGGCATGCGCCGAAGCGGCTTTTTTCCGCCATGCGGAGAAACTCCTCTTGGGTATAAGCCCGCTTGATCAGCATAAAACGAAAGGCCATTTTTGTCAGCCAGGTATCGAAGCCGCTTCGGCCGCTTTGGCTGACGTAAGTATTGATCTCGTCGAGCGAGACATCCTTGCGAAGGTCCTGGATCACGGCTTCGCCGCCGGGGCGCAATACGCGATGCATTTCATCGAGCGCCTGAACCGGTTGCGAGAAGTTCTTGAACGCCGCCGAGCAATAGATGAAATCGAACGAGCCGTCGGCAAACGGCATCGCAGACGCGTTTCCCTGGCGGAAATCGACTTTGACACCGGCCTCCCGGGCGTTCCCGGCTGCGATGTCCACCAGCGTGCGGCTGATGTCCAATCCCGTAATCTTGAAATCGCCCAGCTTAGCCAATTCGACGGCGAAAAACCCCGGCCCCGGCGCGACTTCCAGCACGTCGCAGCCGCTTCTCAAATGCGCCGCTGCCGACCTCGCCTGGCGGCGAAAATCTTCAATGTCGTTCCGCCGGGTGCGCGTATACCAACGGGCCGTCCAGCCTTCCATGCCTTGCCCTTTCCACGGTTTCTGATCTACAGCCAGCATGATTTGCTCCTTTGCGAGATTTGGGCTATTATCTCAATAGCACAGCATCTTAAATATGCAGGTATTTATCTTACCAATGCAGGTATCGCATGTCAACTCCCGATTCGAGAAGAACCACGAAATCCAAAAGCGGCCCGCAGCGCCGCGCTCGACGCGAGCTCCTCGACAGGCTTTGGGATCTCGGCAGGATCATGAGCACGCAGACCGTCTTTCTCCATCAAGCCATCGCCCAGAGCGTCGGCCTCAACGCCACGGATACCAAGTGCATCGACCTGATCCTGCGCGGGCCGGGCGGCTCGGTCACGGCAGGCTGGCTTTCTGAGATGACCGGGCTCACCACCGGCGCCATCACGCATATTCTCGATCGCCTCGAAAAGCGCCGCTTCGTCGAGCGCGTGCGCGACACCGAGGACCGCCGCAAGGTTTACGTCCGGGTGCGCCCGGAAAGCCTTGAGCCCCTGACTCCCAAGTACGAAGCGATCGGCAGGGCCTACCTGGATTTGATGGAGGAATACTCCGACAAAGATTTGCAGTTGATCTGTGAATACATGGAAAAGGTCTCCCAGATCTCAGAGCGTGAACTGGCCAAACTGATCAGCCCCCATCGCGTCCAGCGATCGCAGGAATAACCAGTCCCCATCATGCGATTGTCATCCGGAGCGAAGCGAAGGATCCCGGCAGTTCGTTTCGAGTTCAACGACTTACGAACAACTGCAGGGATCCTTCGCTTTGCTCAGGATGACAAGGTCCGGCATCTTGTTCGACTGGTCTGCGCGCCTCCGCAACTTTTTCACGCGGACCAACATCCTTCATAGTGACGGGCTGAATGGGCATCAAAACCGGAACCGAGGAGGATAGCGCTGCGATGAGATACCGTCTGCTCGGCACGAGCGGCCTCAGGGTAAGCGAAATGGCTCTTGGCACGATGGCTTTTGGCGAAGCACGTCACCCGGATGCCGGAGACCGTGGCCACAGCAATTCGCCTCAGCCGGTAGACCCGGCCGTGACAGGCGAGGCTGTAAATCGTGGAGTGTCATCCTGGGAGGGCGTGACGGTCCACTCCCATCGCTTCGGCGGAGTCGAGTTTCGCTTCGGGCGGCGCGAACTCGGCCACATCCACACGACCATCGCCGACCTGCCGTTCCCTCGTGCCATCCGCGACCAATTGATTGCGGCCGGTCGCGCGCGGCCTCACCACGTCCTGCCCGATTCAGGATGGGTCACGGTTCCGATGCGAACGGATCGAGAGGTCGCGAACGTGATTCAGTTGTTTCGGCAGAATTACGAGCGCGCGATGAATGCTCGCTTCGCTCGGAATGACAACCAAACCTAAAGCGGAGGGTTTGATGACAACGGCGGCAGCGACGCAAGCCGACAAGGGGCGAGCCTTCCGGGCGCTCCACGAGCGTGACGGAGCATTCATTATTCCCAACCCGTGGGACGTGGGGACGGCGCGCCTGCTGGCGCATCTCGGGTTCGAGGCGCTGGCTACGACCAGTGCGGGTTACGCCTTCTCGGTCGGGCAGTGCGACCAGACGGTGGGCCGCGAGGCGAGCCTGGCGTACGCCGCCGCAATTGCATCCGCCACCAGCTTGCCGGTGAGCGCAGACCTCGAAAACGGCTTTGGCGACGCGCCTGAGACGGTTGCCGAGACTGTGCGGCTGGCGGCCGCCGCGGGTGTCGTCGGCTGCTCGATTGAAGACTCCACCGGGCGCGCGGACCACCCGATTTACGAGAAGCAGCAGGCGATGGAGCGAATCCGCGCCGGCGCGGCTGCGGCGCGCCTGCTTCCTTTTCCGTTCACCCTGACGGCGCGCGCCGAGAACTACTTGCACGGCCGGCCAGACCTGCGGGACACGATCGCACGGTTGCAGGCTTATCAAGAGGCAGGCGCGGATGTGCTGTATGCGCCGGGCCTGGCTGCCAAGGACGACATCGCCGCCGTCGTCAGTTCCGTCGATCGCCCCGTCAACGTGCTTGTGGGTCTCGCGGGCATGCAACTAACCCTGGTGGAGCTGGCGGCGGTCGGAGTCAAACGCCTGAGCGTAGGCAGTGCGCTCTCGCGAACCGCACTGGGCGCCTTCCTTCGCGCCGCCCGCGAGATGCGGGAGCGCGGCAGCTTTGGTTTCGCTGCTGACGCAGCGAGTTCGGCGGAGATCAATGCAATCTTCGGCGCGTAAGACCAGAAGATGTTTCAAAACCGCCCGGCAGAGGAAAGATTGCTGAATGCCGCCCAGGATCCTCGGCTACCACCCGAGCTCTCAGCCCCGCAGGGGCTGAACATGAGTAGCCGGGGGCAACGCCCCCGAAAACGCCGCCCCGCTCACCCCCTTTCCCCTCTCCCCGCCGGCGGGGAGAGGGGTGCCGAAGGCGGGGTCTGGGGTCGGGTCCGGGCGTTTCATCCGTCAGCCGACGGACTACTCAATTTGCTCCCCTCCGGGGAGCGCGGCTTGGCGCGTAGTAGACTAGCCCTGCTGCAAGCGGGTACAGAGGGTTTTGAAGCAGCTCCCAGGGCATCAACCACCCCTGACCCCTCCTTATGCAAGGAGGGGAGCCGTGGACTCCCCTCCTCAGATGAGGAGGGGTTGGGGGTGGTGCCGCCGAGCCCGCCGCAGCGTCTATCGTCAAGTCTCCACGAACGACTTTAACCTGGCCAGCGCCTGATCCCACTCGACGGACACGAACTCGAGGTACTGCTTGAGTTCTTCCATGGACTGAGGATTGAACTCAAACAGGCTTTCTCGGCCGGAGCGGACGCAGCGCACGATCTTCGCGTTCTCCAACACTCGAAGGTGCTTTGTAATGGCCTGCCGGGTGAGCCTGGAGCCCCGGGTGAGCTGAGAGATCGAACGCGGCTCACCGCCGCAGAGTTTCCTCACCAGCAGGAGCCGGGTTTGGTCCCCCAGCGCGGCAAAGACGTGAGCAGGCGCCCGCGGTCTCGGGTTGCTGCGGCTATGGCTTGGGCGTGACATAGCTCTCGATGTTCTTCATCTGCGCGCTCCACCCGCCTTCATTCATGCGGTACGCTTCGTCGCGGCGGTAGCTCGGGATCTTGTCGAAGCCGGACTCGGTGAGCAGCAGCAGCGTACCGCCCGGAGTCTTCTCCAGCCGGAATTCGACCAGGGTGGGCGTTTCTTTCGAGTAATCGATCTTGGGATCGACGGAATAAGGGTGCCAGGTGAAAGAGAAGAGACTTTCCGGCTCCATTTTCTCGACCACCGCTTCCCATTTGACGTGTTCGTACCCAGGGTGAGTGATGTGACCGCGCGAGACCTGGCCCGGCACGAAGGGGCCCTCCAGTTTCACGCGAAACCACTCGCCGAACTCGCGGTAATCCGTCAGGGCGCGCCAGACCCGCGAAACCGGCGCCTTCAGCTCAATGCGCTTCTCGATTCGGTGTTCCATGTTGTGCAACCTCCAGGTTGCAGATTAGCAGGGCCTAGAGGAAAGTGCAACCTTTTTGTTGCCTTTTTCCCGAGGCTCTGTGCGAAGAAACCCCTCACCCGGCTCGCTACTCTCGCCACCCTCTCCCCAGAGGAGAGGGCTGAAATCGATCATCGTTGACCGCCCTCTCCCTTGGGGAGAGGGTGACCCGCAGCCGACGTAGTCATCAGTCCGTCAGCTGACGGAGACGGGTGAGGGGTTACTTCCGAAGAATCCAAACACCGCTTCCGTTCTCGAGGTTATCAAGGCAGGCGATTCAGTTACAACGACTTGGCCTGTGAGCGCCAAATTCGACTTCGGAATTCGGGATTAATTGCGTGGGGATTGCAGGGGCAAGCGAGTGAGGAAATTCACTGCGTTTCGGCGAGTCGAAAAATCCTTTGGACCAGCCTTACCCGGTCCACCTGCTCCGGCAGGCCGGCGCCACTCTTGAGTTCGCTGATGGGGCCGTGCAGGATTTTGTTCAGAAAACCGCGGGTGAGGGCTTCGATGGCCTGGCGCTGCTCGAGGGTCAGGCCGGCCAGGCGGCTCCCGAAGCGTTCCATCTCACCTTGTCGGATGGCGTTCAGCCGATCCTCGAGGGCCACAATCGTAGGCGTAAGGTCGCGTGAGGCGAGGCGGCGCATGGTCTTCCGCACTTCGTCGTTCACAATCTCTTCCGCCCACACGGCTTCTCGCTCGCGCTGTTTCTTGTTGGATTCCACCACCTGTTGAAGATCGTCAACATTGTACACGAAGGTGTTGTCGAGTTCGTGCACCTGCGGGTCGATATCGCGCGGGACAGCGATGTCCACAAAGAACATCGGGCGGTTCCGGCGAGCCGCAAGCGCTCTCGCGGCCAGTTCCTTATTAACAATGTACCCGGGCGCGCCGGTGGAGCTGATGACGATATCCGCCTTGGCGAGGTACTCAAAGAGCTGGTCGAAGGGAACGGCCGTGCCGCGAAAGGCCGAGGCAAGTTGCACGGCGCGCTCGTAGGTGCGATTCGTTACATAAATCGTGCCGGCGCCGCTGCGAATGAGGTGCCGGGCGGCGAGTTCGCTCATCTTGCCCGCGCCGATGATGAAAATAGTCTTGCGTTCGAGGCTGCCGAAAATTTTCTTGGCCAACTCAACGGCAGCGTATGAAACCGAGACTGCGGCACTGCCGAGCGCTGTCTCCCGCCGCACCCGCTTTGCTACCGCCAGCGCCTGGTTCACGATTTCCTTGAGCGTGCCATTCAGCGCGCCTGCTTCGTTCGCGACCTGAAACGCTCGCTTCAACTGTCCGAGGATTTGCGGCTCGCCCAGAACCATCGAATCAAGACTGGCGGCCACCCGAAACAAGTGATGCACCGCTTCCTGCTGGTGATAGTCGTAAAAGAAGTGTCGGTAGGGGCCCAGTTCGAAGCCGAGATGGTCGGCCAGGAATTGTTCAATGATCATTTTGGCGTCGGCTGCGTCCTCCGCCGAAACCAGCACCTCAACACGGTTGCAGGTGGAAAGTATCAGCGCTTCGCGGATGCCTTCCCGGCGGAGCAGGGCCGAAACCGCCGCCGGGAGGCGCGACTCGGGGATATTCAAGCGCTCACGAATGTCGACGGGAGCGGTGCGATGATTGACGCCAATGAGGACCAGGTTCATTGCTGAATCTCAAAGCTGAAACAGCATCAAGTTCATTGCCAAATCTCAAATCATTGCTGGATTTGAAATTTGAGATTTGGGATAGATCAATTTCAAATCACCGCTGTATCTCAAAATTGAAATCTGCGATTTCAGATTTCCTTAACGTATTCGGCCGACTCTCGCCGGGGAGACTATTTCCTGCCGCCCGTGGCCGTGATCGTGGCAAGTCAGGGTGCAGGAATTAGTGGCCCGGTTGAAGGAGATCGGACCTGCTCCATTAGGGGCGACGACTCGAATATCAAAGTTCACCAAGCGATCGCCGGAAACAGTCCCGGACTGAGCACCCGTGCCATGCGCCGTATGGCACACCGAGCACGAGAACCCATCCTGGACCACATGGCGAGAATGTTCGCTGAAGCTGGCGCTATTCATTATCTGCGTAAGATCGTGGCATTTTGCGCACAGCGCGTAAGGGCCGCCGTTCGAGCCACCCTGGGCGCTCAAGTTGGGATTGGGGAAGAGATTCGTGACGAGCTTGCCCGCCACCGGCGCTTGGCTGAACTCATATCGTCGCTCCAGGATATGCACAAACGCCGACCCGTGCGGGCCGTTGGGCCCGTTGCCGCCGAACTCGCGATTGTCGTCGCTGTTATGACAATCGGTGCAGAGAATCCGCAGACCCATGCTGCGGCCCGAAGTCCTGCCATCCAGATTCAGCATGTTGGGCCGGAGGCTGGGCTGTGGGAGCACGCTCGCGCGGTCATGGAAAACCGGATGGCTCGATCTCAGGGTCGAGTCGAATTCGGGAATAACGTTCAAGCGATCGGTGGCGGAAACCACTCGAACGGGCAAATAGCCGAAATTGACGGTCGTTTTCTTTCCCGTGCTCGTGCCATGACAGCGCAGGCAGTTCTCGTACTGGTTGACGGCGGGATCAACGATGGTTGCGCCGTCCGTGGCGCTGATCCCCATGACCAGCGCTTGCGAGGGGCGAATCGCAGGCCCGGCAGGGAAGCTCGAGACCCGAGTGGAGGAATGGGGATTATGGCAGTCGACGCAGGTCACATGGATGTCTTGATTCAGCAATACGCTCTCGTTCGGGCGGTGTGGGGAGTTCGCCACCGAAAGCGCATGGCCATATTTCGGGGCAACCATTTCGGCCAGAACGTTGGGTATCGGCGGTGAGACGACCGCGCTTCCGTTGTGGCAGGTGATGCACGTCTGGTCGTCCATCTCCTGAAGGAGTGAACCGGCCCCCTGGGCGTTGTGAGGCGCATGGCACGACAGGCAACCGTTGCGCGATACCGAGCCGTAGGATCCCATGGATACCTGCCGGGCGGCCGTTGCACCGGGGTTCGCAGATAGCAGATTGTCTTGAACGGCCAACTGGGGCGACAGCTTGTTGGTGGCCGTAGCGTGAATGCTGGTCTTCCATGCCGCCAGGGGATTGGACGTGCGCGAAGTTGTGCCCCCGGTCTCGGCGCTCCCGATGGCGCGACTCAATCCATGGGTTGCCTCCAGCACATTGGTCACACCCATGCCCCTTGCCTTGGGGACGGTGCTGTGGCAGGCAAGGCAGAGCGCGCTCGAGGAGTTATTAATGGCGAGAAACTTCGGAGTGTTCGGGTCGAGCTTCTGCACGTGAGGATTGTGGCAGCTCGTACACTCGACGTTTCCGTTGATGAGCCGCACGGCGCCCGTCGTGTCCGCCGTCGAGGGCGGATTGGAAGTCAACTGCGAAATCAGGTCTGGGGCCGCCACAAACGGAAGGACAAAGCTGACCGGATGCGTCGCTTTGAGGCTGGTGCCAAACACATCCTCGCAACGCATCTTGCCCGTCATCGGAATCTGGCCGTAGGCAACGGTTGCGCCGGGCGACCCCGCAACCGTGCCGTCGTGGCAGCTCAGGCAGAGGGTGCTGTCCGTGCCCAGAGGCGGCGACGGGTTTATCTTGTTAACCAGAGTCGAACTCGAATAAACGGTGTAAGCCTGGACGTTCGAAAGTTTCGTGTTCCAGAGCGGCATCTGCCCCGCGTTAGACGCGCCATTCAAGCCTGAGTGCGGAGCATGGCAATACAGGCAGGAACCGGAGAGGCCGCCCTTTACGGGCGAAGCGCCGGCCGGCGACAGGTCGTGCGAGCCGATCACATCGTTCTGGGCACGCACCGCTCCGGCGAAGGAGATCACCACCAAGGCACTAAGGCACAAAGTGGGCAAGTAGGCAGATAGGCAGGTGGGCAGATAGGAAGATCGGGGGGTCGGCAGTGGAGACTTCCCCATCTGCCTACCTGCCCACCTGCCGACCTGCCTGGCTATCCGTTTGCCCATTTGCTTACCCGCCGACCTGCCTACCTGCCGATCTGCCCACTTGCCGCTGATTGTTGCGCTGAGTACTGGAAGACCTGCACCCGGCGATTGAAGGAATCGACCACAAACACGCGATCCTTGGAATCGATGAACAAACCCGCCGGCAATTGAAATTCCCCGAACCCCGAGCCTTTCTGCCCAAAGAAGTAGAGCAGCCGGCCCTGCCGGTCGAAGACCTGCACCTGCCCTTTGAGGCCCTCGACGACGTAGAGATGGCCTTCGGAATCCATGCCGACTCCCTTGGGGCGAAACATTGCGCCAGCCTCATCACCGGCCTGCCCGATGGCGTACTGGAACTTTCCCGATCGATCCATCACCTGCACGCGGAAATTCATGGCGTCAACAACCAGCAAATCCTGACCTGCCAGCCGCAATTCAGTGGGGAAGTTAAATTGGCCCTCGCCTGTGCCGCCCCTGCCGATCTTCTGGAGCACTTTGCCGTCCATATCGAGAACGAAAATGAGGTGGCGCAAGGTGTCCGCCACATAGATCCGCTGGGCCTGGGAGTCGACGGCGATGCCCGTTGATCGTTTGAAGTAACCCTCGCCCTTGACGCTGCCCAGTACCCGCTGAAACTTCCCGCCGGCATCGAAGACAAAGATCTTGCCGGCGTAGGAATCGGTTACATAGATGTTGTCAGCAGCATCGACGGCGACGCATTGAGGGGACACCATCCCGTCGGTCGATTTCTGGTGCGAAATGAACTTGTACTTGTGCTGGGTGAAATCAAAGATGTGAATTCCGGCGGCGCCGGGGTCGGTCACGATGATGCGGTCCCTCGAATCAGTCACCACGCTGTAGGGATTAATCAGGCCGTGAAAATCAGGTTCGCCCGCCACCGCGTCGAGCAGGCGGCCCCAGAAGCTGTGCTTGGTCTTAACCTCTTTCTCCGAGGTGAAGCTGCCCTCGTAGCGCAGCGTGCGGCCGCCCTCGAGTTCAAGTTGAGGCACGGTCACCGGTCCAGCCGCATTAGCTTTTGACCGTGCCGCCGCGAGGCCGGGAACCAGCAGAAAGACCAGCAGGCAGATGGGCAGGTGGGCAGGTCGGCAACTGGGCAGATGGGCAGATGGGCCGGAGGGATAAGATGACTGCCCCGTCTGCGTTCCCGCCGAGCTGTGCATCTGCCTGTCTGCCAATCCACTCATCCCTACTCCATTCACAATCTTGCTACCTGCCATCTGCCGACCTGCCGATCTGCCCATCTGCCTCAGAAGAAGTTGAACCATCTGGATAACCCGACGTAATACGTGCTGACCAGGGCCGGCGGCAGGGGACTGGCGCTGAACCCTTGCAGCAATCGGCTATAACCCGCAGTGAAGAACACTTTGCGAAACTTGTATTGCAGGTACGCGCTGGCCTCTTGCGTATGATTATTTGAGGAGAGCAACCCGTTATTGGTATTGCTTCTCGCGTCGGCAAAGCTGCCGCTGAAGGTGAGCCCCCGGACAGGCGCGCTTCCCACGCCTACCGAGTAGGTTCTGCCCCCGTACAACACCGTGGAAGGAAGCAGCGTCGGCGGCACGCCCGTCGGCAGGGGAGCGATCCCCTGCGCCGTGAAGAGGCCCAGGCCGCTGGACTTCGAATAGCCGCCGCTCACGCCGAGCCATCGGTGGGCGAGCCCCATCGAGTAGTTTTGTGCAAGCGTGTTCGAGCCCTGGTATTGGTTCACGATGCTCTTGCTGCCGGCGGCGGTTCCACTCCAGATCAAGCTCCGGATGCGCCGGGATACCGAAGTCGAGAAGCTGTAGCCGGAGGTCGTATAAGCGATGAGGATCGTCTGGGTATTTCGTGAATAACCCGCCGAGCCGCTGAAGTTCCATTTGCCGAGCCGCCGAACGTAAATGGCGTTGCTCAACACTCCCAGCATGGAGCCGTAGTTGTTACCCAGTTCGCTTTCCGTAGCAATCGTATTGGTCGTAAACTGGCCGCCCAGCACCTCGTGCCCGTAAGAGGCGCCGCCGCTGTAGGCTGTGGAATCGTAAGCCGTTCCCAGAAACAGTTGCTGCCGGTGTGATATGCTGCCCGAGAGCGTGAACCGATCAACGGGGGTGTATTGCGTCTGTCCGAACACCCCC
>CAWIUZ010000017.1:0-5330 GCA_963838915.1 uncultured Acidobacteriota bacterium
ATAGAGCAACGGTTTCCTAAACCGTGGGTCGGGGGTTCGAATCCCTCCAGGCCTACCATTCTTTTCAGTGGGTTAGCCCGAGTTCAACGAACTGGTTGAGTACAAACTGGTACAACTTGGAACGGTTACCAGCGGGAGAGAGCAGAGGCACGACGCAAAGAGGAAGAGCGGCTGCGGCGAGAGGCCGAGGAACTGCGCCGGAAGCTGGAGGAACAGGATCGCAAGCGCAGGGAGATGGAGGCCGACACTGCCAAGCGAAGGCTTGAAGAGGAGGCACTTGCCGAGGCGGCCGCGCGCGAGGCCGAAGGCGACCACGAAACCGCGACCTTGATTCTGAATCATGCCGTCGAGCAGGTTGAAACACTCCAAGAACCCTCGCCATCGGCACCGATGGTGCTGGTAGCTCCGGTAGCGCAGGCAACGGCGCCGAAAGTCCGGGGCGTTGGATTTCGCGAAGTTTCCAAGTGGCGCGTGAAGTGCGGCCATGAGAAGGCGGACAATCCGAATTGTGCTACGTGCCAATCGGTTCCGCGCGAATATTTGGTGCTCGATCCGAAGCGCGTCCAAGCCCGCGTCAACGGCTTCGGGATAAACGCGAACATCCCGGGCGTCGAGGTGTGGATGGAACCCCAAACCAACGTGCGGCGCAAAACCTAAACCAAACGGCGTGGGCATGGCTAGAGGCAATTCGCACCACGGCTTATGATAATGGAAAGTCACTGCGGCGGAGCCTCGAAGCAAGCTTCCAAGGAGGGAAGCGGCAAATTCAGTTATCAACTATTACGCCGTAACCGTGGACGAGTCTGTGCTCATGCGGCAGGCGATTTCTGCAATGGCGAGCTGACTCGTATCCAGGCTTGTCATAGCAAGGTCGACCAAATGCTTATGGTGTGTGAACAACAGCACTTGGGTGTGTTTGGCCAATTCGGCCAGGGCACGGACAGCCGCCACGGCCCGGTCGTTATCGAACCTTACGAGAATATCGTCGAGGATGAAGGGAATCGGCTCGTGATCCCTTGCGTACAGTTCAACACTGGCGAGGCGTAAGGCAAGGTATAGTTGGTCTCGGGTCCCATCGCTCATGCCGTGTATGCCGACGCTTTCGCCCGTCGAGGCGCGAACTCCGACCAGCACAACACTACTGTCATCCCAGTCGAGCTTCAGGCGGGCGAAGGAGGAACCGGTCAACAAAGCGAAGAGGTCACTCGAGCGTTTCAGCATGTCGCCCTGAGTCTTCTCGCGATAGCGGTCCACTGCGCCCTGCAAAACGATGCGCGCTATTTGCAGGCGGGTGTACTGTTCCGCTGCTTCCAGCGCCTCGGCCTTATGGGCTTCGATGTCCGCTGAGGCGGCGCAAGAGTCCGAGGCGTCCTCCATTCTTTTTAGCTGGTCCCCCAGGATGACACGCCTTTCCTCGGCCGCTTTGAGCTGTGCTTTTGAGTCTTGCATCTGACGGTCAATCAATTCGAGATGCCCAGGAATCTGATCAGCTTGGACGCCGCTCGCCTCCGCCTCCAGCTCGATGATCGAGCGGCCGGCCCCGATGGCACTGAATTGTTGCTCCACGTCCTGGAGATGACTCTCCAGCGCTTTTCGTCGGGCCGACTCCTCGATCAAGGTGGGCAGAAGCCGGGCATTCTCACACCTTGCTTCCGCGGCCAAGGCTTCCAGGCGGTTCTCCGTCAGCGCCCGCTCTCGTTTGGCCTTTTCGAGCGTCTTCTTTTCCCGCTCCAGATCCTTCTCTTTTGTGGCAAGAAGTTCCTGCTGCCGCTTTGCCTGGCTCAGCCGTTGGTGCAGCTCACCGATGGCGTCCAATGCCGGCATTGAGAGGAGATCCCCAGCTACTGATTCGACCAGCCGATGCAGTTGCTCTCGAAATCTGTACTCGTCTCGATCGATACCTGCGATCCTGGTCTTGTGGCTATCGGCTTTCTGGAGAAGGACCTGTAATTCTTCTCTGACCCGGACTATTTCCTGTGCTGCCGAGGGTTCCGTACCGGCAGGAAGACCAAGTCTGGTCATGAGCTCAGCCCATTTTTCTTTCCAGCGGTCCAAATTGGCGTTGGCATTGCTAACGCGGACCTCCGCGGTCGCGAGGGACCGTTCTCCCTCGGCGATTTTCTCCCTAAGCCTTTCGCACTGGGTGGCCAGTTCTTCCTGTGCTTGCACGAGTTGCTCCGCAAGGGAGCGCCAGCCGATTAGCGAGTCGGAAGAGGGTGTTGCGGTCTCTCCCATTTCGGACAGGCGCTCCTGAAGCTGCCGCTTTGCCGTCTCGGCTTCGGCCACTAACTCGCCGGCCTGTGCCCTCTTCTCCTCGATCGCGTGGAAGCGCGCGAGGATTGTTGCCCTCCGCTGGAGCCAAGCTGCCATCTGTCGCGGCGGTTGAGCGCGCACGTCGAACGGCGCCCAAAGCTCGCTCCATTCCGTCTGAGCTCGCTCTAGTAATGTACGCTCCTCGTGCAGTTCCACTTCCCGAGTTTCGGCTTCCTTGCGCGCGCCATCGATAGCCGTACGAGCCTGTTCCAGTTTGGCCACCAGGTCCGCATCCGCACGCAGTTTATCCGCGGTGTCGTCCGTCTTGCTGACGCTCTCTTCGTACGCCTTTGCCAACAAAGGAGCGTCTGCTGTCTGCTGCAAAAACTCCCGGGCCTCTAGGCTGTCGATGACGCCCTCGAGCCAGGCGCCGCGCACGGCCCTCCAGCCGAGGTCGCGACGCTGGCAATCGCTAGCAAGCTGCGAAGGAGTCGCTACGACGCGGCCGGCGAGCAGCGCCGCGAGGCTATTCTCAAGTGTCAATACTTCGTCTTTAGCGGTACGAAGGCGCTCCACGGCCTGCTCAACAGCTTGTTCCGCCTTGTCCAGCCGGCGAGTCCAGTCGACCACCAACTCGTCGGCCGGGAGGTTGCTATTTTCGAGGGCTTCCACACTTGAGGGCCAAGGCAGCGCCTTCAGGTCTGCGGTTATCTTCCGGCTCTCGTCATCAGCGGCCTTCATGAGTGAACGGACTTTCGTTTCTGAGCGTCCGGCGAGCAAGGCATTCTGCACGGCAACGCGCAGTGAGCCAACCGATCTCGTCGCAGGGACTTTATCCAGTTGCTCGCGCGCTGACTTGAACTTTTACTTTTCTTCAGTCAGTGACTCCCGGCTGTTTCGAGCTTCGCTCTCGAGCCTGGCACGGGAGGTGGATAAATCCTGCACGAGCCGCTTGTCCGCCGTTTGCACGACCAGATTCGCGGCCCTGTCAAGGTCAGGCGGTTCGCCGAGCGCGCGTAGTTTTTCGATCATTTCGAGTTCCGCTTGGCGCAGCTCCGTTTGAAGACGGTCGCGGTCACTGGCTGCCTTCGTACGGGCGCCGGCATCTTGATAAAGATACAGGATCTCCTGTTCACGAGTGAGGAGGTCACTCGGCTGCACGATGGCTTCGACTTGACCCCGAAGCTCATCTACCCGGCTCGCGGATCCCTCAACTTCTCCTGTCTTGATGATAAGGTCCGAAGCAGCTCGCTGATGATCGGCTGCGAAACTGTCCCGAAGGATCGGCGCATGTTCAACGGTCCGGAGCTGATCGCGGAGCTCGCTCCGCCTTCCCAGCAGCCGAAGCGATATTTGAATGCGCTTGTACCTTTCTGCTTCGCTCACCTTGAGGAGAATCTCGGATTCCAGTCTGGCGATTTCGTCCCGGGCCTTCTGGTAATCCTCTTGGAGCTTGTTCCAGTCCGTGAGCGAAACCTGCGCCTGGCGCAGGCGATCTTTGCTTTCCTTCAGGCGATCGAGAATTCTGGGCAACGTCGCGGTACTGGCTCGGGGCTTAAAGAGTTTGTCCGCGTCTTCGGCCAGTTTTTTCAAGATGTCGTGAAGGCCTGCGATGCCCGCCGCCGCCGAAAAGAGAAGTTGCCCGAATTCGCTCTGGCCCTTCAGCAACTCTTCGCCTCCTTGCTGGAGCCGCTCAGCGTCCAGCCCAAACATCGCCTGAAAAACGTCGCGGCTCTCAATGGGAAAGAATGAGCGTAGCAACTCTTCGGAAACGACTTCATCATCGTCGCCGGCTCGCAATGATTTCGTGGTCGCCTTGCGCCGCACGCATTCCAGCGGTTGACCACGACGTTCGAGGGTCGCGCGGATGCGCAGATTGCCGTAAGGGTGCACGAAGTTGTCACCCGTCTGGCCGGGGATGCCAAACAGGAAATCCGAGATGGCGCGCAGGAGCGAGCTCTTTCCGGCTTCATTTGGCCCATAGACAACTTCCAACCTGCCTCTCCCTTCTTTCAGATTGAGTGAGGCGTTGGTGAATGGGCCGTAAGCGGGCAGATTGATGGCTTCGAATCTCATTGCATACCCCCCTGACTGCGGAGCCGCTCCATCAGAAGAGACTCGGCTTCCGCCATCAATCGGTCAAGACGCCCTTCGCCTGGCTCGAGCAAGGCATTTAGTTCCTGCTTCAGATCCTCTGGGAGTCTCGCCAGCAGCGGCGCAACTGAAACCTGGAGCGAAGCAATCCCACTGGAAGTGCTCGCAAGGGATAACAAGTACTGATGCACTTCGTCGAGCGGGCCTGCGAGTGGGGTAGAGCGAGCGGGAGGATGGGTGCGAAGAACGATCTTCTCAGTCCAGACCGACTCTGAGCCGACGTCAGAAGCGAGCGCACGCAGATCGTCGCGCCATGCACTCTCCGCAACGAGCTGGTCATGCAACAAGGTCGCGCCTTCAAATTCGACGCGCAGTACGAGCGGACGCGTCTCCGCCTCACCGATAGAGACCCGTATAGAATCCGCGGCCCGGTCCAGCAGGTCGTCGATGGTCGCCGCGCCGGAAAGATCCACCACCGTGCGCCCCCAGCGGATGACGTCCAGGTGGACCTGGTCACAGTCCAGAATCTCGTGCCCATCACCGACAGTAACAAGCATGCAGCCTTTCGGTCCCGTCTCGCGAATATTGCGACCCTGAATATTTCCGGAAAACACCACCCGAGGGTGCGAACAGAGTTCTTGTTGGGCATGCACGTGCCCCAGCGCCCAGTAGTCGTACTCCTTGAGGCACAGGTCATCGAGTGTACACGGGGCATAGGATTCGTGCCCTTCGTAGCCGGAAAGAGAGGTGTGAAGCAGGCCGATATTGAAACACCCCGGTCGCTTCGGCGGGTAGTTCTTTGCCAAGTTTTCGAAGACGGACTGGGTCAAAAAACCCTGGCCATGAATTACCACGTCACCCTCAGGCAGCATCCTGGTTTCCGGCTGTTTGGCTGAGAAAACGCTCACATTCTCAGGCAGTCGCAGGGATTTTGTCATGCGGTTTGCCGCATCGTGGTTGCCGATGACAAGGAAGACTGGAAT
>CAWIUZ010000018.1:0-19710 GCA_963838915.1 uncultured Acidobacteriota bacterium
GGCGTAGAAGCTGTGAAATTTTCGCATTTTGTACTTGACTAGTGTTATAGCTAGTGTTACCCTTTCCCCATGGGATACCTTTCCAAAGTGCAAGTGATCGAGCGGGCGAGGGGCAGCCGCCAGTTTTACCTGATGTGTCCGGCCCAACTCGCCGAGGCCCTGGAGATGCAGAAGGGCGAGGAGATCGAGGGGGTGGTGGAGGACAAGCACACCCTGGTAATTCGCCGCCAAGGGCCGGAGCGGCGGCGGGAAGCGAGGCGGCATGAACGCTGAGCAGGAGGTGCTGATCGAGAGCGGCGGCGCCGGTGGGGCGGCGGCTCCAGGCCCTCCTCTGCGGGAGCGGAAGCCGCGTCTGAAGCGCGTGGATCGCCAGCAGATGGTTTGGCGCGCCATCGAGGTGGAGCGCTTGATCGACGCCGATCATTCCGCACGGGCTATCTGGGCCTTGCTCGGAACGCTGAACCTGGAAAAGTTCTGCGCCGGCATCAAGGCGGTGGAAGGCCGGCCGGGGCGCGACTGCTCGGACCCGCGGGTGGTGATCGCGCTGTGGCTCTACGCGCTGAGTCGCGGCGTGCGGGAGGCGCGCGCCTTGGACGCGTGGGCACAGTACGAACCGGGCTGCCAGTGGCTGCTGGGGCTGGGGCGTATCAACTATCACACCCTGTCGGACTTTGTCACCGCGCAGGCGGCGGCCTTGGACCAGCTGTTTGTGGAACTGCTGCAGGTGCTGATGAGCCAGGGGCTGGCGGATCTGGAGCGGGTGGCACACGACGGCACGAAGATTCACGCCGACGCCAGCCGCGCTAGTTTCCAGCGCCAGGAGCGCTTGGCCCAGTGCCGGCAGTTGGCGGAAGAGCACTTGGCGGCTCTGGACGAAGAGTTGCGCCAGGAATCCAGCGCCGCCCGCCGTCAGGCGCAGCAGCGCGCGGCGCAAGAGCGTCTGGAACGGTTGCGCGCAGCGGAGGAGGAGTTGAAACGGCAACAGGCGGAGAAGGCGGCGGCCGAGCAGGCCCAGGTGCGCGCCAGTGTGACCGATCCCGAGGCGCGCAAGATGCGGCAGGCGGATGGAGGATTCGCACCCAGTTATAACGCGCAGATCTCCACCGATTGCCGGCAGGGCGTGATCGTTGGCTATGACCTCATTCAGTCCGGCGAAGACAGTCAGGAATTGGCGGCGGCCCGGGAGCGCATCGAGCAGAATACCGGACAGGCGCCGAAGCAGTTGCTGGTCGACGGCAGCTATACGACACGGCAGAACATCTTGGAGGCGGCGCAAGGCCCCAGCGAACTGATCGGGTCGCTGGGTGAGAACCGCTCGCAGGCGAAGCTGCGGAGCCGGGGGGTGAGTCCGGAATTCTTCTCCGATCGCTTTGTCTTCGATGCGCAGCAGAATCAGTACACCTGTCCGGCGGGCAAAATCCTGGTTTTCCAAAACAGCCAGAAGCTGGTGGGTGCGACCGAGAAGCGTTACGCGGCGCGCCCCAGTGACTGCCAGAGTTGCCCGTTCCGGACGCGGTGTTGTCCGGGGAAGCAATCCCGGGGCCGACTGGTTTTTCGCACGGAAGAGCACCCGCAAGTAGCGGCGTTTCGCGCCAAGATGCAGCGCCCCGAGTATCGGCAGATTTACCGGCAGCGGTCGCCGGTGGCCGAGTTTTCCCACGCCTGCCTGAAACAGAAGCGGGGACTGCGCAAGTTCCTGCGGCGGGGGTTGAAGAAAGGACGGACCGAATTGGCCTGGGCCTGCCTGAGTTGCAACGTCGCCGTCTGGATACGGCGAGTCTGGAAAGTGAGTCTGCAACCGGCGGCCTAGGAGAAGTGTGCCTGCACGCCTCCCGGGGGGGCGATAGGGTCGCGGAAAAGGAGTTAAAACCTTGCCAGCACCGTGAGTAAGTCTCAACTCGGCCTCTTCCCCCGACTCGAATCGGTCTCGAGGGTGTTGCAGGAGATTGAAAACAACAAAAATTTCACAGCTTCGGAGCCTTTCCGCAAGACAGAGCGGCAGAGCCGCGCATGCTGCTCTTGGCCATTGATGATCCATACGAGCTTTCGAGTTTCCGGTTTCCGATTTCCAATTCCGCATTTCGATCATCGTCAATCGTCAATCGAAAATCGGCAATTCGATATGCTAGAATCAGCTTTGAGGAGTGGCCCCTGCGGCAGGTGAGTGTACACACGTCACGTTTCTTTTCGCCAAGCTTCGGCTCCGGCATGAAATACTCGATAGAGGAAGCCTCGAATGTTTCGCCTTTCTCGAACTCAACTCCTGGGGTGCTTTCTTCTGCTCGCAGTGGTCCTGGGGATCCTCCTCTTACGCGCGTTGCGTCTGGTATGGTGGTCCCGATAGAGCCGGGCGCTCCCCTGGTTGCCATTGTGGGTCCAACGGCGGCTGGAAAGTCGGCCCTGGCTGTTGCCGTGGCTGTGGCGCTCGACGGGGAGATCATTAACTACGATTCGGTGCAGCTTTATCGAGGATTCGACATCGGGTCGGGGAAGCCCGCTCTCGAGGAGCGACAGGGCGTTCCCCACCACCTCCTGGACTGTCTCGATGGTCAGGATCAATTCACGGCAGGAGATTACCGCCGGGAGGCGCTGCGCGTGCTGTCGGAAATCAAAGGGCGAGGAAAATTACCGGTTTTTGCCGGCGGCACCGGACTCTATCTTCGCGCGCTCTTCCTGGGGCTGTTCGATGGCCCGCCTCGCTCCGAAGAATTGCGGAGCCGGTTGCGAGCTATGGCGGAGAGGCGAGGACGAGAGTTCCTCCACCGGCTTCTCGCACGGCTTGATCCGGCGGCCGCGGCCCGGATCGAGCCCCGGGATACACAGAAAACCATCCGCGCGATCGAAGTGTGCATTCTGGCCCGGACTCCGATCTCCGCGATGCAGGCGCGCGGCCGAAGCGAACTGGAAGGGTACCGAGTTTTGAAAATCGGATTGCATCCCGAAAGAAAGGAATTGTGCCGTCGCATCGAGCGGCGCGTCGAGTGGATGTTCGCGCACGGCTTGCTCGAGGAAACTCAGGCTCTATCGGCGCGTCAGGATTCGAGCCGCTTGAAGGCCCTCGGGGCTCTCGGCTACCGCCAGGCCTGTGCGTTCGCCCTCGGGCAGATAAGTTTGCCGGAAGCCATTTCTCAAACTCAGGCGGCTACCCGGCGATACGCCAAACGGCAGATGACCTGGTTTCGACACGAGACAGGAATTACCTGGTTTGACGGGTTTGGCGATGACCCGCAGATCCAGGCCCAGGTCATCGATGCTTTGCGTGAATCAAGGATCGCCGACGGCAGCGTGTAGGGGCGGCCATTGCGGCCGCCCTAGTGCTTAGCAGAACTAGTGCTTGGCAGAATTAGTAACCGACCTTAACCGCCGGAAAGGGAAGGGCGGGGCTTTAGCCCCGCCGCCGGTCGCGGGTGGTAAGTAAGGGGCTTTAGCCCCTGAAGCGATTTGGTTTCAGGGCCTAAAGGCCCGTCGAACTCTGGTCCCCAAGGTGGCGGGGCTAAAGCCCAATACTGTTCACTTTATTATTCTGATGCATCGTTTGATCTCAATCCGGTCCTTGCTTAGGCTCTGGCGCCGGCGTACGGGAAATTTGCTCTGCGGGCGCCGCACCCCACGGGGGCGGCGCAGGCCCCGGCTGGACACCACCCGCTCGGCGAGAATTTCCTGCAGCAACGCCTCATGGAACGCTTTCCTCCGCCGAGGGGGGAATAGCGCCGTAGAGGGGCAACTTGCGTCGAACCACTCGCACCGCATGCAGGAAAGAGAGCCGGTCCGGGTCCTCACCGGCTTCCAGGGCGGCTTCGTGCATCAACCCGCGCACCGCGAAATGCGCCAACAACAGGCCATAGAATTCCTGCCGCACCAGGTCCGGGGTCTTGCTGCGCAGCACGATTTGGGCCCCGCGCAGATGGGTCTTCAATTCGTCCAGAGCCCCCTCGATCTCCCAACGTTCGTGGTAAAGCGCCGCCAATTCCTCCGCCGGAGCCGCACCCGGGTCCAGGATCGTGGTCAGCAGGCGGTAGGACGGCTCCGCCCCCTCCACTCCTTCCAGCCGGTACTCGATCACCCGCACGGGAATCTCGGCGTCTCCGACCGAAGGCGCCCCCGCCGGCGGATGGACGCGGCTGAGATAAGAACCATCCGGCAGAACTTGTTCCACCGGGAAGCGCAGGTCCTTCTTCAGTCGCCACACCAAGTCGGCGCCGCTGGCACGGGCGCGCTTCCACTGGTCATAGCTGAAGAAGCCGCGGTCGGCCAGACACAGCATGCCCGGCCGCAAACGCCCCACCACCGCTTCCGCCAGGGTGTTCTCGCCCGTGCCATAGCCTCCCAGTTGGGCGCCGAACAACACGTGCGTGCCATTCTCCACCAGCGCCACGAAACGAATCTGCGGATAGGCCCCGGGGCCCCGCTGGTTCACGGGGATGACCGAAGTCTTGCCGGTTGGCTTGCTCATCGGCCACCGCCAGCGTGCTGCCGTCCAGACTCACCAGGCGCCAACTCCGGTACCAGGCCCCGCGCGTCGCCTCCACCGCCAACGGCTTCACCACCTCTTCGTACAGTTGGCGCAGCACCTTCCAGCCCAGCCGGGTGCGCGCTTGCGAGATCCCCGACTTGCCGGTGACCTTCACGGTCTGCTCCGGCCCCAGCAGCCAAGTCAGGCCTTCCAGCAAACAGCGCAGCACCTCGCGGTAGGAAACCTGCATGAACAGCGCCAGCGCGATGACATAGTAGACCACCACGTGCGCCGGCAATTCGCGTTGCCGCCGGCTGGCCTTTCCCTGCGCCGCCAGCACCTCTTTCACCTGCCACAAGGGCAAGCGGGTGGTCAAAACGCCCAGACTGAGGTAATCGGTCAAGCGTGTACCTTTGGGAAGTTCGGCAATCGTTCGAGCCATCTGCGGTCCTCCTCTCAATTTGATGAGAGCAGTATATCGCAAATTTCATTAAGTCAACAGTATTGGGCTGAAGCCCCGCCCTTCCACAGCACCCCGTTATGAGGGCCAATTCCGTCATTACGTACTAGGCACCCTAAAGTCACTGCACCAGCGATCGCGGCGTGTGTCTGCCAGTGGCGTCCGGCCAATCCGCCGACCTGAGCGCTCCCACGGCGCCGGCTCGATAGGCTAGTAATGACTTCCTGCAGGTGCGGCGCGAAGGTGATGGGTTGGTTGTTATCGCCCGCTATCGTTTTGCGGTGTGGGCCATGCGCCATCGCTCGCGTTGGCGGGTGCAACTTCCGGATTCCCGCGTTTGGAATTTCCGAAGGGAACAATCTCGCTGGTCAGCATTGAATTGCGGATCAGTGCACAATCGGTGGTGCCGGCGTCCCATCGGACCAGCTTCCAACCCAGACCATGAAAATAGTCACCCGCTCTTGCGGGTCGTCCGCCGCCATAACCGGCGAGCCTGGGAGATTGGCTCCCCAGCTTTTCGCCGCATCGCCCGGAACAAAAAACATCAGATGTGGATGCGAGCTCTTGCCGTCGTCGTTTAAGTACTGCTGCTTCGACATCATGTAGCACATGGCCTCGGGCTCCAGCGCGAGTAATTCTTTCTTATCGAGTGCTGATGCGATCGCCTGGACAATCTCCGTTTTTGATTTTCCTGCCAGCACCAGTTTGGTCTTCATCAGGTAGATGGGCGCAAAGGTTTTTGCGGCTGGCGGATTAAAACAAATAGGGGAACGGACTTTGGGATTCCAGAAGTCCGGATTATCGGTGGCGGCGCCCCACGATCGTTCCACTATACAGAGAAAGCCATTCCGGCCCTTCGTCGCGGTCGTGTATCCCTTCCGTCCCAGCACCATCACTTCGGCACCGTCCGAAATGGATGCTGGAGCAGCAGTGCGAGCGAGCGCGATTTCAGTGTTTCCGTCCTGTATCACATACTGATTGAGAGGAGCCATGGCCGAATAGGGAGCCTTCTCCGCCTGTGCCCGTGCTCGACCGGTTGCGCCGGGTAACAGAAACTGGACAAGGAATGCGACAGAGATGATCTTCGCATTTTTCGCCATGCGTCTCTCCCGTAATCGCGGAGTTTGTGTCAGACTCGGGATCACCGACCCTGCGGTCAGTGCCGATGTTAAGTAAAACAGGAAAGGAAGTCAAACCGTCATTGCGCCAATCGAAGATGTGATCGTCGCGATACGGTCGGAACTGCACTGCTTGGGAATATCCACTGCGTCCGGCAATCCAATCGACTCATTGGAAGGTTCTGGGGGAATCGTCACCACTCAGAAGTTGGCCACGCTGAGAGGGATCAGAGATAGCTGGAAATCCCCTTTCTACGTTTTACGGCCTGTGATCGACAGCGCCGCGAGCGGATTGGGATTGATAAGTCGGATTCCCGGCAATGGCCGCCGAGCAGTCCAGACCCTGTGTGACGCCATAGGGTAGAACTATTTCCTTGTACTCCCAGACGGTGGCCAGCCTTGAACGGGAACCTCGCCCTTCTCAGGGGCTTGGCACCGGCGAGAATCGGGCGGCGGAAGGCATCGCGCGTGTTCAAAAGTCCCCGTCTTGCTCTTGTTGCTTCCGCGTGGGCTTTTTCCGCAGGCACTTCGGGCAGTGGCAATGGTCTTCCGTAAGCACGCTCGTGTTCCTTGGCAGGGTCAATAGATTTCACTTATACTCGCTCCGTAGCAGGAAAGCCAAGATGGAGATTCTGGATGGATACTGCGTATCTGGCGATTACACTCCTCGTTGCAGTGATGGCGGCGTTTTCTGGCCTCGGGAAGATGCGCCGCGAGCCGCGTCAAATCCATGTAATCCATGAAACGGTGGGCATACCCTTGAAGTACTTTCCGGTCCTGGCCGCCTGTGAGTTTGCGGGGGCATTGGGCTTGGTTCTTGGCATATGGTGGCCTCTTCTGGGCATGGCGGCGGGCATTGGCCTGGTCCTCTATTTTGTGGCGGCGATTGTGTCGCATCTGCGCGTAAATGATGCCAAGGGCATCGGACCTGCCGCCTTTATGTCGGCGGCCGTGGCGGGAGCGCTCGCCATGCGCATCCTGACATACAAGCCCGGTATTCCAGGCTAAACTATAGGCTAAACGGCTTCGCCATCCGCAATCGGTCGGCGCCGCCGCGATTGCTGCTTTGCTTCTCGCTTATTGTGCCCTGGTCATGTTGATCCCTGTGCCCGGAGTAGGCGCGGGAATCTTGACTCCTCTCGGGAACCTGCCAACCTACGTCGACAAACTCATTCTCGGCCATTTACATTATGGTGAGAATACCTGGTTCCTCAGCTACCTGGGCTTCGGCGCCTCGGTGCTTCTAGGGGTGGTCGCAGGACACAGGCTGATGCCCGATTGCACTCCACGGCACAAGATCTTCCGGTTGCTGATCGCAGGGGGGCTATGCCTGGTTATTGGCCTCATCTGGAGTCGGTCGTTCCCGGTCATCAAGCTGATGTGGACAAGCTCCTACGTGCTGATCGCGGGTGGCCTAAGCTTTATGGCCTTGGCGCTTTTCTTCTGGATCATCGATGCGCGTGGATACCAGAAGTGGGCCTTCGGATTCATAGTGATCGGCATGAATTCCATCGCAGTCTACGTGGCCACGGAACTCTTTGATTTCCGGCTCCTGGGCAATGTCTTCGTCGGGAATCTACTGCCGCAGATCGATCAGTGGGGGGAACTTGTGGAAGCGAGCGCGGCTTTTGCTGTAGTCTGGCTGATACTCTATTGGATGTATTGCAAGAAGCAATTCGTCAGGATCTGACCTTGAGGATCGCATCGAGCTTTGACTTTGCGCCAATTGGGCGGATAACTTATGGGGCATCGAGGCTGCAAGGGAAGCATGCATCCCCTTGCGTGCTTTGAACAGCCAGTGCACGCGCGGCCAATTTCAAGCCGCACGAAATCGAGGAGGGACTATGGTGAGGCGATGGAACAAAGAAATCGGCAGGCGGCAGTTCCTGCGCGCTGGGGGCGCGATGGGGATAATGATCATCAAGCCGCAAAGCGTAATCGGCACGGGTGCGAATTCCGCGATACGACTGGGGCTGCTCGGCTGTGGGAACCGCGGAACACACGTCGCCACGTCATTTGCGAAGAGCACTGGGGCGCGGGTGGTCGCACTCGCAGACCTTTTTCAGGACCAGTTGGACAGGGGCAAACGGCACTTCGATAGTATCGCAGAGAAAAAAGGCTATGCCGGCATCGACCCCAAACTGATGTTTCGGGGCCCGCGGGCTTACCAGGCGCTCGCAAGTTGCCCGGAAATCGATATGGTGCAGATCTCGACTCCCGATATCTTCCACCCCGAGCATTTGGAAGCCGTCGTCGATTCGGGAAAGCACGTCTATTGCGAGAAGCCCGCGGCCGTGGATGTCACCGGCTGCAAGCGTGTAATGCAGATCGGCGACAAGGTACAGAACCGCCTCAGCCTGGACATCGGTTTCCAGGTGCGCCACGCACCTCCCTACGTGGAATTGGTGCGCCGGGTCAGGGCCGGCGCTTTGGGGAAGATCGCCTGCGGCGCGGCGTATTATCACTCGACCGGAGTCTTCTACCCACCTTTTCCGAACGCCTCAACTCTCGAACGACGCATTCGGACTTTCTTCTGGGACCGCGTTCTCTCCGGCGATATCATCGTGGACCAAAGCATTCACCTGGTTGATCTCTGCAACTGGATGCTGGGCGCGCATCCGCTTAAAGCACTCGGCGCTGGCGGGCGCAGGGTCAAGGATGACCCGGGAGACTGTTGGGACCACTTCGATGTCACCTACACGTATCCGAATGATGTCCACCTGAATCTTAACTCCTACCAAGCCGGCAAGGCGCTGAGCGACGTCGCCATCCGCATGTTTGGTTCGAAAGGCGTAGCCGAAATGCACTACGAGGGCGTGGTGGGAATTTACGGTGACGAACCCTGGGAGTGGGAAGGCAGCGTGGGACCTGCCTCGCCGCGGCCAGGGCACGCCAACATTTACGCGGTCGGCAACGAGGCCCCGGCCGAGAAAGCCGCCGGCATTTTCCACGACGCGCTGGAAGAATCTGACCCGGAGAAGGAAAAGGCCTTCATCGAAAGCGTCACCAGCGGAAAATATCACAATCAGGCGGCCATGGGAGCTGAATCGACCCTCAGCACTATCCTTGGACGCCAGGCCGCATACGCAGGGAAGGAAATCACCTGGGATGAACTGCTGGCTTCGAACCAGACTTACGATCAGGAACTGGAGGGAATCGATCTGAGCGAGTTCGCGTAAGCGGCGGCCGGGCTTGATGACCTGGAGAACGGAACGGGTGTTCAGATTCTTCGAAAGTAACCCCTCACCCGGCCCGCGCCGACTGATGAAAGCGCCGGCAGCGAGCCACCCTCTCCCCAAGGGAGAGAGCGGCGAAAGACGATTGTTCTCGAACCGAGCAAAGGAGAATAATTCTTATGAAGAATCTCTCGCGTCCTTTTATGGTTATCTTTTTAGGCCTCTTGTTGAGCAGCGCCGTATTGCTCACCTTGGGTCCGAGCCTCGCCGCTGACAAATCGGACTCCGCTGAAACCTACTACCCTCCATCGGAGTCCGCAGGCGGTTGGCGGCGTTGCCGGAATGACGAGGAAGTACGCCGCTTGGGTGGAATGGATCCCAAACAGCTGGCCAGAGTCGGCAACGTGCATCTTACCTTTTTCGGCGGCCCCTGGCAGATCGTGGTGATCCGGCACGGCTACCTGGTGAAAGAATGGATGGGCGCCAACGCCATGGCGCAGACCACGTTCGATCTCTGGTCGGGCACGAAATCGGCCACCGGGATTGCCTATGGTTTGCTCTTCGACGATAGCCGCAACCATCGGCTTCCAAAAGACGCACAGATCGACCTCGACAGCCCCGCCTACTCGTTTATCCCCGAGGGTTACCCACTCAGCGATCCGGCCAAGGAGAAGATCAAGCTGCGCCACCTCCTGAGCATGACGTTCCGGCATCCCGGGAGAAGACCATGGCATTGAGGGGTTCGAAGTGAACGAGGGCGGCGGCGAATTTGAGATCGCTTTGGGGCGGCAGCCAAATCGCTTTGGAGAGTCCGCGGCTCAGCTCTATGCGGCTCCGGGCGAAGCCTGGGACTACTCCGATGCGGGCTTCGCGCATCTCTCTCTGATTTTCCGCAACGTGACCGGCCAGGAGATACGCGACGTCATGCGGACCCGGGTTTTCGAGCCCATCGGCATCGAGAACGGCGGTTGGGACTATCAGGGGGGCGGCGGAAACCTGGGCCCGCACACCAACGCACACAGCGGGCTGCATCTCTCTGCACGCGATCTGGCGCGCCTGGGTTACTTATTGCTGCACGGCGGCGTATGGCAAGGCAAACAGATCGTGCCGAAGTGGTGGATTGATCTCGCCACGCACAGTTCCCAGAATCTTAATCCCAGCTATGGATATACGTTTTGGGTTAACACCGTCGGCAAGCTCTGTGAGAATGCGCCGAAGGATGCGTTCGCGTTTTCCGGGTTCGCCACCAACCGCTGCTTTGTCGTCCCCTCGCTCGACTTGGTGGTGGTCCGGCTGGGCTACGGCCCTCAGCCGCTCGGTCCCAAAGATGTGCCGCTTTCTTCCATCGTTCCGGCCGTCATAATGTAGCAGTTAGGGTGGACTCCTTGGTTTGAGGGCTGCAACCGGCTCTTCAGAAGGCCGTGGAACTTGAAACTATGGATTCGACCCTTCCTTGACACTGGGATCACTGCACTTTGAAATCGGCCCAGATTCCTATGCGCTCTTGGCATCACGAACAAGAGTCGCCTTGTGTTAAGCAACGACCCGTTCCTCAACCGCGAAGTCTGAAGCCAGTCGCGACAGCTCGGCCGGGCTGTCTGAGTCCGGTTGGACACACAAGGTCTTAATGGAAGCGACTGCCCCCCACATGCAGGCACTGCTGCCAGGCTTCCCGCTAACGTCCGGCCCGTATTGACGAACGGCGTGATCCGATGGCCGTCCCCCCGCTGCAATCCTGCGGCTTTGGCCGTCACTTGGGCGGAAAGCCCGCTTTGCCTCAGTAAGACAATCTCTGGTCTGTATTCTATAGGCGTGCGGTATTCCTCCCAACACCAAGCCCCACATGAGCCGCGGAAGCTGCGACTATCAGCTCAAAATCGTTCGACATTGAGCGGGTACTTCCAGAAAATTCGCTCCACGTGTAATCAAAGACTTGAAGCGCATTCCGGCAAGACGTTTTTGGGCGGCACCCGCAAGGTTCTGGAACTGGCGATGTCACACCTGGCGGGGCACGCGGCGGCGGTAACAACCCAACGGAGGCCACAGCGATGAACACCCGAACTGCAATCTACGCACGCGTGAGCACCCGCGAACGGGGCCAAGGCACCCAAAACCAATTGCACCAGCTTCGCGGATTTGCAGCGTGGCAAGGGTGGCTAATCGTCAGTGAGTTTGTGGACTACGAGAGCGGGTCAACCGATGACCGCGAACAATTCCAGGCGATGTTTCAGGCCGCCAGCCGGAGGCAATTCGATGTCCTGCTTTTCTGGTCGCTGGACCGATTTTCACGTGAGGGGGTTTTTGAGACACTCACCCACCTGAATCGGCTCACCATCTATGGTGTCCACTACCGGAGTTTCTCGGGAGTTTGCGCGCGAGTGGCACTTCTACGGTTTGGCGACTAGAACGACCAAGTGGCGACACGGTCCCACAACATAAAGGACGTTTATCGCGGGTAGTCACCGATCAGACTCTTCTGCCGCAGACCTGAGCGGGCATAGGGCACTTCTACGCCTACGTGTAGGCCGTCGCCCAGCAAGTGGGGCCGATGATATAGTTGTTACCGTAGTTATGAAGGCAAACCCACCCGTTGTGTGGCTCGTGGGGCCCAAAAGAGGGGTCTGGCAGTAAGCGGAGTGGCCCGAGAGCCCTGCGGTCCAAAGTCCTCAGTTGTGTCCTCGACGCCATTGACGGCACCGAGGGGATTCTCGCTTGGTGGGCGACCATGCTCTCCTTCAGTAAACGTTGGTCGTCCATCTCGGAGATGAAAAGGCGCAACGGCCACCAGGAAAGGCCAGGTTCGAATCCACAGGAAAGGCTTTCTTATGTGGTTTCTTCGTCTTTGTCTTGCCATTCCAATGCTCCTCGCATCGGCTGAAAAGCCGCAGCATGTGGCGCCCATAGGACCTCTCGTTCATTTGACCAGCGGCACGCTCGAGGGAGCGCTGCGGGACAATATCGCTGTATTTGAAGGTGTCCCTTTCGCGATGCCTCCGGTAGGGGCCCTGCGATGGCGCGAGCCTCAACCGGTTGCCTCCTGGCCGGGGGTGCGCGACGCGACCAGGCCGTCCCATCCGTGCATGCAGAACGTTGCGGGCACCGACAACTTCATCGAGCCACTCGCAGCAGCCTATGGCGTCGCATTCAAACGTCAGACCCTCGATCCCTCGGAGGATTGCCTGTACCTCAACGTATGGACACCTCAATTACAGCCGGGCGCGCACCTACCTGTCATGGTATGGCTGCACGGAGGCAGCAACAGGGTCGGCAGTGGGACGGAAGCCGCCTACGACGGCGCCATCCTGGCGTCTCACGGTGTCATCGTCGTCACGGTCAACTACCGCCTGGGAGCCATGGGCTTCTTCTCTCATCCCGAGCTGACGGCGGAATCTCCCCACCACAGTTCAGGAAACTACGGCCTTCTTGACCAGATCGCCGCGCTCGAGTGGGTGCAGCAGAATATCGCCGCATTCGGCGGCGACCCGACCAATGTGACACTATTTGGCGAGTCGGCGGGATCCGTCGACGCGACAACGCTGATGGCTTCTCCCCTCACCAAGAGCCTGTTTCGCCGAGTCATTGCGGAGAGCGGTCCTGCGTTCGGGCTCGGACCCGCACGCACCGTTGTTCAGATGCAGCCGCTGGGACTAGCCGTTGGAAAAGAAGCGGCAGGTGGCAAGCCCGGATCCCAACTTCAAGCCCTGAGGGGTTTGCCGGCCACCCAGGTCGCTGACATTGAAGACCGCCTGATTGTTTCGCAGTTCAAGGGCTACGACCCCAACGCCTCGATCGTGGACGGATGGGTCCTCCCCCAGTCGCCGGCAAGAGCCTTTGCCTCAGGAAAGATTGAGCCGGTCGATTTACTCGCGGGCTTGAATGCCAGAGAATTCGCCGCTTTTCGAGTCGTTGCAGCGGAGGCGGCCAAGAAATCACCACAGCCCGCCGCCAAGCAGGGCTTGGGCGAAATGCTCACGCACTTCGCGGATCTGGCGCGCCCTCTTTACGGCAACTGGACAGACCTGACGGTCGCAACGTACACGGTTCGAATTCTCCTTCACGGCAACCCTGCCATCGATCAGGCGGCCAACGACATCCTGGCGGCATGTCCCGTCGGAGCGGAAGCGGCGCTGACAACCAACGCGGGGCGGCTTGCATTTGTCTACTGGTTCGATCGTACAGTTCCCGGAAAGGGGGAGTCGGAGCTCGGCGCCTTCCACGCGCTGGAACTTCCTTACGTCTTCGGCACGTTTCAGGCTCGCACGTTCAGTTGGCTGCCGTTCACTTCGACGGACTACAAGCTCTCGCAGATCATGCAGGCTTACTGGACGAACTTTGCGAAATTCGGAGATCCTAACGGGCCAGATCTACCGCACTGGACTCCCTGGAACACCGGTCAGGAGCCTTACCTCGTTCTTAGCCAGAGTGGTGATGCCGTTCCACGGCAGAGCTTTTCCCCGGTCTTCTGCCATCTCTCTTCGGATCGTTTGAAGCAACAGCTCGCCAATTTCTAGTCGCAACTACCGCGGCCCCAATCGACATGCATGTTCCGCTCACGCCGATGGGTTGCCTGCTCGGCGCGGTGGATCTGTATTGGTAATCACCAAGGTGGCCGAGATCGGAGCTTTCGACGAATACTCTCACCTTGCGCTTTGGCCCCATTCAGCCAAGACTCCTAGTGGCGTAAACCCAATCCCGGCGGAACCGCGCCGCTAAGTTAGACTTGTTGCAAGTCATTGCAGTCAGGACAGTTGTGGCCCTAACTCAGGATTCAGACTGAAAAGTCGGCTGCACGTCAAATGAGCACCGCGCCTTGGCATGAACCGCCAACTACAATCCCTGGTCCTTCCGAAACCCTGATCAAGGAAGTTTGTGCTGGCATAGCAATCGCCGGGATAGATCGCGAACGCCGTAGTGTAAGGGGGCTGTTTCTTCGGGCCTTGCGAGGCCGCGCGCGGGCGAACGCGTACAGCAGGGCTCAGCTTTGGGCCTGGGGTAGGCACGGCGGACGGCCCGCCAGATTGGACCGGAAAAGCCCTTGCCCGGTTGCGGAAACTGCTCGCCAGCGGCAAGAGCCAAGCGGAATGTGCATTTGTCCTCGGGGTGTCCGTTCTTACCGTAGGGCGGGCGGTAGCTCAGATCAAGAGCGGCTAGAACGAATTGTAGCGATATGTCCGGCGGCTTACAATCACGATCGACTACGGTTCGATTCCTCCGCCTCCACCATTTGAGTGGCCCTTTTTGAAAGTGTTATACCTACTGTAAGAACCGTGTGGGCATTGCGCGCGAACCGCGCTATGTTGCGGCTGCTGGGCCTCCTCAAGAGAGTCGACCTCAGTCGATACCCGACCAGGGGTCGCCAGGGTCAATAGCTAGCCTGCTTTATTCGTGAACGGGCTATGAGGGGTGAGGTTGAGTCATTTTGTGCACCGTTGAGACAAGTCGCGCCTGGCTGGAGATGGCTCGGAGGCCACGTGTCGTGTTAGAGGGCAGGAGGGAGGTAGGAGTGTCACGGATTCCAAGGACACTTCAGCGAAGTCGGCAGGGCGGGGTTTGTCCAGCATGATCATTGCTAACAGAGACGGGCTATCCGCTCGAGGTGCCGAAGCTGAGGGCGATCTGGCGGAAGCTGGCGAGAAAGGGGAACGAGACGGGAAGATGAACCACCACCCGGCGCACCGAGACCACCACGTGAGCGCCCAGCTTGAGCAACCGCTCTCGCAGGGTCCACACCTGCGCTCGCGCGCAAGCCGTGCGTGCCGCCCGCAGTCGCAACTCCTGCATCAGCACGTAGGCCGCAGCCGTCATCAGCACCCGGAACTGGTTGGCCCAGAACTTGGTGCAACTGGTGCGGTCGATCTCCAAGCCGTGGTGCAGTTCCTTGAGGCGATTCTCGATGTCGCCGCGTTGGCAGTAAACCTGCTCATAAATCCACTGCGGCCTCTGCTTCAGGTTGGTGATGACGAACCGCGGGTTATCCTTCGGCTCTTTGCCGGCTTGCCGCACCACCTCGGCCTTGAAGATCACGCGCCGCTCCGACGACCAGCTTCCCGCCCGATAGCGGCCTTCGCCGTAGACGTGCTCGGTCTGCCCGCTCTGCTCAGACCACTGCCGTGCTGGTTCCATCACCGGCTCGGCCAGGCGGTTCAGGACCGCATTTTTAGCCATGGCCACCACATACTCCACGCCCATCGCCTCCAGGAAGTCCAGCACCTGGGGATCGGCGAACCCGCCGTCCAGCCGCACCCGCACGCGCGCTTGGGGAAACGCTCGCCACACCCGCACCAGGAGACGCCACAGAATGCCGATGGCCCCCGCGCTCGCCACCGCATTGCCCGGCCGCAGCACCGCTGTGGCCAGGTACTGCTCGGGCTCGTCGTTGAAGCTCAAGAAGCCGACCACCGGCAAATAGCACCACGTGTCATAGTGACTGTTAAAGAAAGTCAACTGCTGCGCGCCGTGGGTGGGATCGTCGGTCGGGTCCAGGTCAATCGTAATGAGCCGGGCGCGGCCATGCAGCCGGCGACGATGGCGCTCGATCACGCACTCGGCCAACGCCTCGCCGAGGCGATAAAGCTGCTTGCGGTCCACCGCATTCTCGAAGCGCGACAGCGTCGGCTGCGAGGCCAAGTCGTCGCCCTCAATCGGATCGCGCCCCGCCAGCATCTTGTGCACCGGGTCTTCGGCCAAGCGAGCCGCGTCATTAGCATCAGCATAACCGCACGCGATGCCGAAGATGCGCTGCCTCAGCAACTCCACCAACTCGTGGTCAATTTTACCAACTTGTCGCTGATCCACCAGGCAGTCGGCCAGCGCCTCCGTCAGTCCCAGTCGCCGGTCGGCAGCTTTCAGCAGGAGGGCGCCGCCATCGGAACTGCTTTGCCGCTGGTCAAATTGCGCGACGACGGGCTTCGGAAAGATATCGGGAAACAAAAGACACTCTGTTGTGGTGTCGTGACCCAAGCAAAAGCCTCCTTTGGTGCTTCAAACATCGTCATCTCAACGTGTTTGTACCACAGGAGGCTTTTCTTGTCTCCAAAATCATGAATTATGCGGGCTAGGAAGGTTGGTACTCTTGTACCATCGCACTCCGAGTCGTCCAAGATTACAAGTATCGTGGAAGATGTGAGGGGATGAGGCTCTAGCCCGCATTTCTCACAAGCTCTCTGCCGCCGACTTTGCGGCGCGGTGAACGGTCATTTCGAGCTTACTTTGCTCTCACAAGGTCGAAAATACGCCTGTGGATAACTGCCCGAGACAACGGTGCCCTTTTCGACCGTCCGCCCTATTGCAGACAAGCCACTTAGAGACGAGAGTCGGCCCGCCGGCGTCCGCCAGAATCTTTGCTGGACGAGGGTCGTCACCTCTCGGTTCAGCCCTGCACGGGAAGCTGCTGGAGCTGGCTCCAAATCCTCGCCCAGAGTTCCACGTAAGGGTAACCTCTGGCCAGCGCAATCCACACCTTCCGTACCGTCACCCGGATCAGCGCCCCGATCTTCAGCACCTTTAGCCGAATCGTGGTCGCCTGCGCCTGGGCGAGCTCCGTCCCCTTCAAGCCCAGCCGTCGCAGCGCCTCCAGCAACAGGTACGCGAGGGAGGAAAAGCACAGCCGGATCTGATTGCTGCGCAGGAACGCCGTGCTCGTCCGGTCGTGAGGTTTCGGCAAGCTTGCATGACTGAGCCCGCTTGATCTTGGTAACGTCAGTCTGTTGCCCAGCCAGGGCAAGGAGGACAGGCTGATGGACCCTACCAAAACACCCGTTATTCCCCCCGAATTGGAGCAGGTTCGCCAAGAACTGGAGCAGTGGCGGAGCACGCAGGCGCATCGCTCGCCGATCCCAGAGGCTCTCTGGGGGGCGGCCGCAAAACTGGCCCGACAACATGGCGTTCAACTCCCGGCGCGCACGCTGCGCCTGGACTACGCCCGCCTGAAGGCCCGCGTGAAACCCCAGGCGCGACGCAAGTCGGCTGTTCGTTCCTCCTCGGCTCTGCGCCGAGCGGCGCCGGCCTTTATCGAGCTGCTGGCACCGCGGCCAGGCAGTTCGCAAGCATGTCGAGTGGAATTGGAAGGGCCGCGCGGGAGGATGAGGGTCGAATTCAAGGGCATCGCCACAGCGGAGTGGGTGGCGCTGAGCCGGGCGCTGTGGGACGGCGAGACTCGATAGAGCGGTGCCAGGGATGATTCAGATCACCGTGCAGACCCGCATTTGGGTGGCGATCCAAGCGGTGGATTTCCGCAAGGGGATTGAGGGTCTGGCGCGGGTGTGCCAAGAACCATTGCAAACCGACCCTTTTTCAGGCCGGCTTTTCGTCTTCTCTAACCGGCGGCGAACGGCGCTGAAAATTTTGGCCTACGATGGGCGTGGATTTTGGCTTTGCCAGAAACGCCTGTCGAGGGGAAGATTCCCCTATGGGCCCGCCCGTGGGACGGGGATGACCCAGTCCCTGGAGGCGCACGAATTTTATGTGTTGCTGGCGGGCGGCGATCCGGGTGCAACCTCCGCGGTGCCGGTATGGCGGCCGGTGAGCCTGCCGGCGTGAAAAAAACAGAGGGGGCTTACGTTCTTCGCCGGTCTCTGCTACGCTCCCCGGCATGGAAACCGTCTTTCGTTACCGCCATCAGGAGATCACCACCGCCCAAGTCGAGTTCATCCGCCAATTGATCGCCGTGCATCCCGAGGCCACGCGCCGGCGGCTTTCGCTGCTGCTGTGCGAGGCGTGGGGAAGCGGCCCAAGGCGAGGTCTTTTACAACGACGACACGGGTATGAAGATCCTGGCACTGGCGAGGGCGAGTCCTCAGCGCCCGCAGGGGGAAGCCGAAGACCCTGAGCCCAGTCGTAGTGAGGGATCGTCGAGCTCGCGGGAGCGCACGGGACTGTTCACCTCCGGCATCGTGTCGACGACGCGGCAGGGGCAACGGATCGCGCTCTACTTCACGGGGCGGAATCACGCCGGGGAGAACCTTGCGCGGGTGTTGGTGGAGCGGGCGAAGGGACTGGCGCCGCCCCTTCAAATGTCGGATGCCTTGTCGCGCAACGTGCCGAAGCCGAAGGCCCTGAGCCAGGCCGAGCCGATGCCGGAGAAGCTGGCCATCCTCTGGGCAAACTGTAACGCCCATGCTCGCCGTCGTTTTGTGCAGGTGACGCCCAACTTTCCCCAGGAGTGCCAATTCGTGCTGGAAAGCTTGCGCGACGTCTACCGCTATGATGCGGAGGCCGAAGAACGAGGCCTCACGCCCGAAGAGCGGCTGCGCTTCCACCAGGAGCACAGCCAGCCGGTGATGGAGGCTCTCGAGGCTTGGTTCAAAGTCCAGTTCGCAGAAAAGAAGGGGGAGCCCAACTCGGGACTGGGCAAGGCGATCTCGTACTGTCTCAAACGCTGGGACCGCTTGACCCTCTTCCTCCAGCAAGCAGGCGCGCCCCTGGACTCGAACCTCGTGGAGCGGGCCCTGAAGAAAGCCATCCTTCACCGAAAGAATTCTTTATTTTATAAGACCCAGAACGGCGCCGAGGTGGGCGATCTGTTCATGAGCCTGATCCACACGTGTGAATTGAACGGCGTCAATCCCTTCGACTACCTCATCGAATTGCAGAAACACGCCGAGGAGTTGGCCAAGCATCCGGCGGCCTGGATGCCGTGGAATTACCGGGAGACCCTGCAGCAGACCGGTACAAGTCGGCCTTCCACTTAAATCCCTTTGGAGTAGAATACGTTTTGCCCTGGCCGAAAACGATAGACTTCGGCCAGGCCGGAGCATCACTCGAAAAGGGGCGAAAAACGGAGTTTTCCAAAGCCGAAATCGCCAAGGGTTATTGGCCACCCCTCTCGTCGGGCCAAAACACCGTTGCGAGCGGGCCTCTACGCTCGCGTTTCTACCCAAGACCAGCAGACCATCCCCATGCAGACCCGTTCCCTGCGGGAATACGCCACCCGTCGAGGTTGGAGGATCGCTTTGCAGGTCAAAGAAATCGGCTCGGGCGCTTCCCAGCGGGAGCGGCGAGAGCAACTGCTGGAGGCCGCACGCCGTCGGGAGATCGATGTGGTGTTAGTCTGGAGGCTGGATCGCTGGGGGAGGTCGGTCACGGATCTGCTCGCGACCCTCCAGGAACTGGAGCACCTCGGCGTGGGCTTCGTTTCGCTGACGGAGGCATTGGATCTGACCACGCCGGCCGGCCGAGCCATGGCCGGTCTTTTAGCCGTGTTCGCGGAGTTCGAAAGGGAGATTCTGCGGGAACGAGTTCGGGCCGGCCTGGCTCACGCCCGCCAGAACGGCCAAAGTTTGGGGCGGCCACTCACGGCGGCCCTTCACGCCGACCAAGTTCGCAAGCTCTATCGCGCGGGCACGAGTAAATCCGAAATCGCCCGCCGTTTGCAGATCGGGCGCACCTCGGTGCGCCGCATTTTGAAAGCGACGAAGGCCCTCGCATGACGACGAAGAACAACCGTGTGTTGTATCAACTCAAGGTTACGCTGCTGGAAATTCACCCGTCCATCTGGCGGCGTAT
>CAWIUZ010000019.1:0-15602 GCA_963838915.1 uncultured Acidobacteriota bacterium
CCACCATTGTCGTTCGCCATTTTGAAGAGGAACTTGATAACCTGAGAAACTCGCCTGCTCGAAATGAGCGGGCTGGTAGAGGACTCCGTTTACCGCAGCATCCAGTCGCTGATTGAGAAGAACGAGGAGGCGGCGCAGCAGGTGCTCCAGAACGAAGCCCGCATCAACCGCATGGAGATTGATATCGATGAGCTGGCGACCAGCCTTTTGGCGCGGGTCCAGCCCATGGCCACCGACCTCCGATTCATTACCGCCGCCATCAAGATCAACAACGACCTGGAACGCATGGGGGATATCTCCGTGAACATCGTGCGCAGGACTCTGGCCCTGATGCGCGAGCCCCTGCCGAAGGAACTGGTCGACATTCCTCACATGGCGAGCCTTGCCCAGTCGATGATCCGGAAAAGCCTGGATGCCTTCGTGAAGAAGGACGCCGAACTGGCACGGACCATCCTTACCTCCGATGATGTCATCGATCAACTGCGGGACTCTGTGTACGAAGAGCTGATCGCCGTGATGGAGCAGGATTCCACCTGCGTCCGTCAATGCATCAACCTGATGTTCATTGCGCGCGCCCTGGAGCGGCTTGCCGACCACGCCACCAACATTGCGGAAGACGTTCTTGTTCCTGGTCGAGGGAGTCGAAGTCCGCCACCATGCCGAAGTGCGCGAGTAGAAGTAGAGTGGAATCCACAACCTTCTCCTTTGGGGAGTGATGGTAGAGTTGAGTCGTCAGCCCTCTCCTGTGGACGGGCGAGAAGAAACCAGCCGCCCGTCATCCTGAGTCCTTCGCTTGTCATTCTGAGCGAAGCGAAGAATCTCCGTAGTTCGCTCAGGATAAACTCCGCGAAGGATCTCCGCAGTTTCCCGTGATTCGAAGACGTGCGAACGACTGCAGAGATCGTCCGCTGCGCTCAGGATGACACGTTCCAGGTCGTCCAACCCGCAGCAGCGTTATGCATCTAACACTCAGGGTGAGATGGCGAAGGGACCTTTGCGCCCATTTTCTCTTTGACTCATCTCGACCTTTAGTGGTAAAAGTTGGGTTGGGAGTCAGGACGGCGCAGGACCAATATAGCGTTGGGGATCGGGAGTCTGGTAATGAAGCGAAGTTATCTCTGGATGCTGGCAGCGGGGTTGAGCTTGCTGCTTATAGCGCTGCCGGCCTGGGCACAGCAAGAGCCACAGCCGCAACAGCCGCCGCCGCAACAACAGCCACAGCAGCAGCCAGAAGCCCAACAGCCGGCCGACAACGCGGCGGACAACGCTACTGACAACCCCACCCCGAACGAGAACGAGCTAACCATTCCCGAAGGAACGGAGTTCAAACTCCAACTCCACTCCTCAGTCAGCTCGAAGACTTCCCGACCCGGCGATCGGATCCTGACTACATTGCTCGATCCCGTAGCAGTCGAGGACCAGGATATCCTGTCCAAAGGCACGCGGATTGACGGACACATTGCCGAGGTCAAGGCCGCCGGACGCCGAGGAAAAGGCGGCGACTTGTCCCTGGTTTTTGATACCGTCGAACTGCCCAACGGCCAGAAGTTGGCAATCACCGGTTCGCTCACCGAGGTCTTTTCGAGTGAGGGCGGAGGCGATCCCAACGTCGGGCCGGAAGGCGATCTGAAGGGTGGTGGGGCCTCGCGCAAGAAGCAAGCCGCCATCATCGCCGGCACCACGGCGGTGGGCGCCACCGGCGGGCTCGCCACGGGCATCGCTGGGGCCGCCACGGGCGTTGCTTTGGCAATCCTCCTTCCTCATGGCAAGCAAGCCGCGCTAGCGGCGGGCTCGTTGATTGGTATGCGCCTTGACCGCGACGTTACCTTCACACTTACGCCAACCACTGAAACCAAGTAACCCGAGAACTGCAATCCCCACACGCCTAATTCCGCCGGCTGCCGCAGACCCCTGCTTTATTGTCAGGAACCAGATCGATGTAACTGCCTATTGCGTTCTGCGGGAACTATGTGTACCTTGGTATTATAGGTAGAGGCTCAAGAAACAACATTCAAAAAGGGGGATCAATGGGAAAGCGATTGGCTTTTGCGCTGATTCTCGCAGCGGTCGTTTCCGTGAATGCCACTGGACAGGTTGCGACCTACAACTTGATCGACCCCGTGGTGGCGGGGTTGGTCAGCGGCTCGTCAGTTACAACGAACACCACGGCAATTGCCTCAGCCACGACTGGGGTGGTCAAGGGAGCAGCGGCAGACGGCACTACGCTAGTCATACTGCGGATTCCTGCTTCTAGCGTGGGCCAGCAGTTCACTGTTACCGTAATAAATGACGCGAACTCTCCGAGCACCTCGGTTCCGAACGATGGCGGAGTGTTTGCGCTGGGAGGCAGCCCAAGCTCCGCCGCGAGTTCCGTCGTGGTGACCGCTGTCTCAATTACCGCGGGAGCGGAAGCTTTCGCGATTTATCTGGCGCCGGTGAATTTCTCGCGCTCCTCCACCGATTATACGCTCGCGACGCGCAGGGTGACTCTGCAAGTGGCGTCGCCGCCCTCCACGATAACGGGCAATGCCAGCGTTACGATTGCGAGGCCCCCCGTTGTTCTCGTGCACGGCCTTTGGGGAAGCGCGTCGAGTTTCTCTAACTTCACACCTCTGACTACCGATACAATTTTCGATATCAACTACGCTACTTATGACAACGCGATTACCGGCATCACGAGCACGACGCCCTCGTACCCGGCGAGTGACCCCATCGAGGCAAATTCCCTGGGGTTTGCCTATAACGCCCCATCCGTGTTGGCGCAGATCAACAATTTTATTGCGAACTACCGGACGAGTGCGAACCTGGCCGCGGTCAAGGCTGACATCGTCGCGCACAGCATGGGCGGTGACGTTTCGCGCACCATGTTCTTGCTGCCGAACTTTCTGAGCAATTCGACGTTTCCGACATTTGGCGCCGGGCCCATCAACAAACTGATTACGGTCGCCACGCCGCATCTCGGCACGCCGGTCGCCGCCGACTTGCTGGCCAGCAACAACGCCTGTGTGCGCAACGTCCTGGCTTCGGACCAAGACTACGCGCTGGCGTCGATCACGTTCTCCGGGCAAACGGCGAATGGTGCAGTGGGGGACCTCGAAGGTAATGGATTCGGCAGCAGCTTGAGCCCCGCGCTTACTAATCTTAAACAGACGCAACCATTCAAGACGGCTTATATTGCGGGAATTGCGACTTCCGTAAACCTCAATGGCCTGAGTTGCATATTCTGTACCGCGGAGGTGGTAAGGGCCTTGTGTTCGAGCAATCCCTTGGCAAAGGATCTGACGGCTACGAAGTGGACCACGATTTATGGGCAGAACAATGACACCATCGTGCCACTGGACAGCGCTTTGAACAACCTCTCAGGACAGCAATTCTCCGGCGTCATTCATACCGCGGCGCTCGAGACCCTGGATTTCAAAGGGCCGTCGGTGCTCGATCCGGCGTCGGAAATTTCGAATGCGGTCATCAATTTACTGAATGAGCAGCCGACGGGCAGCGATTATCATTAGAGACTTGCGGTTTCTCTTGCAGACTCGGCGAACGAAGCAACGAGCGACGAGCAGAGGGAGGGCGGTATGAGCATCATGCAACACACGTCGAGAATCGTAGGTATTTTGATTCTGGCAGCGGGATTTGTCACGGCTTCTGCCGGCGCGCAGCAAACGCCGGTCCACTTTGTATCGCCTGCGGCGGGGACGGTGGTCCAGCCCGGGCAGACGGTCACAATTGCGGTGGCAGCGGATTCATCAGTGGAAAAGCTCGCTCTCGTCGGGCAACACCCGCTGCCGATTAGCCAGGTTGTCGCACCGGGCCTGGGCGTCGCACGCCCGTTTGAGTTTCAGGTCAGGATCCCGACGGACATCCGCCCCGGAGCCTATCACGTGACGGCGATAGGAACACTCGCCGGTGGTGAAAGCGTCTCCGAGCGGCTCGTGCTGGACGTCGAGAAGGTAGAAGAACCCACGCGAATTTGGGCCAAGCCGTCAACCATCCTCTTCTCGCGTGCCGGAGAGCGAGTTCCTTTGCGCATGCTCGGCGCATTTGGCGATGGCTCACAGGAAATACTGACGAAATCCAGCAAGACGACTTACACATCCGCAGATCCGCGCGTCGCCACCGTGAGTGCCGACGGCTTAGTGACTGCCGTCGGTACCGGAAAGACCAGCATTCAAGTTCGCACGCTGACGCGCGATTGTGCGATTCCCGTGACCGTAGAGGGCGGGTCAAATAATGCGGATGAGTGAGGCAGCGCCGGCGACAGTAAGGTCCACCTTTTTTCGGCTGGTTGGGGGGACGAACGACGGACCCCCTGAAGCAGTTCCACGCTACCGGGATTCCACATTTTGAGGAGGTGACGGAAACTCATTACCGGAGCGATCAGAAGCAGAGGGAAACGACCTCCCAAGAGTGGCTTTGGATCACCATTTTGGGTTCGGGAGTTTTAACTGGCTGCTGACGCCTTCGTACCTGGGATGCGGACGACTCTTGTCACCGCACAAGCTGTATTTCCCTGATCCTTCCATTCCACACCTTCCTCTCTGCCCTCTCAACATGCGCCCATCCTCCTCTTGGCGCAGAAACCGACGCATACAGGGTACATTACGCCATCTCGCTCCCGACTATGCGAAGTTCCTGAGCCTCAGCCAGTTCGAGTTGTGCTGCGAGGTTAACCGAGCTAAAGTATCACTGCAGAGGTTATAGGATGCCGAGCGTATCCCGCCAGCCAGGACGCTTTCATCTGGCCACAACCCCGAAGAAGAGATTTGCGCTGCTTGCGTGCGCACTTCTGCTCGCCACGCTGGGTATGCCCGGTCGAACCTGGCCCCAGAGCCGGCTTGATCCGCCACAAGTCCTCGATCAACTCCACAATACTAGGGTGGATCCGGACCAGGTTTACGTACTGCGCCGCGCCCACTTGATCCGGGACCGCGTGAAGTTGTTTTTTACCCGCGGCTATATCGGGTTCTTTACTCAGGCCGCCGGGAAAATCACCGGCGCAGTTTATGTGGGCGAAGGGGAAATCCTGTTAGTTCCTCCCACGCGAGTCGAGAAAGAGAGTCTGGCCCGATTCATTCATGCGCCCATTCTTGAAGAGCAGTTCGGCGCCGCGGTTCTGCGTTTCACCGACGAAACCGCTAAGGAACTCCTGGCTGTGGCGCAGAAACCGGAGCCCGACGACCCGGAGCGGCCGGCAGAATTCCCTCAAATATGGAACTCCTCGCCGCGTGTATTGGCTCTCGAAGACTCGCCGCGGATCTTCGAGGATTTGCTGGGCGACGCCACCATGCCGTTTTTTCACGCCCGATTGGAAGGCAATGCCCTGAAGTGGTTCGACGTGATCGACGACGAGCGGTCCCCGGAGGCCGTGACGGTGGTTGTGGCTCGTCGCAATTCTGACGGGGTGTTCGCAGATTGCTGGTGTGCATTTCAAAGCAAGACCTCGGCGGCACGTTTCGCCTATCAGACGCCCGGGACGGTGAAAGCCCTTGCCTACGATATTGACATTCATCTGGAGCCTGACAACAGCATGAAGGCGCGCGCGGAGGTCCAGTTGGAGTCGCTCTCTGCCACCGACCGCGTGCTGACTTTTGATTTTGCCCGGCAGCTCAACGTCTTAAAGGTCCTGAACGAGCGCGGTGAAAGCCTGCCCGTCTATGCATACCCCCAGGAGGAAGATGCCGAGATCGGTGACCGGAGCAAAGGCTGGATCCAAGTGGTTTTGGCAGCCCCACACCCCGCGGGCGAAAGATTCCGTCTCCAGTTTACCTACCAGGGGAACGTCATCACCAATGTTGGGAATAATGTGTTGTACGTGGGAGAGAGAGGCGGCTGGTATCCGAACCTTGGGCTGGCAGCTCCAGCTTCTTTCGACCTTAGGTTCGATTATCCGGAGAACGTCACGCTGGTTGCGACAGGAGCGCGGATCGAAGAGGAAACTGCAAACGGCAGAAAGCACAGCCGGTGGCGCTCGGACGGTGTGTTTCGGGTAGCCGGATTCAATTTGGGGCCGTACCATTCGGTCGAGCGCCGGGTGGGAAAGACGACGGTGGAAGTGTACGCGACGCGCGAGGCGGAAGCGGCGCTCGAGGCGCGTCACTCGCAAAAGTTGGTTCCGCACTTTATGATCCCCAACATTGGTCGAGAGCATGACCCGCCCTTGTCGATTGCTCCGGAGACCGTTCCTCCGCTGGCCCCGGCCGCGTTGCTGCAAGCGGTGGCCGAAAGCGCTTCGCAAGCGATCGTCTATTTCGAGAGCCTGTTTGGCCCGTTTCCATATTCCCGTCTTGCCATCTCCCAAATCCCGGGTAACTTTGGCCAAGGCTGGCCGGAACTGGTCTATCTTCCAACCCTCTCGTTCTTGCGCAAGTCGGAGCGTTCCGAACTGGGGTTTGGGGAAAAGGACGAGGACCTGCTTGGCCATGGGATGGTGGCCCACGAAATTGCACATCAATGGTGGGGCAACCTGCTGGGCTGGTCGACCTACCACGATCAGTGGCTCTCCGAAGGCCTGGCGACCTACGCTGCGGCGCTCGAGTTGTCGAGGCAAAAGGACGGCGATCACCGGTTCCACGAACTGTTGCGAAGTTACAAACTCGATCTGCTCAACAAGGGCAAGAATGGAATAAGCAACGAGGCGAGCGGCCCCATCTGGCTGGGCCAACGCCTCTCGAATTCAGTAACTCCGGGGGGTTATGACGCGATCGTGTACAAAAAAGCCTGCTGGGTGCTGCACATGTTGAGAGGCTTGATGCGCGATCCGTCTACAGGTTCCGACGAGAAGTTTTTCCGCCTGTTGCGTGAATTCATCGTCGCCAATCAAGGAAAGAGCGTTTCGACGAAGGACTTTATTCTCGAAGCGGAGAAATACATGACTCGTTCGATCGATCTCGAGCACGATCGCCGGCTGGACTGGTTCTTCAATGAGTGGGTGTACGAGATGGGTGTCCCGACCTACAAGCTGGAATCGAGCGTGAAAGAACTCTCGCCGAAGAAATTCCTCGTGCAGGGAAATATCACTCAGAGTGGGGTGTCGAGCGACTTTGAAATGCTGTTGCCTGTCATCGCCGAGGTGGGCAAAGATAAGAAGGCCAGCTTGGGTCGCGTGGCCGTCACCGACGAAGGGGGGCGCTTCAGGTTTACGACCGCTGCGAAGCCCAAGCGGATAGCCATTGACACGGACAACCTGCTCGCCATCTCCGAACCATGATAGAAGCTGCGGGCCATTGCCCGCGCGTCTGTGCGGCAACTGCGACGCGACGGCGCTCTCACCGGCCGTCGCGGGCCGGTTGAGGGATGCTTCCCACGGTGACTGCTTCCCACAATGAAAATCGTCAACTTCGAGTTTAAAGCACGAATCAAGGACGAGCAGCGTGTTCGCGATGCGCTGAAGACGCTGAACGCGCGCTCCATCGGAACCGACCACCAGATAGACACTTACTTTCGCGTCCCGGCAGGACGGCTGAAAGTTCGGGAGGGGCGCATCGAGAACGCTCTGATCTTCTACCGCCGCCGCAACGCTCGCCGCGCCCGCCAGTCTGCCGTTGAGCTGATGCTTCTTCCCAGGCGGAATTCCCTGCGGGCAATCCTCGAGCGCGCCCTCACGACGCTGGCCGTGGTCGATAAGCGGCGTGAGATTTACTTTGTGAAGAATGTGAAAATTCACCTCGACCGGGTGCGCCGGTTGGGTAAATTCCTTGAGGTGGAAGCCATTTCGCGGACGGGTGACGTGAAGAAGATAAGGTCCCAGGCGCACCACTTTCAACAACTGTTCAGCATCAAAGCTAAGGACATCGTCGCAGAATCGTATTCCGACTTGATTCTCGCGAAGAATCTGAAATCTTGAATCCGAATCCGAAATCTGAAATCTTGAATCTGAAATCTGAAATCCGGGGTTCCCTTTCCCGCGCCGCAGCAGCGGAGAGCCTTTGCTGGAATGACCCGGAGCTCGAGGTGTTATATGTTCAAACCACAAAGCACTGAGCAGCGGATCTTTCAGGAAATCGCAAATCGCGAGACGGCATCCGTGAGCCAACTCGCCCGTGAGGTTGGTATTCGTCCCGCGTCCGTGTTGGCCAAGCTCCGTCCGCTGGTCAAGAAGGGGCTCCTGGCCTACGGCGACGGCCGGGCGAAGGTTGGGATCAACCCGGACTACGGCCAAGTGATCGGTATCGACCTGGGCGGCAGCCACGTGCATTTCGCGCTGGCGGATTTCTGCGGAAAGATCCTCGAAGATTCCAACGTAAAGATTCGCCCCGAGGACGGCCCGCACAAATTAATCGGCGAAATCGTTGAAGGGGCGCGCTCGCTCACGGCGAAGGCCGGCGGGCGCCTCCGCGCGCTCGCCATGGGCGTGCCGAGCCCGGTGGACGCGGAGCGCGGCGTAGTGGCTTTTGCCTACAACCTGCCTGGGTGGAAAGAAATCCATCTGGGGCATGAACTGGAGGAAAAGCTGCGCGTGCCCGTTTTCCTCGAGAACGACGCCAACATGGCGGCTATCGGCGAGCATTGGCACGGCGTCGCGCAAGGGGTCGACAACTTCGTGTTTATCGCCATCGGGACCGGAACCGGCTCAGGCGTGTTCGTGGATGGCAAGCTTTGTCGCGGCCGCACCGGTTCTGCCGGCGAAGTCTACCATATGATTCTTGAGTGGCCCCGTTGGGCGGAGAACTTCGGCGATTCGGGCCACTTTGAGACCTATGTTTCCGGGATGGGAATCGCCGCCGAGGGACGGAAGGCGATCCCCGCCACGGCCGCTCAAGCGGCGTCCGGCCTCGCTGCGGAGCGTGACGCTTACTTCGTCTTTGAGGCTTTCCGCAACGGCGACCCGAACGCTCGGGCGGTTCTGGAGAAAATCTTCACCATGCTGGGTGTCGGCATCGTCAATATTATCTCCGTTCTCGATACCGACTTGATTGTTCTGGGGGGAGGCATTGCGAAGGGCGCGCCGGAGTTCATGCTCTCGACCGTCAACAAGATTGTTCAGCACATTTACAAGGAGAACGCCCCACCCATCAAATTCAGTTCGCTTGAGGATAAGGCCCAAACCTTCGGCGCCATCCGTTCGGCCCTCACCCTGGCCCAGCAAGCCGTCGCGCGGCGCCTGTAGATGCTGGGTTTATGTAGGGGCGGCCCTCGTGGCCGCCCTGGAACTACGTCGTCCCACACCGCCCCTGTCATCCTGAGCGCAGACTTCATGATCCTTCGGCTCACCACTGTGCATGAAAATGGCTCTTTGGAGGTAACTCCTGTATTTTCAACAAAAGCTTCCGCCATTTTCGTAGCAGCGAAGGATCTCTGCAGTTGTTTCGTAAGTCCCTGACGTATAGGAAACTGCAAAGATCCTTGGCTGCGCTCAGGATAACAGGCCTAGCTCAGTGCGAGGCTACGGGTTGCCCGTGTTCTGTGGAGGCATCCCGCCTGAGGAACGGCAAACTTCCCACCAGCAAAGCAGCCTCCGGCAGCACGCCCCAGCCGAACAGCAGGATTGCCATGGGCACGAATGGAAAGCTGTGGAAGCGAATCAAATCGTAGACCAGAACAAATGGAAACATTAGCAGCGGCAGACAAACCATCCCCAAGGCGGGAAGCGAGACTGCCAGCGCCCTCTCCAGGAACCTTCCACCGGCGTGCCGGGACCAGTACGCCCCGATGGCGCCGATCACGGGCAACGACAGCAACCACCAGCAGTAAATGACCAGTTCGGTGCTGTGCCACGGCCACAGGACACGCGGAACAGGCGCCGACGGGATTTGGAGCAATCGAAGAACGATGCCGGAAAGAGCGATCGTGCAGGCTCCGGGTAACCAGAGTGTTTTAACACGGTAGTTCATAGCGACCTCCTCGTTTACGGCGAGTTCAATCTCGCGGCGCAGCTCATTCCAGTCGGAGGCGGCATCGAACGCGGAATGGAGCGCCTCAGCGTGCGATCGGCCTTGCCGGAGCGCGTCGCTGTAGAGGTCCTCCAAATGCCCGGCCAGTTCGAGGACGATCTCCTCTTGCCGCTTCGCCTCGAGCCCCAGCGGACCTAACTTCTTTCTCGCGATCGCGCGCCAATCAGGCATGGGTCACCCCGGCCAGAGTGTGCAAGGCTTGAAATAACTGCCCCCACTCCTCACGCAATGGGACCAGGCGCCGTTTCCCCGCGGGCCCCAGACGGTAGTAACGCCGTTGTCGGCCTCCCGCAGGCCCTTCCCAGTTACCACTCACCCAGCCGCGCTTTTCCATGCGATAGAGCAGTGGGTAGAGCGAGGCCAGGTTGAAGCGCAGCAGGCCTTGCGACTGGCGCTCGATGCGCTTCGAGATTTCGTAGCCGTGCAGCGGCCCGTCGGACAGCACCGAGAGGATGGCCAGTTCCGCGCTGCCGCGCTTAACTTGAGCGCCGATGTTGATCGTGTGGTCTTTCATATATGCGAATCCTATATATAGGCACCCTGAGTGTCACTGGCACCAAAGTACTGCCCTCATGTAGATGGAAAGCCCTCTCCCTTGGGAGGAGGGTGTCGCACTTCGGCGCTTTCACCAGCCGAGGCGTGACCGGTGAGGGGTCTCGTCGTTGGCTCGGGAGAAACCCCTCACCCGGTCTGCGGCGGTTGATGACAACGCAGCTGCGCGGTGTAGGGGTGGGTCTTGCCCCACCCGTAGGCGAACAGGGGACGGCAAGCCGTCCCCCTACACCGGATGCCGGTAATGCAAAGAAAGCCGATGACTAATACAGAAAAAGGGTTCTGCCCCGCCGGAGGTCGGTTGAAACCTGCAGGCAAGGCTTGCTAAGCTAAAAGCTGCGTCGGGTCTTGGGCAGAATCAGGGCAAGACCGAAAGAGAAATGGAAAACAAACGTCCTGGCCGCTGGCGGGGAGGATGGCTCCTCCCCGCGTCTGCGGCTGTTCTCATTTGCAACAGCGCCTATGTCGCTGCCTTCGGCGCCCCTTCACTTTTTTACGTCGCGAATGCATTGCTGCACCCGCTGCTGGGTATGGGTGTCGGCGTCCTCTTCGTCTACTTCGTAATCCGGCATCAAAGGGCCTTCGCTGGGGTTTGGGGAAGCGGTGCACTCTGGTTGTTAGGGCTGGCCGCAGGTTTCGGCTTATATCTTGTTTTCGTTGGCATGACTCGGCCCCACAGCCTGGCGCTTTATGCGCACGTGGGACTGGCGATCGCGGGCCTCTTCTTTCTGCTGATTCGATTTCGAGGCCGCATCTGGACGCGCCTCGCCCCCCAGGCTGGAAGCCTGCCATCGGCGTGGCGCTGGAGCCTCCGGGCGTCCGTGGTTGCGGGTGCGTTCTACGCAGTCGTGGCGGTTTACCATTACTCCCACCCCGATCCTCGCTATAGAATCGAGAACCCTTCGACGCCCCCACTCAGCATGGCTCACGAAGGGGGCGGCGCATCCAGCCTGCTTTTCCCTAGTTCAGCGACGACCAGCGACGGCAAGACCATCACCTCGCAGTTCTTCATGGATTCAGAATCCTGCCGCCCGTGTCATACGGACATCTACAACCAGTGGCAAAGCTCGATGCACCACATGGCGTCTTTCAATAATCAATGGTATCGCAAGGCCATCGAGTACATGCAGGATACGGTGGGCATCAAGCCTTCGCTCTGGTGCGGCGGTTGCCACGACCACGCGCTGGTCTTCGCCAACAAGATGCAGACGCATCCCATCCGCGAGGTCGAAGACACGCGCGAAGGCCAGAACGGCCTGGGGTGCATGTCGTGTCATTCCATCTCACGCGTGAAAGACACCATGGGCCAGGGCGGTTTCGTGATGGATTACCCACCGCTCGACCGCCTGGCTTCGAGCAAAAATCCCCTGCTCCACTTCATCCACGACTACGCCGTGAAGCTCGACCCCAAGCCGCATCGCAATGCCTTTCTGAAGCCCTTTCACAAGGACCCCACGCAGGTTCCGGAGTTCTGCTCCGCCTGCCACAAGGTTCACTTGGACGTGCCCGTCAATAGTTACCGCTGGATTCGCGGCTTCAACGACTATGACAACTGGCAGGCCAGCGGGGTTTCCGGCCAGGGCGCGAGATCCTTCTATTATCCGCCTCACCCTTCCCAATGCGCGGACTGCCACATGCCGCTGGTTCCTTCCAAGGATTTCGGTAACATCCACGGCTTCGTGCATTCGCATCGGTTTGCAGCGGCGAACACCGCGGTCCCGACTTCCTACGGCGACCAGGAACAGGTCCAGCAGGTGGAGAGTTTCCTGAAGGGTGCTTTAAGCGTTGATATCTTTGCCTTGGCTGAAGAACCTGCCGAGACTCCAGGCCCGGCGCGCAAAGCCGGAGGCGAGGCGCCCCAACTGGCCAGCACGTTTGCAGTGGGCGAAGAATCCTCGGCAGGTTTGTCGGCCGCGGGGGTCAGCGCCGTTCCGCCTGTCGAGCTGATGGCGCCGCTCGGAAGGGCGGCAGCTCAAGTGCGGCGCGGCGACACGGTGCGCGTGGAAGTGGTAGTCCGAACCCGCAAGCTAGGACATTTCTTTCCGGGCGGCACGGTGGACGCTTTTGATTGCTGGCTGGAGCTTCAGGCGCACGACATCAAAGGGAGAATCATTTTCTGGAGCGGGGAAGCGGCCGACAACGGTCACGGCCCGGTCGAGCCCGGCGCCCACTTCTACCGCTCGCTGCAACTTGACGGGCACGGCAATCCCATCAACAAGCGCAATGCCTGGTCCACGCGCGCCACCATGTACGCCCACTTGATCCCTCCCGGCGCCGACGACACTGTGCATTTTCGCATGAAGATTCCCGAGGACTGTGGGGATTCGATTACACTCACCGCGAAACTCAACTATCGGAAATTCTCCTGGTGGAATACCCAGTGGGCATTTGCGGGCGTCCGCGATCCCGCTCAGCCCGATCCCAATGTAACCAGGAATTACGACGATGGCCGCTGGGTGTTTCAAGGCGACCTTAGCCGCGTTTCCGCGAAGCTCAAGGCCATACCGGATGTGCCGACCGTGGTGATTGAGCAAGACACGTGCACCATTCCGGTTCTGGCCAAGACTTCGGCACCTTACACGGAAACGCTGAGCCTGGACCCGGCGGACCGCGGGCGCTGGAACGATTATGGCATCGGGCTGTTGCTGCAGGGCGATTTGAAAGGCGCAGAGCGCGCCTTTGAAACCGTGACGAAGCTCGATCCCGGTTACGCCGACGGCTGGGTGAACGTGGCGCGGGCTCGCGTGCAGGAAGGTAACACCGATGCGGCAAAGCCCCTGCTCGAAAAGGCCATCCAACTTAATCCCCGGCTCGGCAGCGCGCACTACTTCGCCGGCCTTGTTTTCAAAGCGGACGGCAATTACCCCGCCGCCCTCGACGAGTTTTCCAAGGCTTCCGCTTTGTACCCGCGCGACCGCGTGGTGAGAAACCAGATGGGCCGCATGCTCTTCCTGGAGCGCAAATATAGGGATGCGGTGGCGGAATTCGATAAGACCCTTGCGGTCGACCCAGAAGATCTCGAGGCCCATTACGACCTGATGCTCTGCTATCGCGGCTTGCGGGACGATGCGGGGGCGGCGCGCGAAGAGAAGCTCTACCTGCGCTTCAAGGCGGATGAATCCTCGCGCGCCATCACCGGCCCCTACAAGCTGGCGCATCCTGAGGACAACAACGAAGCGCAGCCCATTCATGAACACGTGTCGGTGGCGTTGGGGCAGGAGGTGGGCAGTAGGCAGAAGGCGGAAAGCAGAAGGCAGAAAAAAGCGGGCAAAATTCAGAATGCAGAAATTAGAAAGCAGTCGCTCATGCCCGTCCGTTGACGGGCATCCAGAAACCATGAAATGTCATTCCGAGCGAAGCGAAGAATCTTGCTCTGCGTCGGGCAGACCGTCCCAGAAAAACCAGGGCGAGATTCCTCGCGGAGTTTACCCTGAGTGCCAGCCCGCCTGTCCGCGGGTCGCCAGGGCCACACGAACAAAACGGATTCAGAAGGAGACACAACCCACCAAGCTATCCTTGCCAGGAGCACTTTTGGAGTCAATGGCGCTGGAATCAATGTGGGGGTGCTCTCAGATAGTGTGGACTTTTACACCAATTTAATAATCTCCGGTGATTTGCCGGCCATCACGATTCTTCCCGGTCAGAGCGGGTTGGGTAAGAAGTTGACCGGTGAGGGAACGGCGATATTGGAGATCGTGAATGACCTGGCACCTGCTGCCAGTCTTTATTTCGCCACTGCCGCCAACGGAGAGGCCCAGTTTGCTTACAACATTCTGAACCTTTGGACCAATGGCTGTAATATTATCGACGATGACTATGGTTATTACGATGAGCCTCCCTTTCAGGACGGAATTGTGGCTCAAGCAGTGAGTACAGTGACTGCAAATGGCGTGCTGTATTTCTCTTCGGCCGGTAATGAAGGCAACCTCGATGACGGCACATCGAGCACTTGGGAAGGGGACTTCGCGGATGGGGGCGCGCGCCACCAAGGAGACGGGTCGGTTGCACAGTTTTGGATCGGCCACCTACGACACGGTTCAAAATGGCGGCAATACCAATTCAGTGAATCTGTGGTGGGCTGACCCGTTGGGCGGTCCAGCAACGATTACGATTTGTTCGTGCTCGATCCCACAGGTTCAACGGTCGTCGCCAGTTCCACCGGCGTTCAAAACGGCATGGGATCCGTATGAAACAGTTGGCGGTGCTTACAACGGTTGTCGCATCGTCATCGTCAAACACAATTCGGCAGCGGCGCGGTTTGTCCGCATTCACCTGAACGCGGACGGAGCAGGCCAATTTAGCATTGGCACTGCGGGTAACACTTTCGGCCACCCGTGCGCCGCCAACGCGTTTTGCGTGGCGGCCATGCCTGACCGCCTCGTTTGGAACAGACAAAGGACCGTATCCCAACCCGTTCACGGGCGGGACTAACAATCCCTTCGAGTTTTTCACCTCGGACGGATTACGTCGTGTTTTTTTTAACGTGGATGGCTCGGCCATCACGCCAGGGAACTTTTCCTCACCGGGGGGAGCCGTTCGCCAGAAACCGGATATTGCAGCCGCTGATGGCGTCTCCACGGATGTGCCAGGTTTTCAACCTTTTTTTGGCACCTCGGCAGCGGGGCTGCATGCCGGCGGCAATTGCGGCGCTGCTCTGGTCCTACGCGCCTAGTTTGACTCCGGCGCAAATACGGGCTGTGCTGACGGGCACGGCGCTGGACGTTTACCCACCCGGGGTGGATCGGGATACCGGCTACGGGATTGTCATGGCTTATCCAGCCCTGTATGTAGCATCGCTGTCTCCCCCTAACAATGTTTGGGTGGATTTCAACTATGGTAGTTCTCCCCGGTCGGGCACTTTTGCCAATCCCTACGCGACCCTGGCTCAAGGAACAAATGCCGTTGCCAGCGGCGGAAATATTTGGATTTGAAGTGCCGGTTCCAGCGCTGAAACCATGACGATATCCAAGCCCATGACCATTAACGCCTATAACGGCGCGGCCACCGTTGGCAATTAACCCAATCAGCTCAATACCTATTCATGATCACAATGAAAAAATTAATTCTCTTCTTTGGTTTGCTGATTCCAACCATCAGCTTCGCCCAGCTACTCCAGAAAATGGGTCAGCTTCCAATCGAAGGCGGGTGCGAAGGCGGGTG
>CAWIUZ010000020.1:0-16859 GCA_963838915.1 uncultured Acidobacteriota bacterium
ATCGCTAACACTAGTGATGTGCCGAAGATATAATTCATGGCAAAGATGAAGATGCCCATCAAAAGGCCTCCTCTCATAGATCTGATCCATCTGCTCCATGTTTTTGCCAACATTACGAGGGGGATTTGCATTAGGAAGATAGTTAGCAAGGCAAAGATGTTTGTGAACATTAGGGTTGTTGTGAAAAATCCAAGTGTTAGAATGAATTTGGCTCGCGGGTCCATTCGGTGAATTGGGCTGTCCATTCTGGTGAACTTGAACCCTTCAACGAATCTTAGTGAGATACAGATCACCTTGTGCTGGTCTGAGTGTCAGCTGCTGCATGAAGCTTGGGAGTTAGGAAATCTCTAGCGGCATATGGTTCAACGATGTCTGGTGGGGTGTCTTTCTCGTTGAGTTGTTGCATCAGTTCTGTTATCTGCGGCCTCACTAGGGAGGCTTTCGTTACTAGGTCGCTTCTGGTGAGTATTCGAGTAGCTGGTCCGTCTGCGAGAACCTTGCCTTTAGAGAGAAGAACGACGCGGTGGGTTGCATTCTGCTACAAACTCCACGTCATGGGTGACTATGATTATTGTTTTCCCTTGCGATATGAGTTGCACTATGAAATTTCTCAATCGATCTTTCTGAAGATGGTCCTGTCCAATTGTTGGTTCATCCATGATTATGTGTTTTGGATTCCATACCAGAGTGGCTGCTAGTGCAACTCGCTTGCGTTCTCCTCCTGCTCAGGATGAAGGGGGAGGCGTTAGTAGTATTTCTGAAGGTCGAGGGATTCGAGGATGTTGGTTATTCTGCGTTGGATTACGTCTTCTGGGAATCCGAAGTTGCGTAATGAGAAGCTCAACTCTTCCGAAACGGTCTCAGCAAATAACTGGTGATCAGGGTTTTGGAAGATTAGTCCAACATCGTGCCAGAGCTGGGCTACGGATTTGTTGCCTGTTTCAGAACTGTCTATGAGTACTCTTCCCTTCGTAGGCATCAACAATCCGTTAAGCATCTTAACGAGTGTAGTTTTTCCCGCTCCGTTCTCACCCATTATTGCAACGAATTCCCCATCATTAATGGAGAGAGTTACGTTGCTGAGAACATCTTGTGCGGTGCTGGGATAGTGGAAGCTGACCTCTTCGATTGAGATCATCGTTTAAGCATTCTCCTTAACTCATTTGATGCTTGCTCTACGGTGATTGGATTCGTCTTCGCTGGGAACCCATCGCTTCTCAAGAGGTGAAAGAGTGTGGTAATTTTGGGTAGACCTATGCCAATCAGTCGAGCTTCATCATCGTAGACTTGTGCTGGTGTTCCGTCAAGGATTACTCTTCCCTTGTCCATTACGATAACTCGATTTGCGTAACGAGAGACTATGTCGAGTCGATGCTCGACGAGGAGTATGGTTAGTTGCATCTCGTGGTTTAGTTTGGCGATCACTCCGACAATTTCCTCGGCGGAGCGCGGATTCAACAATGATGTGGGTTCGTCGAGGACCATTATTCTAGGCTTCATAGCTAGGACTCCGGCGATCGCGGCTCGTTGCTGTTGGCCTCCTGAAAGTTCGTATGGGGCCTTCTTGTGCAAGTCCGTGATTCCCGTGGCGTCCATTGCCCACCGGACTCTATCAATTGCCTCTTCTCGTTGGATGCCTAGATTTTCTAGGCCGAAGGCTACGTCTGGTTTTACGGATAGCGAGAACAGTTGATTCTCGGGATTCTGGAAGACGAAGCCCAAGTGGCTTGCTAGCTCAGCGGTGGATTTTCCGCTTGCATTAACGTCATCGATTGTGAGTTCGCCTTCAAGATTTCCTGAGTAGAAGTTTGGTATTAGGCCGTTCAGGCATCTGCAGAGGGTTGTCTTCCCGCATCCGCTGGGGCCGGTGAGGATTACGAATGCTCCTTGCTCAATTGATAGGTTGACGTTCTGGATTGAGGGTTTCTCGGCGCCAACGTATGAGAATGTTAGGTTGTGCGCCAATATTGCAGGCATCGTGCTTTACCTTTGATTTGAGCAACTAACTTTGGGAGTTTTGCGCATAACCTTCTGTCTGGGTATTAGGCTTTGAGGATTTTTGGAGGAGTTCACGGACGAGCATGATGGAAAGTTTCAACGCCTCTCTAGCCTCACCGGTAACGTTTGCTCCGGCAGCGGTTGCATGTCCTCCGCCCATGCCGCCCATTTTTTGGCCCAAGACGCTTGCCAAGTCTGTTCCCAAATGAATTTTTGTTTCATCCAGAAACTCGCGGTGTGCATCGGAGGCTGATAGTTAATTCATCAGTTCTCCCGAGGACAAGCCGAGGCTGATCGCGCCCCCGATGCTTCGTTGGCCGTGGGCCCGCCGCTCGACCGCATCGACTTGGCGCTCGCGGCCGTCCTGGCGCTGGGCGCGCTGGCCATGTTCTGGAAGGTGATCTTCACGCCTTCCATGCTTTGGTTTCGCGATGTCTCAAACTTCACTTATCCCTGCGCACGCTTCATTCACGAGATCTGCCGCAAGGGCGAGCTACCCTATTGGAACCCTTACTTGAACTGTGGGCAGCCACTCCTCGAGAATCCCAACCAGTTGTTCTTCTATCCCTACACGCTGCTCCTGATCCTTCTTCCCATAGATTTCGCCTACCCGTTCTTTTACGTCGTGCACGTGGCGCTGGCGGGCATCGGCGCGTACCTCCTGGGCAGGCGCTGGGGTCAGAGCCGCGGGGGCGCGTTCTTCGCCGGATTCGTCTTTGCTTTCAGCGGCCCCTTGCTGTCGCTCGGCAACTTGTATAATCACGCCGCTTGCGCAGCCTGGATGCCTTGGGCGCTGCTCGCCACGGACCGGGCCGTTCGACAACTTCGAGTCCCCCTCACCCGGCCCTCGCCGGCTGATGAAAGCGCCGTCGAGATCCACGCTCTCCCCCAAGGGGGAGAGGGATCGAACACAAAAGAGGGTGAAGGATACAACCCATGGAGACGCTTTCAGGTTCGCGGTTGGATTGTACTGACGCTGGTTTTTGCCTTGCAGTTTCTGGCCGCCGAGCCTTTCACCATGATAGCAACCGTCGGTATTTGTTTTGCTTACGCATTATGCTTTAAAGGAACACTTCATCCTCTTATCTCTTCTGCGAATTTACGCATCCTGGCCGGATTCATGCTCTCGGGATGCTTCATGCTAGCGCTGTGCGCCGTCCAGTTTTTGCCGTCGGTTGGGTTCCTGGCTAACTCGCACCGTGGAGCGCAGGGGATGCTGTTCCGCGAGACGGCAAACTGGTCGTTCCAGCCTCTCCTCGTGATGGAGATGCTGGTGCCGGGATTCTATGGGCCCGCCTTGACCTCCCCGACAACCTGGAACACCATCGCCGATGACGGAAACAGTCCCTACTTCATTTCCGTGTTTGTGGGTTTCGTCCCGCTGTTCTTTGCTCTGTGCGGCTGGGCTTTGGGAAGAGATCGCCGCCGAAACTTCGTGGGAGGGTCGGCGATAACCATTTTCTTGCTCTCCTTTGGCCACTTTACTCCGCTTTTTTCACTCGCTTATTTGCTAGTGCCATTGCTCTGCCTGGTGCGTTTTCCAGTGAAGCTGCTAGTCCCCTTCGTTATGCTTCTCGCGATTCTGGCCGGGTGGGGATTGGACGCAGTCCGGGGAGAAGTTGCCTTGTGGCAGGCCCGGCGCAATCGGGCCCTGTGGCCGCTAGAGGCATTGCTCGGGAGTTGCTTTCTGATCTGGGTCGCGGCCGGCGTCGCGCCAGGCTTCGCGCTGCGACCCGTGTCGTGGGCGCTTTTCCGGCAGGGGCATTCGGCGAACGAAGTCGCGCAAATGACTCACTACCTGGAAGCCATGTTGCGACTTTATCTGCCCGGAATCGCCGGATTCCTCCTCGCCGGGCTTCTGCTCCTGATCGGCCTCGTAAGCAAGAAACGCTGGGCAATTTGGGGTGTGCCGGCATTCACCATTCTGGGGATGGTCCAGCTTTTTGCAGAGGGCTTCAGCGCCAACCCTTCGGTCCCGCGTGGCTTTTATGACTATGTACCTCCGGTTATTTCCCAGTTCAGAGGCATGCCAGGGACGTACCGCGTCACTTCACTAACCCGCGTTTCTGCTGCCTCGAAAGGCGTTCAGGATTACGTCAATTTTGAATCGATCCCAGAGGCCGCCGCGATTCCGCATGTCGCGCAGGGGATATTCCGCCAACGGCTCTTATTGGCCACAGGGTCTATGTCGCAAGGTGTGGAGGGAAGCCTCAACCTGGATTTCGACGACCGCTCGCTGCCTCCTTTTCTATTCGACGTATGGATTTACCTCCTTACCCAAGCTCCTGACGATCTGCGCGTGGACTGCCTGCTTGGCCGGACCAATACGAAGTACATCATTCGCCCCGTCCGGCAGGTTACTTCGCGTGGAAGGGTGGTCAGCGAAATCTTCAGCGGCTCCCCCAAACCAAGCTACCTGATCGAGAACCCTTACTTTTTGCCTCGTGCGTACGTGGCGGGTACGTCGGTTTTCACCAAGAGCCCGCTCGAGACCCTCTCCGAGATGGCATCACCGCACTTCGACGCCGCGGAAAAGGCGATCTTGGCCGCTGATCCCGGCGCCGCTCCTGCCGTCCATGGCTTGAGCTCCGCAGGCAGCGTCGAGATCAGCGAGCACCAGCCCAATCGCGTAACCCTGAAGGCCGAGCTTTCACGGCCAGGGTATGTCGTCCTGCTCGACCGCTACGATCCCAATTGGCACGCGAGCATTGATGGCCGCGAAGTCCCCGTGCTGCGCGCCAATCAACTCTTCCGCGCCGTGTACGCCGAGCCTGGGCAGCATGAAATCCTGTTCTACTATCGTCAGCGGGGGCTCTTGTTGGGGATGTTGCTCTCCGTCCTTACACTAGTGACGCTCGCCTTTTTCTACGCATGTAACCCTGAACGGCCGCGCACAAGCCGCACGCACTAAACAGTCTGACCTTTCACCTTTCTGGATGCAGCCTCAGTCTTTTGGGCGAGGACAATAATAGAAGTACCCCATGGGAGGTTGATCATTCCCATCAGCCAAGCCTCGAGTCTGAGAAAAACGATGAGAAGTTTGTTGAGAAAGGCCGGCAACTTCACGTAAGAAGCCCTCGGTGCAAGGGGATCCTTAGGGAACAAACCGCGAAAGAGGCGGTAGAAGACTATAGGGAAGAACATAAAGAATACAGCGTAAGTTCGCTTCAGCACTCGGAAGCCGGAGCACGAGAGTTTGAGATGCAGCTCGGAAGCAACATACCGTCTGCGGTGCATCAAGGCCTCGTCGTGTTCGCTCCAGAGAAATCGGTAAGCCGGAACCGCGACAAGAAGAAACCCCTCGAGTTTTAGGACCCTGTGGAACTCGGCAATCGCAGCCATGTCGTCGTCCGTGTGCTCGAGCACATCCAGTGCGCTGAGAAAGTCCACCGAGGCACCAGCCAGGGGAATGGCTTGACAGTCAGCGCAGGCTATCGGAAGCCCATACGAAGCCGCTAGCTCCAGCGCCACGAAGGACCGGTCGAATCCCAGTACGAGATCGCTGAAATGGGACAACAATTGCATGTTCCGTCCACTTCCGCAGCCTGCGTCAACGGAGACACGACTGTGTTTTGCAAAACCTCGGAGGACGCGCTCTAGGATGGTGCGCCGGCCGACAAACCACCAATAATTCTCTGAGATTTCCTTCTCGCGTTCGACCAGCTCGCTTTTCATCGGGCTATCTCACATTCCCCAACAGCAGGGATTCACCCCTCCTGCTTCGGAAAACGGATCCGGTTGTCGATTCAGGCGAAAAGCCCTTCTGTCGGATTCCGAAGACGTTGGAGTTCAGGACGGAGGTGAGCAGGCGGTCAGATGGCCAATCTGCCGACACAGCTCTCGGGAGTTCGGCGGCAGAATGCCCTCAACGGCGTCGCCGGACAAGATGATGCGGAGCTCCCCCGCCTGCAGGGGCGCGCCAACTATATCGGCTGCCCGGCACGATCCGCGAGGCCTTGGATTCGCCGTGTATGCTGTGTTCGTCCGAAGCCCATACCGGGACGCAAGCAAGAGCACCTGTAGGTACTGGGGGTCCCAAACGACATTTCCCCGACACTCGTATCGCGGCCAGACGGTCAGGCGAGCAGAACGCTCCATCAGCGGCCCAAGCCTTTCCCGATCAATGTACCACCGTTCTGGCTTGCGCAAATGGTCCCGGAACTTATTGCGAAGCGCTGTGGTGTCGGCAAATTGTAGAGATGCAGCGATCAGCAATATTGCTGCGCTGACCTTTGTGGGCAGACGCCGCGTCACCATAGCGATTGAGCCGAGGATGAGCAGGTAAGCGACGGGCCAGAAGAAACGGCCGCTGGAGCGAAAAGACTGCAAGATTTGTGGCACGTTCTCGATGTGAAATACCAGAAACGTGTTGTTATAAACATAGTTTGATAGTGCAAAGACTGTGAGCCCTGCGCACGTGACTATCAATCCTGAATGCCGAGCGCACACTCGTTTCGGGACGCGGATACAAACACAGATAAGGGCGACTAAGCACAGCATCAGGGCTCCGACGCCCAGATACTGATAGCCCTCGTACTGCCCTCCCGTGGCGTCAATCAACGTCGGGAAGAACGGAATCAGCGTTGATCCAGCAGGATAAACCGGTGCGAGCAAGTTCATGGAGTAGTACCCGTACCCCCAACCGCCGCCAGCCTCTTCGGTGTATCCCAAGAGAAGCGCTAAGCCACCGGAAATCGCAATAGCCGTCAGGAGTGCAGCCGAAGCTTGCAGGCACAAACGCTCGCGGCGGACCAAGCACGAGATGGGAGCGGCCACCAACACGGCTGCGACCATTGCCATCAAGTACGGATGTACCAGAAGACCTGCGATCAATAGCGCCGGAGGGCCAGCCCACATCGCAACCCTCGATCCGCGCAAAATCCGGAAATATGTCCCGATAGCCACAAGTACGAGGAAGTGACCGCACAGCGCCTCGTGGCCCATAACACTGCGGTAGAACAGGGTTGGCATGCTGAGGGCGATGAACGCCACGGATAAGGAGGGCAGCAGTCGTTTCTCCCCAGTGCTGCGCAACGCATATACAGCAGCAACAGGCTGCAAGCACCAAGCGACGGCAAGAAACCAAAAGATGCTATGAAATCCCGGCGGAAGTATCCGTTTGACGATTTTTCCCGGTATCGCCAGCAAGGGTATGCTGTCGGTTAGCGCGATGTTGGTTCCTCTCGGCCAGCGGAGTAGGTGGGCTCGGAGAGGAGGCCATTCCCAACGGTCTAGAAGGAAGTACCTTTGCCCGATGATGTGATCAGCGGTGTCATCCACGGCCGCCATGTCGTAATAATTGACGGGAAAAAGTAACCGACGCGGGAACAGCCAAGCTGTATAAGCAAGGCCGAGGAAAAGCGCGAGTACGTACGCAATCCGCCGGTTATGCACTGTTGGGACCCTCTACCGAGACATCAGCCTTTCGTAAATTACGAACGAACCGAAATCGGAGACCTCACCGTAGTTCTGCGCGATCAGGACACGAAGGTCGGGATAAAGATCGAGGTACTTCTCGGAGTCCGCCTTCACGTAGGTGATGGTAGGCAGCGCGTCGCCGCGAGTGACAACGATGAAACGCGGCTGCGTGCTCTGCAAGTCTCGCACCAACTCCTCCCGCCAGGACGGCTTAGCCCACAAAGAGATAATGCCGAGGTTCGACACAAACCTGGTGGGTGGTTGATGGCCTGACAAGAAATAGATTAAGCAGTTACTGCCCCATACGAAGACACCGTCGCTTGGCGCAGCATGCTGTTTGAGATAGTGAATCACCTCGAATTGCCCGCGTAGCAGTTCGAACGGCAGTTGGCGAGGGTAGTTGGAGTAGAAACCAGCAGGGTCAACTTGCCATTCGCGCAGCTCTTCATATCGATTCGTCAGTTGGGCGAATTCCTCGGGGAGCGGCCAGAAAACGGCTTGCGCGAAAACCACCCAAAGCAGACCCGCCGCGAGCCGCCAGCCCCGCTGTTTGAAAACCCGCGCTAAAGCGCGGGAGCCCTCGAAGACGTTGACGGCAAGGTATGCCCATAAGGCCGCGAAGAAAGGATAGCAGGTCTGGAAATAGTAGTCGTGAAAGCGAATCTGGATCGCCACGGCCGCATAAGATATAACCGCGGCGAGGAAGACCGGTGCAAACCGCCTCAAATCCCGGCGCAGCCTCGCCACGATAAGTCCCGCCAGAGCGGCCCAAAGGTTCCACACGCCCAAGTCATAGTTCGTCCGTGTAAAGACTGATAACAGATAGTGGCGATTGCGCTCGATGCCCATGGCAGCATAGCGCGGAAGAACCTCGAACTGCATTTCCCTCATGGCAGGCCAAGCGCCCTTGACAAAAATCCACGCCAGCACAAGAACAACAACGGCAGCAAGCGCCCCGAGCAGATAAGCAGCCCTCTGGAACCAATTCCGCCAACTGATTGACAGCGCTAGCCGAGGCGCCTTCCGGTCAAGCTGGCTCGTGTCAAGATAAGGGAGCAGGAGAAGAAAGGGCAGGAATGCGACGGCGTTATACTTGAGCCAGCAGGCACCACCCAGCAAAAGACCGGCGAGAACAGAACTTGCCCTCCAACCACTTCCGCGGCGCGCCATAAGCAGGTAGCCAGCCAAGACACACGCCAGTTGGAATGTTTCAGGCTGAGCAATCCAGAAATACTTCATCTCGCCGTGCATGGAAGCGTGAACCACCACTGCCACTGCGGCGCCCGCACGGCCCAGGGAAGGCTCCGTGAAGCAGAATAGCAGATAGGAGATGACAAGCAGCAAGAGGATATCGACCGCCGCCGCTGACCACATCACTCGGCCGAATAGCTTGGCGATTCCAGCGTACACAATGAAGATGCCGGGAGGTTTGTTGTCCCAGAGGTCGCGATAGAGTTGCTTGCCCTCCAGCAGACCTTGCCCGATCGTCAGATAAGTTCCCTGGTCGCGGCCAAGCGGGAAACTGAGGATGGGAAGCGCGCGCATGAGCACAAATAGGATGGCGATGACGACTAGGGCACGGCTAAGCATCGACTCCTGCGCTGGGGCAGGCGCACTTCCAGAGACGTCAGTCACTGCTGGCTGTAAAAGAGAAATGGTTTCAGGTTTCATGAGGCCGAAGCATTCAGCAAGGCCAGTTCTTGCGCGGTGAACCCGTGTGAATGTGCCAATGTACGGGCGGCCCTTGTGGCCGCCCTGACGCGAACACGGGTTGTCCCTACGAACTGCACGAAGCCTCCGACAAAAGACTGTAGATCAGTCCCCAGCGCCAATCTCTAGCACCAAAGTACCCAGAAAACAAGCACCAAACTGCGGCGCTGATCCGTCGACAAGCACGTCTAATGCTCACAACGGCACGCCGCGGCCTGCCCTTGCGAGCGTCGTGCAATCACAGATCGAGTGACGGCGCGGCAAGAGACGTGACTTTACTCCTCGCCCTCTGGCCAGGCGGGAACGCCGCGACCGCCAAACTGCGGTGGTCTCAGCACCATTCGAAGCGCTATAACTCCAGGATTTGGCGCAGGCCGTCTTCAACGGCGCGGAGTTGGTCTGTGGAAACGAAGTCCAGCCGAGCTACCAGCCTCTCTTTTGCTATGGCTCGAATCTGGTCAACTACTGCGACAGCCGAGCGGCCGGCGCACACGACGGGAACGAGAAGCGGCGGGCTTGCCTCAGGCGATGTGGAGAGCGGAATCACTACCACTGTCCTTCTGTGCCGATTGACAACGTCGGTGCTGAGCACCAGACAGGGACGCGTCTTCCTAATTTCTGACCCGAGACTTGGGTCGAGGCGCACCCACCACACTTCGCCGCGCTTTGGCGCCGCTCCAGGGATCGCGGATCTCGTCGGGAATGGCATCAAATTCCTTCTCAATGGTTCGCACCTCGAGATTGCGATTCGCAACTTCACAGGCGCGGACAAGCCTCAGGTCTCGCTCCTCGAGCTTCTGCGCGATGGCCTCGGCCAAGTAGCGCGAGCGATGCCTGGCCGCAACGCTCTTAACAAACCGGTCAGCCAACTCACTCGGCAGTGTAAAGGTCATCTTTCGTGTCGCCATATATACATATTACCATACTCACATGCCCTTACGCGCCGCCCGCCACTTCCGCGAGCTGTTCGCCGGCGTAGCGCACCTGTTCGTCAGTCATCTCGGGGAAGAAAGGCATGCTCAAGACCCGCGCGCAAGCGTGTTCAACATGCGGGAACCTGCCGGGTCCGAAGCCGAGAGTGGCGAAGGCAGGCTGCAAATGGATGGGACAGGGATAATGGATCGCGGTGTGAACCCCCCGAGCGTCCAGAGCCGCGCGCACCGCGTCGCGCCGCCCAACATAAACGGTGAACAGGTGGTAGACGCGCTCATCGCGAGGATCATCGTGCAGGATCTCGACAGTGGCGCCCTCTAAGACCGTGCGATAGAGATCGGCAATTTCCTTGCGGCGCGCGTTCCACTGCTCGAGCCGTTTCAGTTTAATCCTGAGCACCGCGCCCTGGAATCCCTCCATACGATAGTTGTATCCGATTCTTTCATGTGTGTAAGGCCCGCTCATCCCGTGGTTGCGCAGCGATCGCGCCAGATTGGCGATTCCCGGGTCGTTGGTCGTGAGTGCTCCGCCTTCGCCGTAAGCGCTTAGATTCTTGCTCGGATAGAAGCTGAAAGTCGCCGCGTGGCCGATGCTTCCCACTCGCTTGCCGCGGTAACGCGCGCCGTGCGCCTGGCAGGCGTCCTCGATGACCGCCAGGTTGTATTTGCTCGCAATCTCCAGGATTGGCTGCATGTCCGCTGGGCGGCCATACAAATGGACGGGAATGATAGCCGTGGTCCGCTCGGTAATAGCGAGGTCGATGAGGGCAGGATCCAGATTCGCCGTCTTGGGATCGATGTCCACGAAGACCGGCGACGCGCCCACGTAGGAAATCGCCGAGGCGGTGGCAATGAAGCTGTTCGGAGTGGTAATCACTTCGTCGCCCGGCTTCACTCCCAGAGCAAGCAAGGCGACGTGCAGGGCGCTGGTTCCGGAATTCAGGGCCACGCAGTAACCGGCCTCGCAGTAAGCGGCGAACTCTTTTTCGAATTCAGCCACCTCTTCGCCCAAAACAAAGGCCGCGTTGCTGCAGGCGCGCTCAAGAGCCTGCATGATCTCATCGCGTAAGCCAGAGAACTGTTTCTTCAAGTCAAAATAAGGGACCTGCATGACGAACCTCACGGGCGACATTCGAGCAATCGAAAGTACAGTCCGGAAGGCGAGAAGTCAAGCAGGGCAAAGAAAAGTCGAGAGTCGAGAGTTGAGAGTCGAGAGTTTACAGTCAACAGTCGCAAGCGCTAACTGGTTGTTGAAAAACCTCTCCTGCCGCTGTCATTCCGAGCGCAGCGAGGAATCTCGCTCTGAAACAAAGGCACTGCGAGATTCCTCGTCGCCTACGGCTCCTCGGAATAACACAGCCATTGGGTTTCTCGGCAACCGCGAAGGCCTGACAACACCTTAGGCATGATAGATGTTGATCGGCGCGCAAAGATGTATATTAATGGGTTTGAAATGAAATCATCCTCCTCGCTGCGACTTCTCTTGCTTGCCTTTTTGCTCCTAGGCTTATTCTTGCGAGTCGGGGCGGCCTTGCGGTTCCCGACCCAGTTCCACGCTGACGAGATTTTCCAGTCTCAGGAGCCGGCGCATCGCCTGGCTTACGGCTATGGAGTCGTCACCTGGGAATGGAGACGCGGCGTCCGGTCCTGGGTTTATCCCGCCTTCCTGGCAGTCGTGATGCGGGCCACTGCCTGGATGGGGCCCGGATCCAAAGGCTACGAGCGGGGGATGGTTATTGTGCTTTCCCTGATGTCCCTCACCACGATCTGGTTCGGCTTCGCATGGGCCAAGCGTGCGGGCGGGATCGAAGCGGCCCTGATCGCCGCGGGAGCTTGCGCCTGCTGGTACGAATTGGTCTATTTTGGGCCCAAGACTCTGAGCGAACCCGTGGCCACAAGCGCGCTGCTTCCGGGCTTATACCTGGGAATGTATGGTGAAGAGTTGGGAGAGAAAAAGCGCCTGCTGCTGGCTGGAGCGTTCTGCGGGCTCGCCATGGCGCTCCGGATCCAGCTTGCGCCCGCCGTGGGCTTCGCGCTTCTGTATTTTTGCTATCCCGATTGGCGAAAGCGCATAGTGCCCCTCGCGGCAGGGGCCCTCGTGCCGGTGCTTGCTTTCGGCTTGGTCGATCAGTTGGTCTGGCTGCACCCGTTCCACTCCTACATCAATTACATTCGGGCGGACCTGGTCGAGGGTGGCCACGGCTATGGCGTGCAGCCGTGGTATTGGTATCTGGAAATGCTGTGCGCCCATCTGGGCCCGCTGGTTTTCCTCGTCATCATGGGTCTTCGCCGGAGCCGCTTTCTTGGCTGGGAAGCGCTGATCATTCTCCTCACGCATAACTACTTCGGCCATAAGGAGGTGCGTTTTCTCTACCCGATGGTGCCCTTGGCAATCACCCTGGCCGCTCTTGGCTTCATGGAAGTCTTGCCGGCGCTGAACGCGCGGCGCGAAACGCCGTTGTCGTCCAGGGCGATCGTGTTAATCGGCTTGATCTTTTGTGTGGGCAGTTCCTGCTTGCTTATCCGCCAATTCGATTGGTCACGAAACTCCGGCACCTTGGCCGCTTTCGATCGACTCAGCCAAGACCCTTCCCTGTGCGGCGTGGGACTCTTCAGGGTCGGCTGGTATGACACAGGAGGCTATGCGCACCTGCACAAGAACGTCCCCATGCTGCTCTTTGGGCGCGCCTCCGAATTGGATGAGCAGGCACAGAGCGTTAACGCCATAGTCACCTACGGAAATCTGCCTGGGAAGTTGGACGGCTTCGAGCCGGCAGGATGCTCAGGCGGCGTGTGCCTGTATCTCCGGCAGGGCCCTTGCACTGCGCCACGCCCAGACAATGAGATTAACTGGGTGCTGTGGCTGAATGGGAGTTAAGACGGCAACTCCGCCTCCGTGCTCCAAGGTGTGCTACACTTTGCGTGTCGTGATCTCGGTCGGCGCGCGCCCGCCTTGCGTCCAGGAAGTGTGCTGGGTGGGGCACGACGACACGCCGGCGCACCACGCTTTGATCTCCTCCTCACTGAGAAAGGGGTGGAGCGGTGGTTCAGTTTTGAATCGATCAGGCGGACCCTCTCATGTCCATCGCATGCTCGATGGGGATTATGGCCTATAACGAAGAGGCCAACATCGGCCGGATGCTGGAGGCCGTGGTCTCGCAGCGCCTGACGACCGTAAACGTGGCGGAGATTATCGTCGTTGCCAGCGGCTGTACGGACCGCACGGAATCGGTCGTGAACGCCTGGGCGCGCCGGGACCCGCGCATTCGCCTGATCGTGCAGGCGCAGCGAGAGGGTAAGGCCTCCGCCGTCAACCAGTTTCTTCCCCAGGCGCGTGAAAAGATCATGGTGGTTTGCAGCGCTGATCTCGTTCCCGACGCCGGCGCCATCGAAGAATTGGTGGCGCCCTTTGCCGACCCGGCGGTTGGCATGACCACCGGGCGCCCCGTGCCCGTCAACGACCCCGGGACTTTCATGGGGTTTGCCGCCCACATGCTCTGGGAACTGCACCACCAGATCAATCTGCGCCACTTCAAGGCCGGAGAAATGATCGCTTTCCGGAATATCTTTGAACGCATTCCCTACCACACTGCGGTGGACGAGGCAAGCATCGAGCCGGTCATCCGCGGTCAGGGCTACGAGGTCCGCTATGTGCCGGCGGCCGTGGTGTACAACAAGGGCCCCCTCACGGTCGCGGATTATCTCCGCCAGCGCCGCCGCATCTTTGCCGGGCATCTCGCGGTGCGGCACACACTGGGCTACAGCGTCAGCACCATGAGCGGGTGGAGAATATTGCGGGTTTTGCTTCCCCAGCTCGATTGGCGGCCCCGCCGTTTCCTCTGGACCTGGGGAGTGGCAGCACTGGAAGTATATGGGCGCTTCCTGGGCAGGCGGGATTATTACAAGCGGCGCGACCAGCGCGTCTGGCAGATCGCCAAAACGACGAAAGACCTCACCTCCCGAATATAGGGCCAAAATGCATTCCATGGTCGGCGTTTTGCTGCGCATTCCGGCGTTTAAGCTCTTTCGCCGCTTTGGCCGGCCGCGCATGCTGCCGCTCAACCTGACCCTCTCCCCTTCCCCGAAGTGCAATTCGCGTTGTCTCACCTGCAATATCTGGATGAAGCGCGAGAACGAGCTGACCTTGGAAGAATGGCGCAAGGTGCTGGCTTCCCTTGGCCGCGCGCCCTACTGGTTCACAATCAGCGGCGGGGAACCCCTGATGTATCCGCACGTCGTCGAACTCGCCGAGTCAGCCTATGCACAGTGCCGGCCGGGAGTCATCAACATCCCGACCAACGGTATTCTGCCCACCATTCCCGAGAGAGTGGAACGCATTGCCGGGTTGTGTAGGGAGAGCCAGGTGATCATCAACCTCTCCCTGGACGGACTTGGTGAGAAACACGACTTCATTCGCGGCGTGCCGGGGAACTTCGAGAAATTCGAACAATGCCTTGAGCAACTGCTGTTCTTGCGCCGCCGGATGAAGAACCTTTCCATCGGAATCCACTCGGTGGTGTCGGTGTTTAACGTAGACAACCTGGATGAAATCATCGCTTACGCCGACCGTTCAGGCGCCGACCAGTTCATTACCGAGATCGCCGAACCGCGAGTCGAATTAGACACGGTGGGCCTGCCGATCACGCCAAGCGCCCAAAGCTACGCCCAAGCCGTCAATAGCCTGATCCGCTATGTCGAGAGCAAACGCTTCCGAGGCGTGGCAAGAATCACGGAAGCGCTGCGAGTGGAGTATTACAAACTGGTGAAGCGCATCCTGGACGAGCAGGACCAGGTGATCCCTTGCTACGCCGGATGGGTGAGCGCCCATATTTATGCCGACGGCACGGTATGGCCGTGTTGTGTGCGGGGCGATAACCTGGGCAATCTGCGCGATCATAACTATGATTTCAAGGAGATTTGGTTCGGAAAGAAGATTCAGGAAGTACGGCGAAGCATCGCAGCCAAGGAATGCCACTGCCCCCTGGCCAACGCCGCTTACACCAGCATGTTGCATGACGTTGCAACCTTGGCGCGCGTAGGCGCAAAGGTGGTGAGGTGAGGGAACGGGGCACCTGAGTGGGGCGGCCGTGGTGGCATGTAACGCGAGTTCGTTCGTTAAGTCAGCCCGCGAAGCGGGCGTAAGCAAGTAGCCCACGGCGTAAGCCGTGGGTTCGTGAGGCCTTCCCTCACCCCCTTCCCCCTCTCCCGCCGCGCGGGAGAGGGGGAAGAACGGGGGAGGGGGTTCTCCTTCGCCCAGGGCTTACGCCCTGGGCTACGATCTTTCGCCCCTTCGGGGCTGAGGCGTGGGGTCTGAGTTGATCAACGAACTCTAGGTTACACGATACTCGTGGCCGCCCGCGGCAACCTCAAGGGTTGCCCCTACAACTTCCCGGGGGAAAGAAGGTGTGAAAAAATCACCAAGCCCTGTCATTCCGAGCGAAGCGAGGAATCTGCATTTGTTTGTTTTCAAAGAGATAAATGCAGATGCTTCGCTTCGCTCAGCATGACAGACGATTTTTTCACACCTTCAAACCTATGGCCTTCGATTGGTTGGACAGATTCCAACACCGGCTGGAGAAAGAGCCGGACTACGCCCAGAAGACCTTGGCAGCCTACCGCCTGGGTATGAAGGCTAAAGGGTCAATAATAGGCGTGGTGATTCAGCCGGCGATGGATTGTTGCGAAGCCGCACGAAGGCTGCCCGTAGGCAAGGTCTACCATCCCGACCAGGCTCCGCTACTGCCACTGCTGGATTGTCCCCAGGGCCGCCGTTGCCAATGCCTTTATCGTCCTGTAATGTCTTATCAGCAAGCTCAGCCATGAAGCGCATGCGCGTTTTTATAACCGGGGCTACTGGCTTCCTTGGCGGAGCGTTAGCTTGCGCATTGGCGCGAGAGGGCGCGGAGGTTCATGCCCTGGCGCGAGCCACATCCGACCGAAGCGGGCTCGCCGGCGTCAACGTCAACTGGCACGAAGGTGACGTGACGGCGCCTTCGACCTTGAGCGACGTCGTAGCTCGAGCGGATTGGATTGTTCATGCGGCCGGCCATCTCGGCGAATTCGGCGTGGGGGAGGAAGTATTTCAACGCGTACACGTGGACGGCACTCGCAACGTACTGGCGGCAGCCATGAAAACGGGGTGTCAAACGCGAGTGCTGCACGTAAGCACAGCGGGAGTTCTGGGGTTGACTCCGCGTGGTCCGGCCGTCGAGGACTCACCCTACGCGCCTACCAACCCGTATGAGCGGAGCAAGGCCGCCGCCGAAAAGGTGGCTCTCGAATTCGCCGCACGGGGGTTGCCCGTGGTCATCTGCCGGCCGGCGTTTGTTTACGGACCGGGGGACCGGCATGTTCTGGGGCTTTTCCAGGCCGTCCGCCGGGGCCGGTTTTTCTTCATCGAAGGTGGACGGCACGTGTGCCATCCGACCTTTATTGCTGACGCCGTAGCCGGAATGCTGCTGTGCCTGCGCGGTGGCCGCTCCGGGGCGATCTACCACATCTCCGGCCCGCGCCCCGTGACCTTTCGAGAGTTGGGAGAAACCATTGCCTCCGAGTTGGGTGTGCGTCCACCGCGGCTGAGCCTGCCACGCTGGGCGGCGATGCTGGGGGCGATGGGGCTCGAGATGCTGGGGCGAGCGAGCGGCCGGAAACCGCCACTCAGCCGGACGGGGGTGGCTTTCTTTAGCGAGGACCGTCACTACTCGTGGCAACGAGCCCATGACGAACTGGGCTATACGCCGGAATTCGATCTGGCCGCAGGCGTTGCCCGAACGATCGCTTGGAACAGAGAGCAAGGGAGGA
>CAWIUZ010000021.1:0-5836 GCA_963838915.1 uncultured Acidobacteriota bacterium
CTTCCAGGCCCGCGAAGAAACCGGAAAGCGTGGCCAGCACCCGCTCCTCGACCAGGGAATCGTCCACCTGCCGAGCGAGCGTGTCGAACTGAATCGAAATCGACTTGTTCACGCCCACGACCGTGGACTGAACGAGCGAGAGCACGGCGGAGGGCCGCACCGAGGTTCGGATCAGGAAGTTCGGCCCACCACCGAATCCGGGCGCCTGGGTGACAGGAAAGTATGCGCAAGCATAATCCTCTTCGCGGAGTGATTCGTACTTGGAATCCCGCACGACGCCCACAATCTGGATGGGCGCGCCGAGTTTCCCCTGGTCCTCTTCGAGCCGAATGTACCGGCCGAGGGGATTCATGTCGTGGTAATGCTTGCGCGCCGTCGTTTGATTGACGATGGCAACTTTGGTTGAGGTCGCCGTGTCCTGCACGTTGAAGTCACGCCCCGCCAGGAGCGGAATGCGCAGGGTTCTGAAGTATCCGGGTGTGACGGCGTTCATATAAACGAGCGAGGCTTCGCCGGTCAGCGGGTTGGGCGAATCGGCATGAACATACTGGTTCCACTCGTATCCGCTGACGGGCGTGAAAAGGCTCCGGCTGACAGAGAGGACCCCAGGCAGCAGGCTGAGCCGGCGGTCAATTTCATCCCAGGTGGCCATCCACTTTTCAGGCTGCAGGCCGGCGGTCCTGGCCTCGGTGTGCATCATCAGGACGTTCGCGCGGTCAAAACCGATGTCGAGCGTCACGAGCTTTACGAAGCTGCGCAGAAACAAGCCCGCGCCGACCAGCAAGACCAGCGAAAGCGCCACCTGCGCGGCGACGATCCAGCGCCGGGGCCGAAATCGTGCATGGCGTTCGGGATCCACCGCCAGGCTACCCTTCATGGCGGAGGTCAGCGAAACACGCGTAGAGCGGAACGCCGGCAGGACTCCGAAAAGGACGGCGGTAATGATGGCGATCGCGGCAGTGAACCCCAGCACCCTCCAATCGAACGACAAATCGAGATACACCTGCTCCCGGGCGGTCGAAATGAAGTGAACCAGCAGCGTGCTACCCCATCGCGCGAACAGGATTCCGAGCAGCGCGCCGGCCGTCGAAAGCAGCAAGCATTCGGTGAGCAATTGGCGAATCAAACGCTGGCGCGAAGCGCCCACCGCCCGCCGGACGGCCATCTCCCGTTGCCGAGTCGCTGCACGAGCCAGCATCAGGCCGGCGATATTGGCGCAGGCTATGAGCAGCACGATTCCGACTACCCCCATGAGGATCTGGAGCGGCCGCTCGAACTGCCGGCGCAGACCCGATGTGCCGGTGGAGACGGGCGCGGAGGTGAGCACCCACTTCTGGTAATTCTTCTGGCCGGTAACGTCCCAATTGGGCGGCACGGTGGCAGCGAAGACGCGCGGCGAAATCAACTCCAGGCGGGCTCGCAACTGTGCGGAGCTGATCCCCGGCTTGACGCGGCCAAGAATGCTCAGCCACCACCACGAGCGATGGTCGAGGCGCGGCCGGGCGCCGTCGAAGATGACAGTGGCGCAAAAAGGAAGAGCGACGTCGAATTTCGTGCCGACCTCGAGGCCGTAAAAACCCGGGGCGGCTACGCCGATGATTGGATAAGTGTGATTGTCGAGCGAAATGGCGCTGCCCAGGGCGCTTGCCGCGCCCCCGAAATGATCCTGCCAGAAACTGTAGCTCAAAACGGCAACGCCGGAGCACCCGCGCTGGTCATCGGCGACGTTAATCAGGCGGCCCGCGGCGGCGTGAACGCCCAGCGTGCGGAAGAAATCCCCGCTGACCCAAAGGCCTTTGGCGTAATGCGCTTCGCCGCCCTGCGCGAGGTCGAACTGCTGCGCGCCAAAGGCCAGCGTGCCGGAGAAAACGTCCTGTTGATCGCGCACCTGCTCCCAGATGGGGTTAGTGAAACTTGGAACGCCCACATGGCCGGGTTCCGGACCCCGCCGGGTGAGTTGCACAAGTTGTTCAGGCTTCTCAACCGGAAGAAAGCGCATCACGACGGAGTCCAGCAGGCTGAAAATCGCGGTGTTGGCGCCGATTCCGAGCGCCAGCGTCAGCACCGCAACCGCCGTAAAGCCGGGATTCTTGCGGAGCATACGTGCGCCATAGCGAATATCCTGAAGCAGCGTTTCCATCCCGGGAAGGCCACGCCGGTCGCGATAGCGTTCCTTGGCCGATTCGAGGCCGCCGAGCTTGATGAGGGCATCGCGGCGCGCTTCTTCGGCGGTCATGCCGCGCCGAAGATTGTCCTCGATGTGCATCTGGAGGTGGCTTTCAAACTCCTCAGCCAGCTCGCGCTCCTGCCGCTCCTTGCCGAACAAGCCGCCCAAGCGCAAGAACCACGCACGTAACTTCCTCATGAGGACTGCTCCTTCGGGGTCAAGAACCGAGCCACAATCGCGGTGGCCTGCCCCCATCCCTGAATCTCTCTTTCCAACTGCTTTCGGCCGGCGCGGGTCAGCTTGTAATACTTCGCTTTGCGTTTGTTGCCGGAGAGGCCCCATTCAGAAGCGATGTATCCTTCCTGCTCGAGCTTCAGAAGGGCGGGATAAAGGGTTCCGTAATTCACCGATAAGAGATTCTCGCTGGTCTGCTCGATGCGCCGCGCGATGCCGTAGCCGTGGAGCGGCCCGAGCGTGTCGAGCGTCCTCAGGACCATCAAGGCCAGCGTGCCCTGCCAGACATCTGCTTTGTCGCCCATATTGCTCCTATTGGCCTCCCATAGGAATTGTGCCACAGTACCTATGGGAAAGCAATAGGTAGCAAGCAGGGCCCCCTTGTGCGATCTGAGGAACCTACCTATGATCAAAGTATGGGACTTTATGTGGTGTTGAACTTCGAAGATCGGCACCTGGATACCCATCGCGGCGCCGCGGACTCGACTGTCAAGGCGCTCCAAAAGCGCTACGAGCAGGATAAGCAGAAGAAAGGCCTGAGCGCGCTCTTTGTCGGCAAGAACGCGGTGATCGAGCATCGCTGCGTGGAGCTGCAGGGCGTGGCGGTTGCAATCACCACCGACCACAATCGGATTGCGCAGATTCGCAACGACTGCGCGCGCGCCGAGAAGATTTACGTGGTGGCCCACGGGGACCCGCGTACAACTGACGTGTGCTACACCAACGACCCGAACGGCATCGGGGTTGTTCAGCTCGCCGACTATGCGACGCTGGGAACGTTCCTGAAGGCGGTGATCCAGCCCAAACCGTCGGCGATCCGGGTCGCGCTGGTGATGTGCTATGGCGCGCGTTGCGCCCACTATCAGCGCGCGACGGTCGACCACATGGGAATGATTGCCGCTAACGACCTCAAGACCAGCTTTGCCTACCGGCTGTTCAAGGAGCTGGCCCAGACGCGCCAGATCAAGATGACCGCGGTGACCGGCAAGATCCAGCACGATTCGACCAGTGGCCGGGGCCTGGTCGAACACGAGGACATGATCGACGAGAATATGGAGTTTGCCGAGGCCGCCAAGGCGCAAACCGTCAGCAAAGGTCCCTTAATCGGCCGCTACAACGCTTTGATCCAGGGCGGCACTTCCGCCGGGGCGATCACTACTGAAGCCGCGAAATACCGCGCCGACTCCACGCTCGCGGCGGCGACTCCCCTGCAACAGTACGCGAAGGACCTGGTGGCCTGGGAGAACTCGGGAGGCAATGCGATGAAAGCCCGCGTGGTCAATGCCCAGGCTGCCAAGCAGACCGCCGCATCGAATTTGCGAAAGACGGGCCAGGACGAGAATATGCCCAAATACGGCAAGTTCATCTACACGTACAAGAACAACATTCTCACCATTGTGACCAAGTATGGTAAGCCGACCGATGGCGCCATGGTGCCGATGACGGTGCTTTACCAGGGCGCCCTGTTGTAATTTTCCACGGCCGGACACATCAATTCTCAGCTTTTTTCCTCTGGCGCCTTACCGGAAGCGCGCCTTCATCCAACTACCCGATTCGGTCGCTCTTGACACAGCCTCCACTGCGCGTGCGCGCTCACGGCCAAGATGGGCGTGCCACATCAAAGTGATTCACTACCGACAGCGCGCTGCACTTGACAGCCATGCAAAACTCGGGAAGTATTCTCGCTACACATTGAATCAGACAAAGGAGGAACATGGCAGCTTCCAAACCGGTGGGATATGCGGTGATTGGATTAGGCGGATTTGCGCAGAGGGCGATCTTGCCCGGCTTCAAGCACAGCAAGAAGGGAAAACTGGTGGCGCTGGTGAGCGGTGACAAGCTGAAGGCCAAGCGGTTGGCGGCGAAATTCGGCGCGAGGTCGTTTTACAGCTACGATGAGCTGCCCGCCTGCCTCAGCGATCCGCAGGTTGAGGCCGTTTACATTGCGACCAACAACGGCTCGCACGCCCGTTACGCCATTGAGGCGGCCAACGCCGGGAAGCACGTGCTCTCGGAAAAGCCGATGGCGAATTCGGTGGAAGAGTGCCGCCAGATGCTCGCGGCCTGCCGCGCCTCGAACGTACGACTGATGATCGGCTACCGCAAGTACTTTGAGCCGTCCAGCCTGGAGCTCAAGAAGCTGTTCACGAGCGGCAAGCTGGGCCGGCTGAAATTCATCCATTCCGCTTTTGGAATCTTCCTCCCGCCCGTTCTCGAGCGCGGCGCGTGGCACCTTGACCCCAAGCTCTCGGGCGGAGGCTCGCTGCCGGATTTGGGAGTTTACTGCGTGAATACCATTCGCTGGCTGGCGGGCGAGGAACCCCACGAAGTGTCGGCCTATCAGTGGGCGGCAGATCCCAAGAGGTTCAGCCAGGTGGACGAAAGCATCGCCTTCCGGTTGGACTTCCCGAGCGGCATGGTGGCGCAGTGTACTTCGAGTTTCCAGGCCGCGGAGTCCTCATTCTTGCAGGTCAACGGCGAGAAAGGCTGGGCTTGCCTGAGTCCGGCATTTCAGTATGACCTGAAGCGCTGCCTTTTCGGTGAGATCGGCGGACACTGGTTCGAAAAGCAATTCAAAGTGATCGACGAACTGGCGCTCGAGATCGACGCGCTTGCCGACGCGGTCCGTCGCCGGCGCGAGCCCGGGCCGAACGGCGTCCAGGGAATGCGCGATATGGCGGTGATGGAGGCCATCTATCAATCGGCGCGCGAAGGCCGGACAGTGCCCATCACCATGCCGGAATAAGGAGGACCGTGCCATGTTCATACCCGCCGGTTATTCGGTGGCGCTCTCGATGATCGTTCTCAGCATGATCTGCTGGGGCAGTTGGGCCAACAGTCAAAAACTCTGCAAAGGCTGGCGATTTGAGTTGTTCTATTGGGATTATGTGTGGGGCATTCTGCTGATCGCGGTGATTCTGGGCTTCACGCTGGGGAGCACGGATGCCGGCAGCCCCGACAGCTTCGTTCGAAACCTGCGCCTGGTAGACAGCCATCATTACCTGCTGGCGTTCCTGGGAGGCGTCGTCTTCAATGTTGGCAACATCCTGTTTGTGGCCGCCATCGCCATCGCGGGCATGGCCGTGGCTTTTCCCGTGGGCGTCGGGTTGGCCTTGGTGATTGGCTCGGTTTTGAATTACATCATCACGCCAAAGGGCAATCCACATGGCCAAGAAAAAGTCCTGGGCAACGGCACGGGGAGCGGGAACCGGTAGTATAGGATGTAGTTCGCTCCGACGATGACCATGAAAATTGACGAGACCACGCGATAGTTTGTGCATTTCTGATATGCCGGAGGGCCAATTTGCTTCTCCAGAGATGCTGGACTGACGCTCTTCACATAGAAGAGAATGAACAGGAAAGAAGGGACAATGAGAACGCTGAAATTGAGCCATGGGGTCACGAATAGTCGCCTCCTTCCAGTAGGAGTGCTGC
>CAWIUZ010000022.1:0-33754 GCA_963838915.1 uncultured Acidobacteriota bacterium
CTGGCGCTTTTGCTGGTCATGGTTGGGTTGTACGGCGCCATAAGTTACATGGTGACTTTGCGGCAAACGGAACTGGGAGTCCGCATGGCGCTCGGCGCGGCGCCCGGCTCGATTCTGCGACTCGTGCTCCGTGATGTCGTTATCATCCTGGTCGCAGGCGTCGCGGTAGGAACCGGCATCACGCTACTGAGCGTTCAACTGCTTCAGAGCCTGCTCTTCGGGCTGGCGGCGCGAGATATGCTGACGCTGGCGCTCGCGGCCGCCGTCCTCTCGCTCGTGGCATTCATCGCCGGCTACATTCCCGCTCGCCGCGCCGCAAGGGTGGACCCGCTGGTGGCCTTGCGCTACGAGTGAGGGGCAATTCTCATGATTGCCCCAGAGCGGTCGCAAGGGAGGCTTGCACGCGTAGCTCCTGGATCCGTCAATAACGAACCGCGGGCTTGGCCAAAGGGTGGGCCTTGCGCCCACCCGCACGGCGGCAGCCTCGCCAGCCACGTAGGGGCGGTTCGCGAGCCGCCCCTACCGCACCCGCACTACCCCGCCGGCCACATCATTCCGCGAGGTGAATTGCCGGCCTCGATCAGTCCACCGCGCTGCCTTTGTCCTTTAGCCTTTATCCCTTAGAATTACATTTAAGGTTTTCACTGCATTTCAGTTGGGGGAAAACGATGACTCAGCGCATCGAGCTTCCGAAGGGCCTGGAGCTTGTACCCACGGAAGATCGCGGACGGTGGTGTTGCTCCCGCCTCGAAGAAGGAAACATCCTCTTCTTCGAAGAGACTCCCTTGGACCTGCCCCCGGACGATGTCCAATTCCTGCTGGGCCAGCGGCAAAGCAAGGCAGGCTACCACAAGAACATTGCCTATCGCCCGCTCTCCGACCGGCTCACGGGTTATGGCGAGTCGACGAGCGGCGACAAGGCGAGGCTGCACGGGGTCATGAAGCGGTTTTCCCAAAGGGCGATTGAGTTTACTCAGCAACTCTTGTCTCCTTATGCCGGCTTACTTGTGGTGGACTTTGCCAGCTTTCGGCCGCGAGAGGAGGCGGGGCGGCAAATCCGCCAACGGGCGCGCAACGACCTCCTGCATGTGGATTCGTTCCCAACCCGGCCTTCCCACGGCAACCGTATCCTGCGCGTATTTACCAATATCAACCCAACTGAGCCGCGGGTATGGGTGACTGCCGACACCTTCGACCGGCTCGCGGAACGGTTCGCCGGAAGCGGCGGCATGCCGCTTCCCCGCAGCGTGGCCTCCGGGCCACAGAAACTCCTGATGAAACTTGCGCAAGCGGCGCGACTCCACAGCTTGGCGCGGCCTCCGTACGACGATTGGATGCTGCGCTTCCATCACTTCCTGAAATTGAACCAGGAGTTCCAAAACACCAGTTCGCGATCGCGATGGGAGTTCCCGCCCCGATCCACCTGGCTGGTCTTTACGGATATGGTCAGCCACGCGGTTCTCTCCGGACAGTTCGCTCTGGAACAGACTTTCATTGTTTCCAAAAATGCCATGGTCTCGCCCGAGAAGTCTCCGGCGAGAGTCCTGGAACGCATCGCAGGCAGGCCGGTGTTGTAAGAGAAGCATTCAGCCATCAGCTTGCAGCTCTCAGCAACCCGAGCCCTCCGAAATTCACCTCATTCCCGCGCAAGCCGGAATCCATTGGACTGACAGTGGGTCCCCGCCTTCGCTAAATTTCATTCCTTCGAAGGCGCCAAATGCCTGCGAAACTCCCTCTGGTCGCCTGCCGATAGCTGAAAGCTGATGGCTGCATTGACGCGCCTCGTTATGCCGTATATCATTTACACTTGGAAGGGTTCGGATGAGTAAGCATAGAGGCAAAACCGTTGAAGTGGTGTGTCCCTGCTGCGGGGCGCGGATCGAAGTGGACACGGAGCTTGGAAAGATTCTGTTCCACGAACCGCCACCGAAAACCTCCAAGGCTCCCGACCTGAATCAGGCTTCCCAGCTCCTCAAGAAGGAAGCGGAGCGGCGCGAGAGCCTCTTTAAACAAAGCGCCAAAGACGAAGAGATAAAGTCTGAACTGCTGGAGCGCCGGTTCAAAGAGGCCTTCGAGAAAACCAAGGACGTTCCTACCAGGCCCCCATTGAAGGATATCGATTTGGATTGAGAGGCCGCGGCGGAATCTCCGGCGTGGCGGGGAGCAAGGACTGTGGCGAGCTCAGGGAAGAAATGGATAAGAGTGGCGGTCGAGAAGGCCAAACGCCTGTTCAAAAGAGGACCGCGCTTACCCGAAGAAGATCCGTATGCCTACGCGACTGCGCCCAAGAAACCCCGTCCACCCTACCGAAGCGCTGCTGCCGTTGCCGAACCGCCCGAAGACTGAAGGCTGTTTCCGGCGCTCGGCGCACTGAGGTGGGTCGCGCTTCTGCATCGTCCCATTGCTAAGAAACGCCATCCGCTTATTATCGACCGGATACTTCCGGCCATTCAGGACTGGCCTCAAAGGGAGATCCAATGCCCGGCAAGAGCCACCGGCCCGAGTACACTTCTGAACACGCGGGCTCCGGAGTTCGCGCAAAGCTGCCTCAAATCGAGACATGGCCCAATCAATATAAGAACTACGAAATCACCATATCGATCCCGGAATACACTTCCATTTGCCCCCGTACCGGGTTGCCGGATTTCGGAACCATTACAATTCACTACCTTCCAAACAGGCTATGTCTGGAATTGAAGTCGTTGAAGTACTACATACTCTCTTACCGGAACCTGGGCATCTTCTATGAGAACGCCGTGAATTGCATCCTGGATGATGTGACTCATGCTTGCCGTCCAAAGTGGGCTGTGGTGCGCGGTGAATTCACGACTCGCGGCGGCATGCGAACTAAAATCGAAGCGAGATACCCGAGGAAGGCAGGGTCCGGGGCATAGCGCTAGCACGGAGGCCAAGCAGTGAGCGCTAGCCTAATTTTATTGTTGTAAAAGAATGACTTATAAGTCAATAACGGCCCAAACCGAACCGGGTTCTGGACACAAAGGACCTCGAAACTATGCTCTAAACCATCCGAATTGCGACTATTTGTCAAGATCCGAGCCAACCCGCGTCAAAGAGCGTTCATATGCCGTGTCCTGGGCCAAATGAAAGAACCAGCAAGGCCATGCGAAAAACGCTTGACACGGCTGCACTCAAGTTTTATTATGCTGTGGAACTAATAGATGCTCCTGCGCATCTAAAAGTCTTGAATGTGGTTTTGAACCCTACTTGGGGTTCCCACTCAGCGAGGAGGAATTTGGAATATGGGCAAGATTATTGGAATCGACCTGGGCACCACCAACTCGGTAGTAGCCGTCATGGAGGGCGGCGATCCCGTAGTCATCACTAACCCCGAGGGAGGGCGCACCACACCATCGGTGGTTGGGTTCGCCAAGTCTGGGGAACGGTTGGTTGGGCAAGTGGCGAAGCGCCAAGCCATCACCAACCCCGAGAACACCGTTTACTCCATCAAGCGGTTCATGGGCCGCCGGGTCGATGAAGTTCAAAGTGAGATCAAGACTGTCCCGTTCAAGGTGGTAGCTGGACCTAACGGTGACGTGCGCGTAGTGGCCCAGGGCAAGGAATACTCGCCCCCGGAAATCTCCGCCATGATCCTCCAGAAAATGAAGGACGCCGCCGAGCAATACCTCGGCGAGAAGGTGACCCAGGCGGTCATCACCGTCCCGGCTTATTTTAATGACTCTCAACGCCAAGCCACCAAGGACGCGGGGAAGATCGCCGGCCTGGAAGTTCTGCGCATCGTGAACGAGCCCACGGCGGCGGCGCTAGCTTACGGACTGGACAAGAAACGGGACGAAACCATCGCCGTTTACGACTTCGGCGGAGGCACCTTCGACATTTCGATCCTGGAGGTCGGCGAAGGAGTGGTGGAGGTTAAGTCCACCAACGGCGACACGCACCTGGGTGGCGACGACATCGACAAGCGGATTATGGACTGGATTGTGGACGAGTTCCGCAAGGACCAGGGCATCGATCTCTCGAAGGACCGCATGGCGCTGCAACGCCTTAAGGAAGCGGCGGAGAAAGCCAAGATGGAGCTTTCCACGGTACTCGAGAGCGACGTCAATTTGCCTTTCGTGACCGCTGACGCCTCGGGTCCCAAGCACCTGAACCTGAAGCTGACGCGCGGGCGCTTCGAGCAGATGTGCGAGGACATCTTCCAGCGTTCGGTTGGGCCGGTAAAGCAGGCGCTCTCCGATGCCAACCTGACGCCCGACAAGATTGATGAGGTCGTACTGGTGGGCGGGTCGACTCGCATCCCGCGCGTGCAGCAGATCGTCAAGGACATTTTCCTTGGCAAGGACCCGCACAAAGGCGTCAATCCGGACGAGGTGGTGGCGGTAGGGGCTGCGGTGCAGGCGGGAGTCCTGGGCGGAGAAGTGAAGGACCTGCTTTTGCTGGACGTTACTCCCCTGACATTGGGCGTGGAAACGCTGGGCGGCGTTATGACTCCGCTCATTCAGCGCAATACCACGATTCCGACGAGAAAGAACGAGACCTTTTCGACAGCGGCGGAGAACCAGACTTCGGTTGAGATTCACGTCCTGCAAGGCGAGCGTCAAATGGCGCGCGACAACCGGACACTCGGCAAGTTCCACCTGGTGGGCATACCCCCTGCGCCTCGGGGCATCCCGCAGATTGAGGTGACGTTCGACATCGACGCCAACGGAATCCTGAACGTTTCCGCCAAGGACATCGGCACCGGCAAGGAGCAAAAGATCACCATAACGTCGTCGAGCGGCTTAAGCAAAGAAGATGTCGAAAAGATGACCAAAGACGGCGAGTTGCACGCCGAGGAAGACCGCCGCCACAAGGACGACATAGAAGCCAAGAACCGGGCGGATTCGTTGGTGTACTCGGTTGAGAAGATGCTCAAGGAGAATCGCGAGAAGATCTCCGACAGCGACGCCAAGGGCATCGAATCGGCCTTGGACGACGCCAAGAAAGCGATTCAGGACGGCGACCCATCGAAGATCAACTCTTCGGTCGAACGACTGACATCGGCGTCGCACAAGCTGGCGGAAGCGATGTACAAGCAGGCCTCCACCGCGCAAGCTGCCCAAGAGCACCCGAGCGGCTCTGCCGGACCTTCGAGGCCTTCCAGCGAGCCGGCTCAGCCCGGCAAGGGTAAGGGTGACGGCGAAGTGATTGACGCGGAAGTGGTGGACAGCGACGACACGAAGAAGAATTGAGAAGTACAGTCGAGAGTCAAGAGTCGAAAGTTGAGAGCGGACTCTTGATAGATAACAGCGCTGCGACCGATTCGACGGGAGCTGGCGTTTGGAAGGAGGAACAGAGGAACAGTTTTAAGGCACGAGCAAGAGAGTCACGGCTCTCGACTCTCGACTGTAGACTCTAAACTGCCTTATGGAACTTCGAGGTCTCGTCGGAGTGGAATGCCCGCAATGCCACTGGAAGCAATTCATGGAGCTGGGCTTGGACCAGGCCATCATGGACTCCCCGGCGGCGCGGGAGATCCAGCACCAATTGGAGGAATGGCTACGCTCGCGCTGCCCGGACCATCTGGGCGCGATTATGGAGAAGATGAAGAACTAACACCATGCCCGTTGCCACACAAAAAGACTATTACGCGACGTTGGGGGTGAGCCGCGACGCCAAGCCGGAGGAGATCCGCAAGGCGTACCGTCGCTTGGCGCGGAAGTACCATCCGGACGTTAACCCGGGGAACAAAGCCTCGGAAGAGAAGTTCAAGGAAATCTCGGGGGCCTACGAGATCGTGGGTGATGAAAAAAAACGCCAGATCTACGATCAATACGGCTTTTATTCCAACAACATTCCCCCCGGCGGCCCTGGACCGAGCGCCTCGACGGGCGCCGGCGGTCCCGGCCCCGGCCCAGGCTTTGATTTCTCGGGGTTCGATTTCTCGAACGCTGAAAACGGGGATACGGAGACTGAAAGGCGCTCGGGATTCGGGGGGGGCTTCCGGGACATCTTCTCGCAGTTGTTCAATCGCCAAGGCCAGCGTGATGAGGAGGAAGAAGGCCCGCAAAAGGGAAGTGACATCGAACATCACATGCACCTGGGGTTCTGGGACGCCATTCATGGCACGCAGGTGCGGATCACGGTCGGGAGGCAAGAGACCTGCTCGACCTGCAAAGGCAGCGGTTCTGCCGGTGGCGCAGCCGTTACCTGCACGATGTGTGGGGGAACGGGCAAGGCAACGCGCCAGGCGGGAACGATGAAGTTCACCATGACCTGCCCGCAATGCGGCGGGACCGGCCGGCAGCGCCGCCCTTGCCCAACCTGCGGCGGGACCGGCTCCGTGAGGGTGCCGGAGACTTTTGAAGTGCGCATACCTCCTGGTGTGGATACGGGTTCTCGTGTGCGCGTGCCAGGGAAGGGAAACGCGGGCGCCGACGGCGGTCCCGCGGGCGACTTGTACATTGTTACGGAAGTTGAAACCCATCCCATCTTCGAGCGCAAGGGCGACAACATTTACGTTAAGGTCCCCGTGACCGTGGCCGAGGCGGCGCTGGGAGCGAAGGTGGAAGTGCCGACGCTCCTCGGGCCCTCGACTATCAAGATCCCTCCCGGCACACAGAGCGGCCAGCAACTTCGACTGCGTGGGAAGGGCGCGCCCTCGCTGCGCAGCGACGCCCGCGGCGATCAGTTTGTGGAGGTCCAGGTGATGGTTCCTCGGGTTGCGGATGAAAGGACCAAAGAAATTCTCCGCGAACTCGCTCACCTGAACCCCGAAGACCCGAGGCGGGATTTGAGAAAGTACCTTTGAAGGTTAAAGGTTGAAGGTTAAAGGATAAAAGCTGGATGCCATTTGCTCTATGTTCGACCTCAGACTTTAGACTTTTGACTTTAAACATTAGACTTTTCCTATGAGTCCCCGTGGCAGAAAAACTCGCGGCAAGACCGGCTACATGATCAGCGCCGTGGCTGAGATGTACAACATCCATCCCCAAACCCTCCGTCTCTACGAGCGCGAAGGGCTGCTGGTGCCCTCACGCACCAACGGCAATACCCGCCTCTATGGCGATGAAGACCTGGAGCGCCTCGAGACCATTCTGAACCTCACGCGCGACTTGGGCGTCAACCTGGCGGGAATCGAGATCATCCTGAACATGCGCGAGCGCATGCAGAAAATGCAGCAGGAAATGCAGGCATTCGTCTGCTACGTGCAGGAGGAAGTCTTGACGCACCCGCCGATCGACCCGGAGCGGATCCAAAATGCCCTGGTGCGCGTTGCCCCGCCGTATTTGATCCGAACCCAACGCCACGCAGGGAAATAAGCGCCCAGTTCGACAGGAATCTCAGATGCCGCGAAAAGACTGCCCACAATGCGATGGAACAGGTTGGAAGCCAGTCGAGGTCGAAGGCGTCCGCCGAATGACCCGCTGTGATTGTTACGGCTTGGAGCGGGCGGAGTTGCTACTTCGCCAGGCGCACATACCTGAAAGGTACGAGCACTGCGCCTTTGAGAATTTTGATATCCGCCGGGGCAACCAGAGCCTGCAATGGGCGAAATTGAACGCTGAGAATTTTGTTAAGGAATACCCCGCGGATTTCGGCTTGCTTTTTGTCGGCACGACGGGCGTAGGGAAGACCCACTTGGCTGTCGCGGTGCTGCGGGAGTTGATCTTACGCAAAGGGGTCGAGTGTCTTTTCTATGATTTCCACGATTTGCTGAAGGCCATTCGGGATAGTTACAATCCCATTTCTCAAAACTCCGAGCTTTCCGTTCTCCAGCCGGTGCTGGACGTTGAAGTCTTGTTGCTGGATGAACTTGCCTCGTGGAACCCCAGTGACTGGGTAAAAGAGACCTTACAGCATATTATCAATTCACGTTATAACCACAAAAAGGTTACCCTCATAACTACAACGCTTCCTTTAGGCGAATCCGCAGGCCGTCGTGAAGTCCGCACACCCTCGGGAGACGTCGTGCCCAACGTGGAGCTTACTCTGAACCAACTCGGAGTCACCCTCCGCTCGCGGCTCTATGAAATGTGCAAGCTGGTCGAGATGAGCTCCGACGACTATCGCAAAGCCATCAAACAGGCGGCCTACAAGTTCCCAACCGCGTAAACGTTGCCCGGCCTGGCCTATCTGGTGGGAATTCTGCATGTCATTCCGAGGAGTTTTCATGGGCTGACGGCCCACCCAAGCGAATGAAAAACACCCTCGTCGTCATCCCCGCGAAAGCGGGGGTCCATTTTCGCTCCGGAACACAATCGATTCCCGCCTTCGCGGGGATGACGTGATTTTCGGGGGAACCGCACTCCAAAACCGCCCTCCGGTCCCGGTCCACATTCGGACTGGATGTCCATGCCCCAAAGGTTGCTGCTTCGCATTGACTTCGCTTTCGGCGCGACGGTAGAATAGGGTTTCCTTTGTAGGCCTGCGTCGGGTACCTGGAGAGGAGGCCGGCGGATGTCCGCTGACGAAAAGGGCAGTAGTTTGCAAGTGACTGGGATTGATAGTTTGCAAGAAGCAGGAACGGACCTAGGAGCCCAAAATGATTTGACGGATTCCCAAGCGAGGAATCCCGAGATCAACGAGGTGGCAAATCTGATGGAGGGGATGGAGGCGCTGTCCACTCCTACGATTGCAGCGGGCGAAATCGTTCAGGGGCACGTGCTTAAGATCACGGACACCGAAGTGGTGGTCGACGTGGGGTTGAAGTGCGAGGCTCAGGTTCCGAGGAACGAGTTCCTCGCTCTGGATGGGCATCTGAGAATCAGCCCGGGTGATACGGTCGACCTTTGGGTCGACAATTATGACGAGCCCTCCGGCACCGTCAGCGTCTCCTATCAAAGGGCTTTACGGCGCAAGACCTGGGATGGAGTTGAACGCGCTTTTCAGGATCAGACGAACATCACCTGCCGCGTGGTCGATCGAATTAAGGGCGGCCTGATGGTGGATATTGGGGTTCCGGCTTTCCTACCAGCTTCTCATGCTGATGTGCGAGTGCACGCCAACCTAGATGAACTCAAGGGTCAGGAATTCCCCTGTAAGGTCATCAAGGTCAACCGCAAGAAGAACAACGTTGTGGTCAGCCGCAAAGCGGCGATTGAAGAAGAAATGAACCGCCGCAAGCAGGAGTTGGCGGAACGCCTGCTGGAAGGCGCGGAAGTTGTGGGCAAGGTCAAGAACCTTACGGATTACGGCGTCTTTGTTGACCTGGGCGGAATTGACGGTCTTCTTCACATCACCGATCTTTCCTGGGGAAGAATTGGGCACCCCTCGGAAGTTGTCCAGGTGGGTCAGGAACTCAGCGTGAAAGTGCTCAAACACGATCCCGAAAGGGGGCGAATTTCTCTCGGCTTGAAGCAACTCACGCCTGACCCCTGGGAGCAGGTGGCGGCGACCTATCATCCGGGAGACCGAATCACTGGACGCGTGGTGAGCCTTGCCGATTACGGCGCCTTTATTGAGTTGGAGGCCGGGGTGGAAGGGCTCATCCATATCTCGGAAATGAGCTGGAGCAAGCGGCTTCGCCATCCATCCAAGATTCTCAAGCTGGATGAGCGAGTCGAAGTGGGTGTGCTGGACGTCGATCCTGTAAAGCGACGCATCTCACTCAGTCTGAAGAGCACTCTTCCGGATCCGTGGACATTCGTAGGCGAGCGGTTTGCGGTGGGGTCGATGGTGCATGGCCGGGTTCGCAACCTGACTGAATTTGGCGCCTTCGTCGAAATCGAAGACGGTGTCGACGGCTTGATTCACATCTCGAATATGTCCTGGAATAAGAATCTGAAGCACCCGTCCGAGGTCCTTAAGAAAGGCCAGACAGTGGATGCTGTGGTGCTGGCCGTGGACCCGGATAATCGCAGGCTGGCGCTGGGTTTGAAACAACTCGAGGAAGATCCCCGAGAGGCATTCTTTTCCCGGGTCCACGTGGGGGACATGCTGCGTGGGAAGGTGACACGCGTAGCGCCTTTCGGCGCCTTTGTCGAGTTGGCGGAGGGAATTGAAGGTCTCTGCCATGTTTCGGAGTTTGAGAATGGCCATGCTCGGAATGAGGGCGCGAAGCCCGAGGTGGGGAGCGATTTGGAGTTTCGCGTAATTCGCCTCAGCGCCCGAGAGCGGAAGATCGCCTTGAGCCAGAGGGAAGCGGCAGTTCAGCCCGCTCCGGCAGAAATCGAGAAGCCCAAAGAGCCGGTGAGGCAATCCACTATGGCAGAGGCGCTTTCTTCGGCAGGAATCAACGCCCTGGAGTACTCGTCTTCACCCTCGGCGGTTGAGTCGTGACCTGTCGTACCGGTTATGCCCGACACTTCGCACCAGGAGCTAAACATGACCAAGGCAGAACTGATTGAGGATGTTGCGCGGGCCGTGGAGATGAGCCGCAAGGACTCCGAGATCATCGTGGAAACGATCTTCGAGAGCATCGTAAAGTCGCTGCGCGTGGGCGATAAGGTCGAAATCCGGGGCTTTGGGAGCTTTCGTACTCGACAGCGCAAGCCTCGCATCGGGCGCAATCCGAAGACAGGCGTGCGCGTGGATGTGCCCGCCAAGAAAATTCCCTACTTTAACCCCAGCAAGGAACTGAAGGATCTTGTCAATAGTGGGGCTGCGGCCGCAACGCCTCCCCCACCCCCGGCTGCTCCCGCACCTGAGCCTTCGGGCACAGCCACTCCTTAGTCAAGCGGCGATCTTACGTGTGGACCGGCGAAGTGAGCCGGCGCTCCGCCGCGGCGGCACCTAGACCGATTTGGTTATGGCCCGCCCGCAGGCGGGTCGAATCCTGCAACATCACAGGCATCCCGATTATGGACTACCTCTGGAGTCCTTGGCGGTTTCGCTATGTCAGCCAGCCTGTCGCGACGGGGGGTTGCGTTTTCTGCGAAAAGAGCGCGGCCGATCCCTCTCACGACAGGGAGAACCTGCTTCTGTATCGCGGCCGCTCGAATTTTGTCCTTCTCAATCTCTTTCCGTACACCACCGGCCACTCGATGGTGATCCCTTACGCCCACATTGCCGGCCTCGAGGAGGTCGAACCCGCCGCGCTCTCCGAAATGGCGGAGTTGGCGCGCCGCCTGCAAGCGGCATTGCGAGATTGCTATCATCCCGAAGGGTATAATCTCGGTATGAATCTTGGGAAGTGCGCCGGGGCCGGCGTGGCGGACCACCTGCACTTGCACGTGCTTCCACGCTGGACAGGAGACTCCAGTTTCGTCACCACGATCAGTGAAACTCGCGTCCTGCCGGAAGACCTCCTCACGACCTATGACAAGCTGGCTCCTTATTTTCCCCAGGGCAGTTGATGCGCCGTTTTCCACGAAAATAGCCTCTTCCCAACGGAGAGGGCTCAAAACACCCGTCGTCGACGGCCCTCTCCCTTGGGGAGAGGGTGGCGAGAGTAGCGAGCCGGGTGAGGGGTTTCTTTCCGTCGAGCCTCGCAACTTCGGAATTCGGGTTAATTCGGCCTGATTTCGTGTAGAATCCTGTGCAAGGATCGAAGCCAACAATCGAACAGGGGGGCAACATGAGCGGAGTCAACAGGCGTGATTTTTTGGCGGCGGGAAGCGTATTCTTGAGTCTTGCGGCGGAGGCGGAACTACTGGCCGGGCCGGTTCCAGAAGGGACTGCCGAGGCCGGCAAGGCCGATCAGATAGCTCCCGACATCTATTTTCACGAAGGACGCGTGGCAGACAACGCCGATGCCGTCTGCAACAACGGCTGGATTATATTCGAAGATTATGTGTTAGTCGTCGACGCAAATTTCCCCGCCGGGGCACGACTGATCATCAGCAAGATACGATCCATGACCGATAAACCGATCAGATTTGCCTTCGACACGCATCACCACGGCGACCATGCTTACGGCAATCAGGTCTACGTCGAAAATGGGGCGGTCCCGGTGGCGCACACGGGTGTCATTGAAGAGATGAAGCGGCACGAGACGGGCTACTACGACAACAAACCTGGCGCCTGGGAAGACGCCGCGAAAGGGCGCGCCGATCTGAAAGGCACCAGGCTCAAGCCGCCCTCCGTGCTTTTCTCGAAAGACTTGTTTTTTGACGACGGCAAGCATCGGGTAGAGCTCATGCACCTGGGAGTCGCGCATACGCATGGCGACGCCGTTGCCTGGCTGCCGAAAGAGCGCATTCTCTTCACGGGCGATGTGTGCGTGAACGGACCTTATAACTTCGTAGGCGACGGCGATGTAGGCAAGTGGGTGGTGACGCTGGATGCAGTGAAGAAACTTCGTCCGGCGACTGTCTGTACGGGCCATGGGCCGCGCTCGGTGGCGACCGTTTTGGACGATCAGCAGGCGTTCTTCAAAACGCTCCGGGACCAGGTCGGCGCCCTCATGGCCAACAAGGCTCCTGAGGAGGCCAAGGGTCAGATTGAGGCCATCCGCGCCACGCTGAGGGGCAACGCACAGATCGCGCGCTACGTCAGCGATCACGGTGCGGACGATTCCTTGCCAGCGCAAGTTGGAAAAGTCTACGAGGAGCTGACCGGCAAAAAACTTGCGGCCTTGACTGACCATCGGCAGTTCGCACGCCATGCCCACGCCCGAGCCCATGGTCTGGCATTCGTTTGAAGAATCCCCTCCTCGACGCAGGGTAGCGCTGACCTTCAGGTCAGCAGGCAGGCTAGCATGAAGAAGTTGACGATGCCGGCCTAAAGGTCGGCGCTACCCGTGAAGACAGATTGAGGTGACCATATGAGAAGGCCAGGAACTCCGCTGTGGCTTGTAATCTCCCTGGGCGTAGCGCTCTTCGCAGCGTTGCATGCTTCAGCGCAAACACCTTCGGAAGCGCTGCTGGTGCTCGCCAAGAGCGACGAATCGCTCGCCATTGTCGATCCTGTGAGCTTGCGCGTGGTTGGGCGTGCGCCGTCCGGTCCGGACCCGCATGAAGTTATCGCATCGGCTGACGGCAAGCTCGCTTACATTTCGAATTACGGAGGCTCGGACAGTGATCTCCATACCATCTCTGTGGTTGACCTAGTTGCGCAGAAAGCCCTTCCGGCGCTTGACCTTGGCGCCTTGCATTCGGCGCACGGCTTGGCATTCGCCGGCGGCAAGCTCTATTTCACCGTGGAGACGAACAAGGCCATCGAGCGCTTCGATCCGGTTGCGGGAAAAGTGGACTGGATATTGGGGACCGGGCAGGACCGCACGCACATGGTTTGGGTCTCCGAGAGCTTGGACAAGCTCGTCACCTCCAACGTCACCTCCGGCACCCTCAGCATCATTGAGCGAGTTTCACTGCCTGGTGGCGGGTTCGGGCCTCCTCCGGGCGGGCCACCCGGGGGCAGCCCTCCGCCCGGAGTTCGTCCACCGCCGGGTGGGCCGCGAAAGACCTGGGAAGTAACCAATGTGCGGTCGGGCAATGGATCAGAAGGATTTGATGTGTCACCCGATGGAAAAGAGATTTGGGCGGCCAACGCTCGCGATGCCACGGTGACTATTATCGACTTCGCCGCGAAACGCGCCACCCAGACTATACACATTTCGGTAAACGGCGCGAATCGCCTGAAGTTTACGCCGGATGGCACGCGGGTCTTTGTCTCCGGCCTCGGCTTCGGAGGCAGGTCGGGCAGCGATCTCGTGGTGATCGACGCTTCAAGTCGCAAGGAGATCAAGCGCTTCGACTTGGGTGGGGGCGCCGCTGGAAATACTGATGGACCCCCGCGGTTCACGCGCGTTCGTCGCCGTGAGTGGCAAGGACTACGTCGGGGTCGTGGACCTGAAGAGCCTGGAAGTCACCGGCCGCATTTCCGCCGGGAGACAGCCCGACGGGCTCGCTTGGGCTGTACGCAAATAATCTCAATTTCCTCCAGCGTCAGGCGCGTCTGCCGGTGGCCAGGGGCTTCGCCGCCCGGCTTTGCGGGAAGGCTTCGAAGGTGTAAAAGACCCGACGACTGTCATCCTGAGCGAAGCGAAGGATCCCCGCAGTTTCCTATGCTTCAGCGACTTACGAACGACTGCAGGGATCCTTCGCTACGCTCAGGATGACACCTTCCGACTTTTTATTATCGCCGCGAAGACAGTTAGGTTATGCTGGTATTAATTCCACAGGGACAGACAAGAAAATCAACGGGAGGCGCAGATGCGTATTCTGGCGAAGTTTAATCTTGTTCTCATCGTCATCTTCGCGGCCGCTGTGGCCATCACCGGCTACATTGCTCACGGTTTTCTGGATCGGGACGCTCGCCAGCAAGTGATCCAACAGGCCGAACTGATGGTCGGGGCGGCGGGCGGCATGCGGTCCTACACCGCTGAGCAGCTCGACCCGCTGCTCGAAGCCAGCGAGCAGCATTCCCGCCGATTCATCCCCCAAACGATTCCGTTTTACAGCGCCACGGAGGTGTTCAATTACCTTCGAAAAACCTACCCTGCCTACACGTACAAAGAAGCCGCTTTGAATCCGACCAACCTTCGCGACCGCGCGGTGGATTGGGAGGCGGATATTATTCAGAGCTTCAGCAATCATCCCAGCAAAACCCAGGTGATCGGCACGCGCCCCACGCCCGAAGGCGAATCTCTGTATCTGGCCCACCCGATCAAGGTCGACGCCAGCTGCCTGAACTGTCACGGCGAGCCCGGCCAGGCGCCCAAGGCCCTGCTGGCGGTGTACGGCAGGGACAACGGTGTCGGTTGGAAAGTCGGCGACGTAGTGGGAGCGCAAATCGTGAGTGTGCCCATGGCTCTACCCCTCTCGGTTGCCGCCCGCGAGTTCAAGGCTTTGATGATTTCTCTGGGATCGGTGTTTCTCGCCACCCTGGTGCTGCTTGATCTTGCGCTCATCGTCGTCGTCATCCGGCCTGTATCAAAACTCTCGGCCGCGGCCGACGAGATCAGCAAGGGCAACCTGAATGTGCCCGAGCTTGCGGCCTCAGGTTCTGACGAAATCTCACAGCTTGCCCGGTCCTTTAACCGCATGTATGTGAGTCTCGCGAAGGCTATTAAGATGCTTGAGGAGGCGTAGCAGGCGGCTGCTAAGACTCTCGGGGTGTCATCCTGAGGAGCCCCTGGCGACGAAGGATCTCTGTAGTTCGCTGAAATTAGAACTGCCGAGATTCTTCGCTTCGCTCAGAATGACACGTCATTGGCGCGACTCCTAAGAAATGGGTTGGATCGCGAGCTAGGTCAAAACACGCGCGAGGCCAGAAATTTCTCGCGATCGGCCGGAGAAGGTATTTCCGCGGCCACGGATTCGTAGAGTTGGCGCAATGAGCCAGACCTCTTTGCTGCGCGAGCTACGATGATTCTGGCCATAGGACCGATGTACACCGCCAGATCCTTCTTGAGCTTTTCCAGGTCAGGCTCACCCAGAGATTTCACCGGTTGACTCGCTCGGAGGGCCCCGGCCGTCGCGGGCACGGCAGGGGCGGGGGCCGTTTCAACAAAATCGGCCGCAGGAATCGCCGCGGGCCTCGGCACGGCGTAGACCGGGACCGGCGGTGGAGTCACCAATCGAAGTCCGGACGGCGCCGGGGCGAGCTGCGATTGAAGCTCAACAAGTGCATTGCGGAAATCCTCGGCGCTTTGGAAGCGGTGTTCGGGCGCTTTCTCGAGCGCCTTCTCGATGATCCGCGAGAGCCCTTCGGGGATGTCCGCACTCAATCGCATCGGGGGCAGCGGCCTCTGTTCGAGGTGCCCTCGCATAATGGCATAGAAGCTATCCCCCTGAAAAGGATGGCGGCCGGTCACGCACTCATAAAGCGTCGCGCCCAGCGAGTAGAGGTCCGATCGTACGTCGAGCGGCTCGGCTTTGAGCTGTTCGGGCGACATGTAATAAAGAGATCCCAGCGCCGTTCCGGGGGCCGTGAGCTTGGGATCCCCCGCCTTGCTTGCGATGCCGAAATCTGTCAGCTTCACCACGCCACTGCTGGTAATGAGGATGTTTGCCGGTTTGATGTCCCGGTGAATCACGCCCAACCGGTGCGCGTAGGAGAGCGCCGCGAGCACCTGACAAGTGCAGTCCAAAGCGTAAAGGGGGTTGAGCCTGCCGCCGCGCAGCTTCTCATCGAGCGAGGAGCCTTCGACCAGTTCCATGATCATAATAAGCTGATCATCGACCTTAAAAGCCGTCCGCAGCGACGCGATGTTGGGATGCTCGAGGGCGGCCACCACTTTGATCTCGCGGAGGAAACGTTCAGATAGGTCGGGCGTTGCCGTCGCATCGTCCAGCAGCACTTTCATGGCTTCCACGCGGTCCGAAATCACGTTTCGAACCTTGTAGACTTTGCCCATGCCGCCGCGCCCCACGAGCGCGATGACCTGGTAGCCTCCCACCGTTTGCCCGATTTCAATGCCCATTTACAATTAAGATAGTCGATCCTCCAGGGTTCGGCAAGGGTACCCGGGCTCCACACCGCGAACATCTTCAGCCCCGAAGGGGCGACCCACGAGAGCCTAGGCAGAATTCAAGCCCTTCGGCTCCTCCCACGGTATTTGGAAACTTCTTCCGAGCGCGTGCCACGAGGCGTTCTACGAGCGCGTCGTCGCTGTCAGGGTCGTGGTGGAACAACACCAGTTGCTTCACTCCACATTCCCGGGCAACGCGCACTCCCTCCTGCCATGAGCCGTGCCCCCAGCCTTTCTTTTCGCCTTGCGACTGCCGGGGCGTGTACTGGGAGTCATACAACAGCAGGTCGGCATCCCGAGCCAGAGAGCGCAGCGCGCGGTCGTGAGCCGGAGAGCCGGGCTCGGTGTCGGTTGCCAGGACGAACACGCCGCCGTCTGCTTCGATCCGGTAGGCGGCGCATCCCTGCGGATGATTGAGGCGTGCCGTCTTGATCACTGCTCCGTTAATATTGATGCCGGTCTTTCCCAAGTGGATAAAGCGGCGCTTCGCCGCCATGCCGATCGGATAGTATGGGCTTCCCATCATGCCTTCAATGGTTCGCCGCAAGCGGGCGGCCGGCACCAACGGAGAATAGAAAAAAAAGGTGTTAAGTTTCTCGTAAAAGGGAACGAAATATGGAATACCCTGAATATGATCCCAGTGGAAGTGCGTCAGGAAAATATGAGCGAGGATGGGCCGGCCGGCGAATTCTTTTACAAGGCTCTTTCCCAGTACTCTTATTCCGCTGCCGCAGTCGAGAATGATAAGGGTGTTGTTGTCGAGCCTGACGTCGATGCACGAGGTGTTGCCGCCGTACCGCCCCGTCTCTTTTCCAGGGGTTGGCGTCGAGCCGCGCACACCCCAGAGCCTGACCTTCATGGTTCACCACCTCGCCGCCATCCGGGCCCCTTGAAATTCATAGCGTAGCAATCTCGCTTTCAGGTGTCTACAATGTTCCGGATCTGATGGAGCTGTCCTGATTTGATCGTAGCGCCGACCTTTAGAGCCTGCCCTGAGCGGAGTGAAGGGTCGGCAAATGCTGTCCTAAAGGCCAGCGCTACGACGAAATCCCACGGAGACTTGCCCTTGCCTCGCGTCGCGTGCTTGCCCGATACTCATTGGAGCCCGGTGCGGCTTTCATCCGCGGGCGACTCTTCATCGGATCAGGAGGCGATTGTGCGTCGAGTGGAATCTGGAATCTCGAATCTTGGATTGCTGCGCCAACGTGCGGCGGGCGGTTATTCTGCATTGGCTTGCCTCGTCTTCTGTTCTCTCCTGCGGGTTTCACCGGCGCGCGCTCAGCAAACCAATTTGGATGGGCTGGTCGACCGCGAAATGCCTTCGCTCTTATCCACCTACAAGTCGCTCCACGCCGCCCCCGAACTTTCTCATCACGAGCAAAAGACCTCGGCTTTTGTTGCCGGCGAACTGCGCGCCCTGGGATACACCGTCACAGAGCATGTGGGCAAATACGCCGGCCATCGCGAGTGGGCCGGCTACGGCGTGGTGGGCATCCTGAAGAACGGCCCGGGGCCGACGGTGTACGTGGGTACCGAGCTTGACGCTCTCCCCGTGGAAGAGATGACGGGCCTGTCTTATTCGAGCAAAGTCCGGACCAAGGACGACGCCGGGCGCGAAGTGGGAGTGATGCATGCCTGCGGCCACGATATTCACATGACCTCTTTACTGGGCACGGCGAAAATGCTGGTTGAAATGAAGGACCAATGGCACGGCACGCTGGTCATGCTCGGTCAGCCCGCGGAGGAAGCTATTAGCGGCGCCAAGGCTATGCTTGACGACGGTCTCTACACGCGCTTTCCGAAGCCGGATTACGTGATCGCACTGCACGACACGCCCGCGCTCGAGGCGGGCAAAGTCGGGTTCACGCCGGGTTATGCGATGGCCAGTTCCACCTCCGTCGAGGTTACGCTGCGCGGCGTCGGCGGGCATGGCTCAGCGCCGCAAGTGGCCAAAGATCCCATTGTCGAAGCCGCCGAATTCATACTGGCCATTCAGACCATCGTGAGCCGCGAAGATTCGCCCTTTGATCCAGCCGTAGTCACGGTCGGCTCGATTCACGGCGGCACACGCCCCAACATCATCCCCGACGAGGTGCATTTGCAGCTCACCATACGGACCTACAAGGAGGAGGTGCGGCAGCACGTTCTGGCGGCGCTCGCGAGAATTGCACAGGGTATTGCCGCGGCTCATGGAATTCCGCCGTCTCTTTCCCCTATTGTGACCGCAGATGAGAGTGACCACAGCCCCGCGCTGTATAACGACCCCCAACTTACGGCGCGGCTGGCGCAGGTCTTTAAGACAGTACTGGGCGCGGAAAACGTTGCGGAACTACCTCCCGTCATGGCCAGTGAGGACTTCTGCCGCTTTGCGCTGGAGGATCGCCAGATTCCCATCTGCCAATTTTCCTTGGGCGCGGTGGACCCGGCAAAGCTTGCTGAAAGCCGGCGCACGGGCGTGCCCGTGCCCGGACTACATTCGAGTTTGTGGGCGCCCGTTCCCGAGCCCACGCTGCGCACGGGCGTGAAAGCCATGACCAGCGCAGTATTGAATTTGATGAAGCAGTAGGAGGGAGGAAAATCTTGATGCGGGCAATTAGATTGGCTGTTCTCGCTTTGCTCCTGATGACTTTGGTGACCCCTTCTGCATCGGCACAAGGCCCATCACCCGTCCCGGCAAAACAGACGGTGATTCGTGCGGCGAGAATCCTGGATGTGAAGACGGGACAGGTGATTCGCGACGGGACAATCGTCATTGCGGGCGATAAAATCGTGAGCGTGGGTCCGGCCTCCGGCGCGTCAACCAGTGCCGATGCAAGCGTGATCAACTTGCCCGGGGCCACTGTACTCCCGGGCCTGATCGATGCTCATACCCATCTGACTTTTGGCACGAATTTCGGCTACGAAACGCTGGGAATCTCTGTGCCGCGCGAGGCGCTGATCGGCGCGCGCAATGCCCGCGTCACTTTGGTGGCCGGATTCACGACCGTGCGAAACGTGGGCGCCAGCGGTTACGCCGACGTGGCTTTGCGCGACGCGATCAATGCCGGCGATGTGCCGGGGCCGCGCATGCTGGTAAGCGGTCCGGCGCTTGGGATTACGGGAGGCCATTGCGACGAGAATCTGCTCCCGTTCGAGTTTCACTTCACAACCGAGGGCGTTGCCGACGGCGTGGAGGGCGTGCAGCACAAGACTCGCGAGGTCATCAAGTACGGCGCCGATCTAATCAAGATTTGCGCCACCGGCGGAGTGCTGTCGAAAGGAGATGACCCGAACGCCGCGCAATACACTCTCGAGGAGATGAAGGCTATCGTGAACGATGCGCACCGCCTGGGCCGAAAGGTTGCTGCCCACGCGCATGGCGCGCAGGGCGTGATTTGGGCGTCGGAAGCAGGCGTGGACTCCGTCGAGCACGGGCACTTGATGAACGACGCCGCCATCGCCACCCTCAAGAAGAACGGTACTTATCTCGTGCCCACGCTCTACCTGATGGATTGGCAGCGGGAAAATGCTCGTACCGCGAATTTGCCGGACTTCGCCAGGCGCAAGATGGACATGGTTTCGGAGCTTGGAAAGACTAACGCCAGGAAGGCATTCGAGGCGGGCGTAAAGATCGGGCTCGGCACCGACGCCGCCGTTTATCCCCACGGGCTGAACGCACATGAACTGGCGGTCTATGTCAGCATTGGAATGAGTCCGCTCCAGGCGATTCAAACGGCAACGGTCAACGACGCCGATCTCCTGGGCTGGTCTGATAAGATCGGAACCCTCGAGCCCGGCAAGTGGGCCGACATCATTGCCGTAGACGGAGATCCGCTTCAGGACATCACCGTGCTCCAGCATGTGAAGTTCGTGATGAAAGGTGGCGAGGTGGTGAAGGACGAGTATGGAAGGTGATCGCGCTTGCCTAAACCGGACGATAAGTGGAGTTTGTCAGCCTTCGCTGTTTGAAAACGTGTAGGGGTAGGGCTTGCCCTACCCTCGTCGGGGCCAGCAGAAATGCGGGGACGGCAAGCCGTCCCCCTACAAGCAGGTAAACGCCGTGTCATTCTGAGCGCAGACTTCATGATCCTTCGGCTCACCACTGTGCATGAAAATGGCTCTTTGGAGGTAACTCCTGTATTTTCAACAAAAGCTTCCGCCATTTTCATAGCAGCGAAGAATCCCGGCGGTTTGTTTCGGGACTTACGAACTGCGGAGGTTCTTCGCTGCGCTCAGAACGACAGTGTGCTCCAAGAGACCGCAACATTTCTGTAACATTCTCTTCACGCCAGAGTAACCTGCCTACCACACACTATTCTGAGTAACCTGCACCTTCAGAGGATGGCTCTCACAGGTGACGCTAACCCTAATGTTAACCTTCGCTTAATTCTCTTGTAAAAGGGCGGGGGCAAAGTGCGGGTGGAGGATAATACCCATGAAAAAACTGCCGTATCTCTCGATGGTTCTTCTCGGTACTGCCGTTGCTTTGATGTGTCTTGTAATATTCCAGTCTTTACCTACGACTGCCGCGCCGGCACCGGCCCCGGACTCGATCATGCTCAGCGCTACCGGCGCCACTTTCCCGTACCCGATTTACTCGAAGTGGTTTTCAGATTACAACAAGCTGCATCCCGACATTGAGATCAATTACCAGTCTCTTGGTTCTGGAGCAGGAATCCGGCAGCTCCTGTCGGGGACGGTGGATTTCGGCGCTTCCGATGCTCCCATGACTGACCAACAGCTTGGTCAGGCCAAAACTAAGATTCTTCATTTTCCCACGGTCTTGGGCGCGGTTGTGCCCACCTACAATATTCCCGGCGTATCGCAGGAACTTAATTTTACGCCCGATGCTCTAGTGGGCATCTATCTCGGCAAAATCACGAAGTGGAATGACCCTGCGATTGCTAAAGAGAACAAGGGAGTGAATCTCCCTGGTACAGATATCGTTGTGGTGCACCGGTCGGAAGGCAGCGGAACTACCTATGTCTGGACCGATTACCTGTCGAAAGTCTCCGCCGAGTGGCAAAGCAAGGTCGGGCGGAACACCTCCGTGAATTGGCCTGTTGGGTTGGGCGGAAAGGGAAACGAGGAGGTCACCGGCTTGGTTAAACAAACGCCATCGTCGATTGGTTATGTCGAACTCCTTTACTCCGTCCAGAATCACATTCCCTATGGCCGGGTTCGAAATTCTGCCGGGGTATTCGTCAAAGCGGACTTGGCGAGCGTGACCGCTGCTGCAGCTGCTTACGCGAAGAGCATGCCCGAGGATTTCCGCATTTCAATAACCAACGCTCCCGGCAAAGCGGTTTATCCGATTAGTAGCTTCACTTACCTGCTCATTCCCTCAAGGATTGAGGATGCCAACAAGAAACAGGTGATCAAGAATTTTCTCACTTGGATGCTCAACGATGGCCAGAAGGCTGCCGAGCCTCTGTCCTACGCGCGGCTTCCCAAGGAAGTGGTGGCGAGAGAGTTGAAGCAGATTTCGCTGATCCAATAAGACGCTAGTCAGGTGTTCCCCTCCTGGTTCAGGAGGGGCCGGGGGTGGTCGGCGCGCCGCCCTTGATCCCCTCCTCAGAGTGGAGGGGAATCTGATCGATCATTATGGCAGGCATTCCAATTCCGACCGGGCACGCCGCGGCAAAGCGTCGCGCCTCCGGGCTTGTTCAAGGCCTCCGAAGCGGAGATACCTTCGCCCATCTCTTCACGCTTTTTTGCGCGGCGAGCATCCTGCTGGTGACGGTGGCCCTCGTTCATCAACTTTATGTAAATTCTACACTCCCACTGCACAAGTTCGGGTTTCGATTCCTAACCGGCCGCACTTGGGATCCGGTGAGCGGAGACTTCGGCGCTCTGCCTTTTATCTATGGAACGCTGGTCACCTCTGCGTTGGCATTGCTTGTGGCAGTCCCGATGGGAGTGGGGGCGGCCATCTTCCTTTCCGAGTTGGCCCCGCCGCGCATCTCGAACGCCATGACTTTTGTCATCGAGCTCCTCGCCGCCGTGCCCAGCGTAATTTACGGCGTGTTGGGGATCTTCGTCATGGTGCCTGTGCTCCGCCAATATGGCGAGCCGTTCCTAAAGCGCACCTTGGGATTCCTGCCGCTTTTTCAGGGGCCGATGTACGGAGTGGGAATGTTGGCAGGCGGTCTGGTGCTCGCCATCATGGTCGTACCCTTCATCATTTCGATTTCACGCGAAGTCCTTTTGGCGGTTCCGGTGGAGCAACGTGAGGCGGCCTTGGCGCTCGGCGCTACCAAGTGGGAGTCTACCTGGCAGGTCGTGGTTCCCTATGCCCGCACCGGAATCATGGCCTCCATCTTTCTCTCCCTGGCGAGAGCTCTGGGCGAGACCATGGCCGTGACCATGGTCATCGGCAATGATCCCAAGATTAGTGCTTCCTTGTTTGCGCCCGCCTATTCCATCGCCGCCGTCATTGCCAACGAGTTTACAGAAGCCACGGGCGATCTTTACCTCCAGTCGTTGGTTGAGCTTGGCTTGGTGCTGTTCGCGCTGACTATCGTGATTAACGGCTTGGCGCGCATTTTCATAATTACCACTACCAAGAAGGGATCGACACATTAATGGGCCTGCGCAACGCCTGGCGGAAACTCGTCAACTACGTCATGTTCAGCCTGACGGGAGTTTGCGCTTTGGTCACGGTGGGCGTTTTGTTTTTCATTCTGGGCTACCTCCTCTGGTATGGTGGCAGCTCTCTCAGTTGGACTTTTCTGACCCACTTGCCGACCCCAGTGGGCGAAACCGGTGGGGGAATGGCCAACGCTATAGTGGGGAGCGCGAAGCTGCTGCTTCTGGCCTCCGTTTTCGGCATCCCGATCGGTTTCCTGGGCGGAGTCTACCTGGCTGAATTCGGCGGCCAGACGTTTTCCTTTGTGGTTCGCTACACGGCGGATCTCTTGAACGGCGTTCCCTCGATTGTGATGGGGATTTTCGCCTTCACCGTTGTGGTGCTGCCGATGAAGCACTTTTCAACTCTGGCGGGAAGCTTGGCATTGGGTGTGATGATGATCCCCATCGCCGTGCGCAGTACCGAAGAAGCCTTGCGGACCGTCCCGCTGATGCTGCGCGAGGGCGCACTGGCCTTGGGGGCGAGCAAATGGAAGACCATCGCCACCGTGGCCGTTCCGGCGGCGCGCAAGGGGATCATCACCGGAATCGTTCTCGACATTGCTCGTGTCGCCGGCGAAACGGCGCCACTATTGTTCACAGCCTTTAGCAATCGGTTTTGGAGCCCGGGATGGAATCAGCCTACGGGCTCGCTGCCGGTTATGGTCTACACTTATGCCATCTCGCCGTACGATGATTGGCACCGGCAGGCCTGGGCGGCTGCGCTGGTTCTTTTGACTCTTGTGCTGGTCGCGAACGTGATCGCCAGGTTGACCGTCTCCGGGCGGACGGCCCAATAGCGGGGGTGGAGAGATTCAAGCAGGGGCAGGCGATGGCGCGTCGTCTAAGCCCGGTGACTCATATGACGAATTTTACACCCAGCAGTATGACCACGGCCAAACAAGCCAGCCAGCCCATTCAGTCTCCAGGAGGGAAAGTGGCCGCCGACGACGTGAAGATGCGGGTTTCCGGATTGGACTTCTACTACGGTTCCAAACAAGCTCTTTTTGGCATCGGTCTTCAGATCCTGACGAACCGCATTACTGCGCTGATTGGTCCTTCGGGTTGTGGCAAGTCTACGTTCTTGCGAACCCTAAACCGCATGTACGAGACCCTGCCGCATGCCAGGGCCGAGGGCGCGTTTGGCTTCTCCATGCGTGATGTCTTCTATGGAAAAGCCCTGCTCGAGTCTCCTAGGGATTTCCATGGCTGTTTCGCTGGTTGGCGACGGTTGACCGATGGTTTGAAAGATATTTTCGCTGCTTCTAAGTATGCCTCGGTAGAGTCAACTATTGTTCCATCTAAATCCAGAAAATACCTTTAGCCTTGAAGTCGTTTCCGAGCATTTCTATCTGGCTCTTGACTGTGCTCTTTATTTCTTAAACGTTTCTTATGTTCAGCGTAGAAACCACGGTTCCCGCATGGTTTCTGACTTTCAGACCAAGATACACCTAAAACATTGTTATTGTTTTTTTTCTATGTAGGGCTTCGTTACCTACTCTCTTTCAGGGCAAAGGCGTAGGTATCGGCCATCGGGCCGAAGATTTGCCCTTCCGGCCCTGCCATCGTGAACAACGGCAGAAACGCGGCATACCATGATGGCCGTGGAATAGAGCAGGCTGCGCTGGACTTCGCCCGAGGCGAGGATGACACGCTGTTGAATCGGCTGGTCGGCGTGCAAGCCGGATTGCAGGTGTCGGTAAACGTTCTCGACCATGATCACCGACGAATCGACGATGATGCCGAAGTCCACGCGCCGATCGAAAGCAGGTTGGCCGATTTTCCCCGTAAAAACAACATGGAGAAAGCAAAAAGCAACGCCAAGGGCACGTTGACGGCCACGATCAGCGCAGTCCGCACGTTGCTGAGGAACATCAACAGCACGGCCGTCACCAAGATCATGCCGACCAACAGGTTCTCTTGCACGGTGTCCGTTGTGACGTGGATCAGCGATCGGCGGTCGTAGAGCACCTCGATCTTCACGCCGGGCAACATGCGGCCTGCGCTCTCGTTGAGTTCCTTGGTCAATGCGGCAACGTCTTGCAGGGCCGGCAGCGATTCGTCGCCTTTGCGCAACAGCACAATCGCCTGGATGGCATCGTCGTCGTCGTCCCATTGCCGCCGGCCGGGCGCATCGCCAACATCGTTTCCATGCGCATCTTTCTTTGGTTGGCTTACCATCACGCGGCCAAGCCGAGTCTGATTTCCCACCACCACGCCCTCGTCGCCGACCGGCTGGCCGGGTTTAAGCGGTCCGCCTTCCACCACGTTGTCGACCCGCACCGGCACGTTATCCACCGATGTCAGCACGATTTGGCGAATTTCTCGAATCCGCTGTTCCTCCTCGGCCGCAACTCGTCCCGCGCCTCCACCGGGTCTTGCAGGCCGAACGCCTTGTCCATCGGGTCTTGCCCTTGGCCAATTAGCCCCAGCCCCCGCACAACTTGCACCGCCTCGCCGGGCGCAATGTACTGTCCTCCGATGTTGGCGTTGCCGTTGGACACGGCGTCCTTGAGTTGCTGAAGCGTAATCCCGTAACGCCGAAGCCGCGCCGGATCGGGCTGAATCTCGTATCGCTTGATGGTGCCGCCGTAGCTCACCAAGTCGATGATTCGCGGCAGCCGGCGGTACAGTCGCTCCAGCGTATAATCTTCCAGCGATTTCAGGTCGTTGAGGCTGTAGATCGGCTTGCCCGAGGCGTCCTTGGGATTTCGCAACACGTAGCGGAGAATCTCGCCAGTGGGCGATTCGGGCGAGATTTGCGGAGTTATCCCGGCGGGCAATTGCGTGAATTGCAGCCGGTTGATGACCTCCTGCCGGGCCGCCAGCGGATCGACGCCGTAGTTGAACTGATTGCGGATGTGCGACAACTGGAACAGCGACTCGCTGCGCGTGTATTGCAGCCCCGGCATGCCGGCCAGAGTGATCTCCAACGGTATTGTTACCTGCCGTTCCACTTCCTCGGCCGAAGCGCCGGGGTACTGGGCGATGATCTCGATGATCGGCGGCGCGGGATCGGGGTAGGCTTCGACATTCACCTGATGAAACGAGTAAATGCCGAACGACAGCAGGCCCGCCGCCAACAGCAGGACCACCAAGCGGCTGTGAACTGCCCAGTCGATCAGGCGCTTGATCATGGTGTCTCCGCCTTTGACGCAGCAGCTTCAAGACCCCTGATTGCTTCGGCCAGTTGCACGACTCCCGCGCTGACGACGTGCTCGCCAGCGCGTAGAGGTTGTGCGTCGGCCCGTCGTTGGGCAGCGGTAGGCGCAGACCACGCGAAAATAGTCTTGCCATCCCGTCGTGAGACAGCGATTGGTCGCCGCACGTACTCGCTCCTTGCGGGATCGGGCTGAACAAAGACAAACTGGCGTTGGCCTTCTTCCACCAAGGCACTGGAAGGAATGGCCACCTCACCTTCGGGAGCGGGCAATTCGATCTTTGCAGTAACAAACTGTCCCGCGCAGACGGCCCGCTCGGTTGTCCACCCAACCTGTCACCAACGCGGCATGTTCGTTTGGGTCGATCAATTTGCCGATCTGCTCGAATCTTCCGGCTAGCGGCTTCAGCCCTGCGTCGCTTTGGACGGAAATCGTCCATTGGTGTTGTGAGTCGGCCAGGTTATCCAGCAGCGGCAGTTGTTCTTCATAAACGTGTGCCATCACCCGCAAACGCGACAAGTCAGCGACCTTGAACAGGTCGAGGTTCGTGTCTACTAGGTCGCCGAGAGCTATGTTTTTCTCCAAGATTACGCCATCCAACGGTGCCCGGACCTCAGATCTCGCCCATCGGTGTACGTGCTCTTCGGCGATGGGCTTTGCGTCGTGCTGGAGCGATTTGGCTTCGGCGCGGAGAGCGTCGATCTCCTCCGGCGGAACCCGCCACGACTGAAGGGTGCGTACTACCCGCCCAACGGCAATTTGATCCGATTCCACCTTTCGTTGCGACTCCCTGATGGTGCGCTCGGATACTGCGCCTTCGACGGATGCTCGGGTCAAGCGATTTAGGTTCTCTTGATCCAGGCCCAATTGAGAGAGGGCGTCGACCAGTTCGCTTTTCTTCTCGCCCAGTTCATGGCTCCAAACGACTGCCAACAATTGGCCTTTGTGGACGGAGGCGCCGAAATCCAGAGGCCGCGAGCCGCCTTGGACCGCGCCGATCTCCACCACCTCGCCCGCAAAACGCGAATGAACGTGTGAAAGGCGATCGGCGTCGAAACTCAGAGTTCCAGGCAACTCCACGGTGATTGGCTTATTGGCCTTCTCCGCATCTGTCGTGTGTACGCCAAGCCTGTCCGCCACGCCGGGCGGCAAACGAATACTGCCAGGTTGCCCGAGGCTCAACTCGGGCGAATTGGCCGCGGTCTCCGCCGTCGATGGTTCAACCGATGGCGGCCAGAGCCGGCTCTTCACCCCTGGCCAAACCACGACAGCCACAGCAATGGCGGCCAAGCAGATTGCCAGCATCCCCCCCCAGCGAAAGATGCTTCTCCCGTGTAGTCTCATTCGCTGTTGCTCCTACCCGACAATAAATGGCTCGTTCTTGCGCACTCACGACATAACGACTACCGGATCGAAATCGCCCTGCCCAAAGGCTGCAAAATGTGCTCGGCAACGTGGTGGTCGATCGTTTCATGGCACAACTGCCGCAGCCGATCGAGCATCTCGAACGAAGGTCTTGTCGGGGTCGAGGCTGCCGTACTGCCGGGCGGTGACGTAGACGCTCAGTTGTTCCTCGGGATACTCCCCCATGCGAACCTGGTAGGCGTTGGTGCGGGTCTCCACGCTGATGCGAAGTTGCAGGCGGCAGTCGGGATCGACGGCGATGGTGACCGACGGCTCGTAGTTGATCACCGTTGCCCCGGGCACTTCCAAAGCCGGCTCCATCGACGGCCCCACGCCCAGCACCTCGGCCATGAGTTGATTATGGTTGCCCCGGTAAGTAAAATCAAAGCCGAACAACAAGTCGAGGGCCTCGCAGTCCAACGGGCTGACCGAGAGCATGTAGGGGGCCAATTCGAGCAGCAACTTGTGCTGTTCCATCGCGGCGTCGATGCTGTCGGGGTTAACCTGACCCGAGCAGACGCGGCGCGGCTCGATCGTACACCAGCGATACGCCCCTTGATCTTTGTCTTCTTCGAGGATAAAGTCACCGCGTTCGCGGCAATAGAAGTTCCGCATCGTCGGATAGGTCTTTTGGATCCGCTCGAAGAAATGCAGCACCGTCTCTCGATTGGCCGGCAGTTCCATCTCCGTGCCGAGATTCATGTTGACGTAGAAGTCGTCGCAGAGGGACGCGTAATGGTTCATATTGGATGACCTTTCACCTCAAAGTATAGGGTGCGTCGCTACGGCCTGTCAAAGGCGTCGCCAACCACCCGCAACCACGGCACGATTATGACAAACGGGAAGCATTCGACCGAGTCTATCGACGCCGTTTTGGTTTTTCCCAGCGATTTGGGATGGATGGCGGCGGTCGTCGCCGGGGACGTCGTCAAACAGCTTACGTTCGGCCATCCCTCGGCCGCCGCGGCGAAGAAGGCGTTGGGGCGGGACGCGCCGGCCTCGGCCAAGCCGAGTAAACGCCACGCGCGGCTGATTCGGCGTCTTCAGGCGTATGCCGCGGGCATCCCCGATGCGCTCGGCGACGTTCCCGTCGATTTTGGACGGGTCGGCGATTTTCAACGCCACGTATTGCAGCAGTGCCGGCGGATTCCCTACGGCGCACGATCAGCTACGGCGAACTGGCGGCGAAGGCCGGTTCGCCGCGGGCGGCGCGAGCGGTCGGAAATTGCATGGCGGCCAACAAAACCCCCCTCCTGGTCCCATGCCATCGGGTGGTGCATTCCGGCGGACGTCTCGGCTCCTTCTCCGCCCCCGGCGGCACCTCGATGAAACGCCGGCTGCTGGCGATGGAATCGCGGTAAATTGGCCTAGAGTTGGGTAAGGTTTCCGGGCAAAATGCCGTCACTTTCGGCCGTAGCGACCAGGGTGGCAGTTCAACTACCATCCCAACGACGGGGTGGCAGTTCAACTGCCACCCCAACAACGTTCGACGACCGCCACCCAAACAACGTTCGACTGCCGCCGCAACAGCGAACGAAGTCCCACCAAATTGCCTCCCACCGATTTGCGTCATGCTCGCGACAGAACTTAGCTCCTGGGACGTGGAACGCCGGGACGAGGAGACCGTCCTGGTTTGCGTCCATTCCAGCAGCCGGCAAGGCCGCCCATTGCCCGATGCCGTTTTCACTTTTCGCAGGGGCGATCCGCAGTACGATTACTGGGCGAGCCAACTTCTCGAATGAGATGTGGGATCAGACGGCGCAGTAGGCCGCGATCGCAGCGCGAGGATCCATCCGCCGCGAAACGGCCGAGACTTCCAATCCAGTACCACGTTCCCCGCCGACACAGCAGCGGTGGCGTCGGGATACTCGACACCGCCGCCTTTCCCTGATAGAACCGTTGCAGGGAGGTTTCGGGCGTGGAACTGATCGAACTGGTCATCATGGCGGCGATGGTGCTCTTCAACGGGGTGTTCGCCGGCTACGAAATCGCCCTGGCGGCCGTCACCGTCGCCCGGCTGCAGAGTCCTGGCCCGCGAGAACCGCGCGGGGCCAAGGCCGCCCTGTACATGAAGCAGAACATGGAGGCCAGCCTGGCCGCCATGCAGGTGGCGATCACGCTGTTGGGGGCCAGCGCCGCGGCGATCGGCGGTGCGGGCGCCGCCGAGAGCATCCAGCCGTTCCTCCAGGAACGCTCGGACTGTCGCCGGCCGTTGCGCGAGGTCCTGGCGACATTGCCGGTGGTGATTCCATTGACGTTCCTCACCATCCTGTTCGGGCGAATTGATGCCGAAGGTCTTTTCGCTCCGCAACAAGGAGTGGGTCTGCCTGCGGCTGTCGCCGCGTGATGCGCTGGTTCTGCTTCAGCGTCTGGCCGGCCGTGTGGCTGTTCGAGACGTGCGGTGATGGCGATGATGGCCTGGAGCGAGCGTCGCTGGCGGCCGCGGATGGACCCGGGAGTCAAGTCGGAGGCGATCGAACTGCTGGAACTCCGTGCCCAGGCCGCTTCGGCCAGGGCCTCGCGGCTGATCGGCGAGCGCGAGGAGAGGATTATTCTCGGCGCCGCGCGGTTCTCCAGCCGCACGGTGCCGCGAGATCATGCTGCCCGGCCGAGCACATCAGCATGTTGGACGTCAAACGCATCCCTGAGCGAATGCCTGGTGACGGCACACCTGGAAATGCACACGCGGTTTCCCGTGGTCGAGCAGCCCGGCGACCCCGAATCGATCCTGGGCTACGTCAATTTCAAGGACCTCGTGGCGCTGATGCGGTTGAGCCAGCCCCACGAGGCGTCGCTGCGGGCGATTCTCCGGCCGCTGCCCAGTCTTCGCGCCGACGTGTTGCTGACGGCCTGCCTGGAACGGCTGATTCACGAGCACACGCACATCGCCCTGGTCCGCGACGCCGCCGGCAAAGTCGTCGGCCTGATCACGCTGGAAGACGTTCTTGAAGAACTGGTCGGCGAGATCCAGGACGAATACGACCGGCTGCCCGTCCACGCGGTGCCGTCGGGTTGGGCGTGGGTGGTTGGCGGCGGGCTCGGCCTGGGGCGGCTGAAGGAGCTTACGGGCATCGACTTGGCCGCCGACCCGCCCGAGATGATCGCCGAAGGGCGGCGTTGCGAACGTCAGCGACTGGATCATCGGCCATTCACCAGGACATTTCCATAGCGGCGACATTTTCGATCGCCGCGGCGTGCGTGTCGTCGTCCGCAAGGTGCGGCGGCAAAAGGTCTTCGAGGCCCAGATCGGAAAAATCGGCGCGGCGACTCGTGAAACTTGATCCGACAACCGGTGTCGTGCCGGCCGGCTAAACGCAGTGCTTACCCATTTTGGCCGCCAACGATCGCTTCGCCCGAGTCAGACCGCTATAATCACAAAAATCTGCCCAAGCGTTCGGTCCCCGCAACGCCGGCATTGCATAACCCCAGGGGTAAGAATGTGTTTCCTGCAAAGGAGTTCCGCACGTGGCAACGACCCAGCCGTAGGGGGGGCGGGGGGGCTTGCAGACTGCGTGAAAATCGCCTGTAATACAGCGGTAAGCAGTATCGACTATCTCTGCGACGTGCGATTTCGCACAGGCGACTGTCAGTGACGGACTGGAAGAGGATTGTCGAGCAACATGGCGGCCTGGTGTGGGCGACGGCCTTTCGACTAGTCGGCAATGGCGAGGACGCGGCGGATTGTTTTCAGGAGACGTTCCTGGAAGCCGTCAGAATCTCGCGCAGGGAGCCGGTGATCGATTGGTCGGCGTTACTGCGGCATTTGGCGACGGTTCGGGCGATCGACTTGCTGCGGGTCCGCTGTCGGCAGCGCAGGCCGGATGGACGGGGGGTCCAATTCCGACGGCGCCGTCAGCCGTGAAGCAAACCCCGCGGAAGAAGCCGAAGCCAGCGAATTGGCCGAACGGTTGCGGGCGGCGTTGCCCCACTTATCGCAGGACCAGGCAGCGGTGTTTTGCCTCAGTTGTCTGGAGAACCTAAGCTACCAGGAAATTGGCGAACGCCTGGGAATGACCGCCAATGCCGTCGGCGTAATACTGCACCGCGCTCGGCATCGGTTAAGAGATCTTTTGCTTTCGGTCGATACCGAGACAAGCGACGGAGATTAGATGTGCTCCTCTCGCTCCGCGAGAGGGGGCAGACCGAGAATCGCTTCACGCCGAGCGTGAAGAGTACAGGATTCCTAAGGACCAGCGACGTGGAAGACCGGCAAGACGGAGCCACCGATTTGCTCGACCGTGCCACGGAGGCGCTTCGCCATGTGCCGGTTCCGCCGGGGCCGCCGGCAGAAGCGGTTCGCCGCGTGTTGGATGCCGGCTTGGAAGTGCATGTCGTTCCGCTCTCCGTCCAGAAAAGCCCGGGCAGAATAGGCCCGAGAATTCGGCGAATCGCGAGGATCGCTGTTGCCGCGTCCCTGCTGGTGGCCGCCGGCGTTCTTGTCTGCTCGGTTGTCGGTTCGTCGAACATCGCATTCGCGAAGGTAGCCTACGTGCTGGAGCACCTTCAGAGCGCCACGTTCGACGTGACGATCGAGATGACCGGCCAAGACCAAATAGTCACCACCAGAGCAAAAGGCTCTTTTCTGGCTCCTTCGCGGCAGCGGATTGAAGGGGCGCGGAAAGCGGACCGTCATGGCGACATGGTCATCATCGCGGATTATGAAACGGCCAAGGGCATCGTGCTGCTGCCCACGCAGAGAATTGCTATCGTTATTGACAGCGGGAAGATCAAAGAGCAAATCAATAATCCGATGGCGTGTATGTTCGAGATGATGCGCTGCCTTGTGCGTGAAGGCCGCAGCGGCGCCGGCAAGGTGACGCCAATCGTCGGCAAGAGGGAAATCGATGGACAAACGGTCGTCGGCTTTTTCGCGCAGTGCTCGATGGGCGACATGACCCTCTGGGCCGATCCGCGCACGGCCAAGCCGGTCCGCATCGAACTGACTATGCCGGCAATGAAAGCCCACGCCGTCTTGAACGACTTCCACTACGACGTTCGCTTGGATCCGTCGCTGTTTCGCCTCGAACCGCCGCCCGGCTACCTGGCCCAGAAGATGGATGTGGGGTTGCCTTTGGAGCAGGGGCTGATCCAGACCTTGGCGCCGTCGCCGAGCAGAGAAACGGCATGTTCCCCAAGGAACTCGGGATGAATCGAGAAGTCATGGACGCGCTGGAAGCGATCGCGTGGCCCGACATTGACGCGATCGCGGCCAGCGGCGACGAGCAAGCTGCCGAGGTCATCCTCTCGACCCTGCCGCTCGAACAGAAGTACATGCAGGGATTTATTCTACATGTCGTTGCAGCCGGAGAACCAGGCGCATTACGCCGGTGGCGGCGTAAAATTGGGCACGCCCAATCGGCCCATCTTCTGGTACAAGCCTACCGGCTCCGAGCGATTCCGCGTCATCTACGCCGATCTTCACGTCAAGCCGATGAGCGCCGACGAGGCCAAGACGTTGCCGGCCTCGGCGGCCAAGTGATTTTTGGCTATCCAGCTTGTCGAAAGTAAGCCTTCCGACGGGGAAGATACAACGCCCGCGACTATAGGCGGATGCTCTGCTGCCTCCAACTGTTTGTCGGTTTGCCAAACGATATTGACATAAATCGCAGTTGCGTATAAATTGGAAAGCGAGGGCACTGATTCTGTAATGTTGCGGTAGCGTCTTCCGACTGAGTAAGAGCGGTAGCCTGCGCATGAACTTCTTCATGCAGCGTCCCGTTGGTTATTTGCCGGCCACGCTGTGCCGAAGAGGCCTCCGGAACAATGTGCCAAGTCGCTCCACGCTATGGTCTTGGAATACGCAGCCAAGGAGTCGTTGCGTCGCTGGGACCGTCTTCTTCCGTTTGCCTTGCGGATTTCGCGGGGGGCATCGTTCTGCGCCGTTGCTCTGTGCCAGGTCCTCTTCAAAGGCGATTGATGATGCTCGGCGGTACGACTTCTTATCGAGCATTTCTTGATACTCGTGCTGGCGGCGGCGAGCGCGATTCTTGCCCCTCGCTCGCTTTCCGCTGAGAGCTTCGACTGGCGGAACGTCAACGGGTACAACTGGAACACGCCGATAAAGTCCCAATTTGGTGGAACCTGCTGGGACTTTGGGCCGACCGGCGCCTTCGAAGCGAAGTACATGATGACCCGCAACGACCCCAGCTTTCTCGACATCAATCCGAGCGACTTGTTCGGTTTCGTGGCCGCTTTGAGAGCGTCGAATTACGTCTATTTGTGGTTTTCGCATCTCGGTCTGCCGTCGCTAGCGGGAGTGTTGCCCGCC
>CAWIUZ010000023.1:0-13423 GCA_963838915.1 uncultured Acidobacteriota bacterium
GTCTTACAGGATTTCCGTTCAAGCCGCAGGCTTCAAGAGTGAAACGCGGGGCGGCATCATTCTTGACGTCAACCACAATGTGACGGTGAACTTCCAATTGCAACTGGGCGCCACCGCCCAAACCGTGGAAGTCACGGGGCAAGCGCCGGTGCTGGAGGCCCAGGACGCTGTCACGGGTCAAACCGTGGATCGGAAGTTCATCAACGATCTGCCGCTGGTCAACCGCTCAGTAACGGACCTGGTGATGCTCACCCCGGGGGTGACGGAAGTGGACACCACTTGTCCTCTTTGCACCGCCAACAATTTCATTTCCAACGGCACGCGCAACGCTACTGCCGACATTTTGATGGATGGCGTGACCACCACCAACTTCGAACAGAACAGCGGCATCCTCTTCCCGCTTTACACGCCATCGGTAGACGCGGTTCAGGAATTCGTGGTGCAGGAGACGAATTTCAGCGCCGAATATGGTTTCACGGACTCCACCATTGTCAACATGGTCATTCGTTCTGGGACAAATAATATCCACGGCGTGGGCTACGACTTTCTGCGCAATTCCGTTATGGATTCCAATAATTTCTTCAACAATGCCGCCGGCATTCCCATTCCGGCGCTGAAGCTGAACAATTTTGGCGGGACCATCGGCGGGCCCATCAAACACGACAAGACGTTTTTCTTCTTCGATTACGACGGCACACGCTCATCGACGTTGAGCACTCATCAGGCGGGCGTGCCCACCGCGCTCGAACGCACTGGCAATTTCGGTGAGCTCTGCGGCTACGTCGGGGGGACCTTCGATTCCACTGGCATGTGCTCGGACCCCGACGGGCAACTCTGGGATCCTTACACAGGTGTGTACAACAACGATCTGGGCGGCCCCCAGCGCTCGGGTTTCATCCCCTTTAACAACCTCATCACCTACACGAGCCCTGGAAATCCAAATTTGAACGGCACCTCCCTACAGCTTCCCGCGCGCCCCGGCAACCTCATCGACCCGATTGCGTACAAGATGATGCAGTATTTCCCGCTCCCCAATATCGCCGTGGGAACTTCGGCGTATAATCCGTACACGAATTGGCAAGGGTCGGCGAGCGCTCCGGGTGTCAACAACCAGTTCGACATCAAAATCGACCAGCGTTTCAGCGACAAAGATCTTCTGGCCGTCCGGTACTCGCGCGCCTGGTCTCCAGGGCCTCATTCACCCAACTGCTACGGCAACGTGGCTGATCCCTGCGACGGTGGTCCAGCCCCAGGCGACGCCAACCTGGTGGCCATCAACCACACACACACCTTCAGCCCCACCCTGCTGCTTACTGCGTCCTACGGCTTAGCGCGGTCCTACGTCTTCGAGGAAACAATTGCTGCGGAGTCGCAGTACAAGGGCTTGTCCCCCACGGCCACCCTTGGGATGCCCGCTTACATGGACGATTCTCACATCCCGTTTATTCCCGCGATCGTTCTGGGTAACTACACTTCGCCGAACGGCACCAATATGGGAACCGAGCCCTGGAGCTACGAACGGGAGGGCACAGAGACGCACGAGCTCCTGGGTGCGCTGAACTGGATTAAGGGCGCGCATGATCTGAAGTTCGGTGTCGAGGGCAGGATGCACCGGACTAATTACACACAGCCCGGCACCCCAGGTGGATACTTCTATTACGATTTCACGGGTACGTCCCAGTATCCGTATTCAGGCGGCGGCGACGCCCTGGCGACGTTTATGACCGGCGTCGGCGGTCCGGGCTCCTGGGGCCAATACGAGATTCCCAATTACGTCAGCACACAGAGTTTCCAATACGGGGGCTTCGTCCAGGACAACTGGAAAGTCAACCACAAGCTGACACTGAACATCGGCATTCGTTACGACGTGAACACGCCCAGAAGCGAGCGCTACAACCGCATGAATGCTCTGGATCCCAACGTAGTGTCGCCTCTCAGCGTGGCAGGGCTGGGGACCTTGCATGGCGGCGAAATCTTCATGAATTCCAATAATCGTAACAACTTCGGCACGGATTACCGGGCGGTGGGGCCGCGTCTGGGCTTCGCGTATCAGGTTTTCAACAAAACCGTGCTGCGGGGCGGCTACGGCATCTTCTTTTCGACCGTCAAATCGGGCGCAGCCGGAACCGGAGCTCTTGGCTGGCAAGGTTACGACCAGACCACACCCTATTACGCGCTCAACCCAAGCGATGGCGCGACGCCTTACGGACGGTTGAGCAATCCGTTCCCCAGCGGAATCATCTTTCCGCCGGGCAGCAGCAAGGGATTATTGAACGACGTGGGTTACGGCGCACAAGGTCCGATTGTGAGCATTGACACGGCCAATCCCTACGAACAGTCTTGGAGTTTCGGCATTCAACGCGAATTGCCGGGTAGCACGCTGCTGGATGTGAGCTATCTTGGAAAGAAGGGCACTCACCTGTACTTCGGTGGCGCTGGAAATATTGACTACCTCGGTTCTCAGATCGAGCATTACACCTCTGACCAGATTTCCGCGCTCAACACCTACGTGAATAATCCCTTCTACGGCATTATCACTGACCCAAACACCGGATTGTCTTCCCAGCAGTATCCGGCCTCTCAGTTCCAGTTGCCGTTCCCGCAGTTTGCCGCCTACTTCAGCGGTGAGGACCCGCCCTGGGCGAATTCAATATACAACGCCTTGCAGATTAAGGCAGAAAAACGGTTCTCCCACGGGCTGCAATTCCTGGTGACGTACGTCTGGTCGAAATCAATCGATGACGCCTCGTCGACCGGCGGCGCCGTCACTTGGTTGGGTGGGACTACCCATTTGGCTGATCCGAACAATATGAAGCTGGAACGAGGCTTATCCACTTTTGACATTCCATCGGTGCTGCAATTCAGTTACACCTATGATTTGCCGGTCGGCCGGGGCAAAGCCTTCCTGGGTCACACAAACTCCGTTGTCAACGCGGTCCTGGGCGGCTGGGAGACTACCGGGATCTGGCGATTCACCGACGGTCGTCCCGAGATCCTTTTGCTTTCCGGTGGTCAGAGCTTGCCGACCTACGGCGCGCAGCAGCCAAATCTCATTGGGCCTCTCCGCTGCGCCAACTCTGATATCCTGAACCAATATTTCGCCAACCCCGATGTGGCGGTTGTTCCCCCTCCCTTCACGGTTGGCACTGCTTCACGGACGGATGGGGGCTGCCGGCAACCGGGCATCGCGAATTCCAACCTGGCAATTTACAAAGAATTCCCGTTAGCGAGGCTCCGCGAGGGCGCCAAGTTGCAATTCCGTCTCGAGACCTACAACGCCTTCAACCATCCACAGTTTTCGGGGCCGAATACGACCGTCAACAGCGGCAGCTTTGGGGTCATCACAAGCACTGCAAATGGCCCGCGTGAGGTGCAGGCGGCATTGAAGTTCTACTGGTGAGTGTTGTGTTTCGGGGGCAACTCCTGGAGTTGCGCAGTGCGGCCGCACGCGCCGGCCCTAGATTAAGACAGTCGTAGGCGCAACCCTTGTGGTTGCCCCTGGGCAGTCGGGAGGAGCCGACTCTGCATCAAGGAGACAGTGGCCAGGGCATTTCCAATCCTGCTTACGATTTCTTTTTGGCTTTCCGGCTAGCCTTTGTTTGGGCAACTAAGTCCGAAGCGGAACTCCATGCGGTGCGCGGTTTGCGACTGTTGCAGGTGCAAAACCTGGCTGCGGCGGAGTTGAATCCCAGCTCTGCCGAAGGGGAATACGACCTGGCTATAGTTCAATCTGTCTCCGGCTTTGCCAACCAAGCTCTAGGGACCCTCGAGGTTGGGGTCAAGAAGCTTCCGCATGACGCTCGTCATTACCGGGAGTATGCGGCGCTCGAGACACGACGAGCCGAAAGCGGTGACGGAGTGGCCGAAACACGGGCTTACGAGGCTTTGCACAAAGCACTTTCGTTGGACAATGGCCTTGTGCGATCGCACTTCCTGTTGGGCTGGCTTGAGCTGAAGAACAATCACATTGGACCAGCGGTGAGTGAACTTGAAACGGCGGCCAAGCTCGATCCTCAGGATTCAAATGTTCATCTGACCTTGTCGCGAGCGTATGCACCTCCGGGTGCGAAGGATAAGGCCGCCAAGGAGCTTGCGACCTACACGACCTTCGCTCAGGGTGAGCTCCAGGCGGGCCGAGGGCGGGTCCCGGTGGCATTTCGGCGCTGGTGAGATTCACAAGAAAGGAACTTCAAAGTTCAAATGGCAAACGGCAAAGGGCAAATGGTGAACCATTTGAAATTTGCCATTTGCCATTTGCCATTTGAACTGTTCGGACGGCTTGCTGATTGTGACCTTGGAATTGACCCCTCACCCGTCCCGCTCCGGCTGATGAACGCGCCGGCAGCGGGACACCCTCTCCCCCGGGGAGAGGGCACTGAGTGTATTCTGTGCTGCTTAGCTCGGCACGCGTGCGGGCGAGCCCTATGCGCGCTCGTCGTGAGCCTTCTGCTCGCAGCCCACATCGGTCTTGCGCAAGTTCCAGACAGCGTCTACGATCGCGCGGTCGAGGACTTCGGCCAGCAGAAGTATGCGGCGGCTGAAGCGATCCTTCGGCCGGCGCTGGCAGAGCATCCGCGTGACGCGCGCAGTCTGGGGTTGATGGCAGTGATTCTCGACGCACACGAGCGTTATGAGGAGGCGGAGCGTTGTTATAGCCTGGCATTGGAAGTCGATCCGCACGACGCCCCGCTGCTCAACAATCTCGGTAATCATTATCTCGAACGCAATCTGCCGGACCGGGCGCGAGCAGCTTTCCTTCGAGTCATCGCGATTGATCCGGACCACCCTAATGCAAACCTTCAATTGGCTGAGCTCAGCGTGAATGCGAAGCATGGCGAACAGGCCTTGCGTTATTTCAGTCACTTGCCAGCCTCGGAGCAGGCCGGGCCTGCAGCACAACTGCTTCGAGCCAAGGCGCTCGCCTATGCCGGCCAGCGTCCGCTTGCAGAGCAGGTGGTGGCGCAGCTCGAGAAGGCTGCTTCTGGAACGCCGGGTCTTGACTATTCAGTTGGACTGCTGATGGTTGAGTGGGGACGTTATGCAGACGCCGAGCAAGCGTTCGCGAGGGCTCTGCACGATAACCCAGCCGACTTCGATGTCCTCTATAACTTGGGATTGGCCGCGCAGAAAGCCGGCCACCACGACCGGGCCAGGGAAGTCTTCGAGGCCGCACTCAACGAGCGACCGAACGATCCCGACTGCTTGTTCAATCTGGCCCTGGTGCTTATGGCCGCGTCGCAAGCTGACAAGGCCGTGAACCTGCTTCTTCAGGCGCACGGCGCCGCTCCCGCGCGCCCGGAGATCCTCCATGCCTTGGCCGACGCTGCCGAGCAGATCGGCTACTATGCTGATGCCGCTTCCGCGCTGGATCAATACTTGAAGTTGAAGCCTCAGGATGACGTTGCGCGGCGCGAGCGAGGCTTCTGTCGCGCCTTCGGCGGCGACACCGACCTCGGCTTAGCGGATCTCGGCTGGTACACTCGAAAGTACCCCAAGGATGCACGCGGACTCTACGAATTGGCCATCGCGGAAACAGCCCAGGATCCGGACAAGGCCCTGGGACGCCTCTCTCTCGCTCTCGAAATCGACCCGAAAATGACCGTAGCGCGTTACGCGCGGGCGGTCCTTCGCTACCAGCAAGGCGAGTATGAGGAGTCACTGAATGATCTGAAGGCGATTCTCAGCACGGAGCCCGGCAACGCCCTGGCTCTCGACTTGGCGGGTCAGAACTGTATGCGGCTCCAACAGCCGGAGGAGGCCGTCAAGTTCCTCGCCCAAGCCGCAGGACGGGGCCCGAACGATGCTAAGCTGCTCATGCATTACAGCCAGGCGCTCGAGCGTGTGGGTCGCTCCGAAGAAGCGGAGAAAGTGATCGCTCGCTTCAAAGCTCTCGAGCCGGAAGCAAGGCGAGAGCGAGCGCAGGGCGGCCTTTTTAGGTTCCTCGACTTGCCCCCAGAGGAGCAATTCTCGCGGTACATCGCAAATCTCCAGCGCACCGTCAACGCTCGTCCGCAAGATCCCATGCCGAAAGTCCGCCTGGGTCAAGCGCTCCTTTACCAGGGAAAAGTCCAGGAGGCGGTGAAGCTATTCCGCGCTGTGCGTCAGGAAACCGCGGAGCCAGCAACTTTAGCCCAGTGCGGGAAGTCGCTGCTCGATCGGGAGCAATATGCGCAGGCGAGCGAATTCTTGGAGCCCGCCGTCACAGGCGACCCTTCGAACAATGATGCGCGTATTGACCTGGCCATCGCGGTTTACCGCTCCCAGGGCGCCGAAGCGGCCATGCGGGTTCTCGACACGATGCCTGCGGACGAACGCAAAGGGGACTACTTCCTCTTGCGCGCCCAGTTGCTGGACGCTCTCCGGAAACCCCAGGAGGCTGCGGAGGCCCTGAATCGTGGAATTCAATCCACACCCACTCGCCCAGACCTTTACTTCCAGGCTGCCTTGTTCATGATTGACCACAATCAGGTGCAAGAGATGCTTGATTTCTTGGCGAAAGCGGAGCGCGTAGTGCCGAACAATCCCCAACTCTGGTTGACTCGGGCCATCGGCTTCGCCATCCTCGACCAGACCGACCAGGCGGCGGGCGTGCTCGCCAGGATGGAATCCCGGTGGCCCGAATGGTATCTGCCCTACCTCGTGCACGGCGTGATTCTTGATTACGGCCTTCGAGGCGCGGAAGCGCTACCCTTGCTGGAAACGGCCATTGCAATGGGCGCGCGTCAGGCGATGGCATACTATCATCTCGCATCGGCAGCGCTCAGCCGAGACCCCGCGGACCTTTCGGCGGCGAAGGAAGCCATTGGAGAGGCGCTTGCCCTGAATCCCAAGGACGCCTTCATTCAGTCCTTGGAGGGAAAGATCGCTTATCTAGGGAAGGACTATTCCGCGGCTATCGAGCATCTTCACGCCGCGCTCGAAATCTGGCCGGATATGATCGAGGCGCACGAAACGCTCAGCGCAGCCTACCGAGCCCTCGGCGAAAGGGACAAATCCGTCGAGGAATTGAAAACGGTCCTGCGGATCAAGCAGCAGAACCCGGGGGCCGTCCAAATCGCCCCGTTCCCGACGAATGCTCTCCTTTTTACAGTGGGTGGAACGGGCCCCCAGCGCTGAGCCTCTCGGGGCCCCGCACGGTGTAGGGGCAGGGCTTGCCCTGCCCTCGTCGGGACCAGCGGAAACGCGGGGACGGCAAGCCGTCCCCCTACGGCGGGATGGTTATCGACGGATTGGGATCTAGGCGGCTTCCTTGACGCGCCTTTCGGCCTCGTCCATGGCCTCGTAGATTTGCTCGAAGCTCTCGATTGCGAAGAGAACTTTCTGAAGCTCATCGACTTTGACAGGAGTTTCAAGAACCGTGTCCAGATCGAAGGGCCTCACTGCGCAGCCGCCCTCGATCACGTTTGTGCATTCCTCGTGTGAGCTGATTACGCCGCTGCCATACACTTTGATCTTGCCTCCCCGCCGTATGACCCCGAATTCAACCGTGTACCAGAAGAGGCGCCCCAACCGTTCCAGCACCAGCCTGTCCTTAATATGCGCGCACACGCTGCCGTAGTGCTGGAGAAAGCCCGCAAACACCGGATGCGAATGCATGGGAACGTGACCGAAGACATCGTGGAAGATGTCGGGCTCAGGAATGTAGTCGAGCGACTCCCGGCTTCTCAGCCAGGTGGTGGTGGGAAACTTGCGAGCCGCAAGCATTTCAAAGAACGCACCGGCCGGAAGGAAGCCGCTCACCGGCGTGGCGTTCCAACCGGTCCGGGGTTCGAGCCTTTCGCTTATGACGGCCAGGTTTGGAATGCGATCCCTCCGCAAGCCAATAATATCGATTCCCTCCAGATATTCCTGGCACGCATATTCCTCGACTTGCGGGAGCCGTCTGCGCACGAGTTCCGACCAGACGGCGTGCTGTTCGGGGGTATAGTCTTCGTACACCTGTCTGATGAGGTAGGATTCGGCAGCGACCAGAGCGGGACCTCCCATCGCATCTCCTTCCGACCAAGGCAACTACTCGCCTGCCCATTGGATGAACCGGTCATCAGGGAGGTTTCCTATGAGTCAAACCAGCTCCCGCGAACCTCCTGCGCCCGAACCGCTGCCGTTGTGGGATGGGCCTTGTGCCCGCCCGCACTGGCCGACCGCAAGGGACGCCCCTACGCAGCCAGCCGCGCCAGCCATGTAGATGCGGTTCGCGAACCGCCCCTGCTACTCTGGCGGGTGGCGCCAGCGGCGCGACTCTGGCTGGCGGGATATAGGCGCCTCTTCAGCATCAGGCAGGCACAGACAGGCCAAAGAACGGCACGCCTGATGGCGCCACCCGAGGCGCTGTTCACCGTCAGTCCCGCCCGCCAACTGAGAAGGCGGCTACACTCGGAACTTCTAACCATGCACTGACGTATGCGCCAATGAGCGGGCATGTCAGCCTGCGGTACTCGAGCACGCGGGCCCCGCAGGAGGTAATTTCATGAAATCCATAGCCAATCACTTCAAGCAGGTACTGCGCAGGCTGCGGCGCACCCCGATGTTCACTCTGATCACGCTGGCCACAATCGCTGTCGGCGTAGGAGCGAACACGGCGGTTTTCAGCGTGCTCGAGAGCGTTCTCCTGAAGCCTCTGCCCTATCCTCGCCCCGGCGATCTGGCCAGGGTGTGGCTCACTGCTCCCGGCCTCAAAATCAAAGATGTGCCGCTCGGTCCCGCCTACTACTTTGTATTTCGCGAGCAAAACCGGACCTTCGGAACCTTCGGCGTGTACACCGGCGACTCCTCAACCGTCACCGGAAATGGCGAACCGGAAAAAGTGGATTCGTTGCTGGTCACATACGGCACGCTTCCCGCTTTGGGCGTGCCTCCGGCGCTGGGGCGGTCGTTCAATGAGTCGGACGAGATGCCGGGCAGTCCGGACACCGTGATATTGTCGAACGGATACTGGCGCCGCAAATTTGGCGGCGAGCGCTCGATGGTGGGGCGCAGCATCAGGGTGAACGGAAAGGCTCACGAGGTGATCGGCGTGATGCCGGAGGGCTACCGCTTCCTGGATCGCGGAGAGCCCGCACTGTTCATGCCTCTGAAGATCGATCGCAGCAAGGCGTTCCTGGGAAATTTCAGCTACCCTGCGGTGGCCAGGCTTCGACCGGGGGCAACCCTCGAGCAAGCGAATGCCGATGTGGCGCGCCTGGTCCCCATCGTCAACAGCAGCTTTCCGCCGCCGCCAGGCTTCAGCCCCAAGGTGTTGGAAGAGGCGCGAATCGGGCCGAACGTGCGGCCCTTGAAGCATGATGTTGTGGGAGACGTGGACAAGTTGCTGTGGGTCCTGATGGGAAGCATTGGCCTGGTATTGCTCATTGCGTGCGCCAATGTGGCCAACCTTCTCCTGGTGAGGACTGAAGGGCGCCAGCAGGAACTCGCCATCCGCGCCGCGCTGGGCGCCACTCGGGGCCGAATCGCCTCCGAGTTGCTTTTCGAGAGTTTCACGCTCAGCCTGGCCGGCAGCGCGTTGGGGTTGGGCCTTGCTTACGGCTCATTGCGCGTGCTTATCGCGATGGCGCCGGCCGGTCTGCCGCGTCTGGCGGAGATCGGCATCGACGCGCGCGTGCTGTTGTTCACTCTGGGTGTGGCGGCGATCGCGAGCCTCCTGTTCGGTTCCGTTCCGGTCTTCAAATACGCGGGCGCGGGCCTGGGAACCGGTTTGCGGGAGGGCGGACGAACGCTGAGCGAAAGCCGCGAGCGGCATCGCGCCCGCAGCACGCTGGTGGTTGTTCAGGTAGCGCTGGCGCTCGTTCTGCTGATTTCTTCCGGCCTGATGATTCGCACCTTTCGCGCTTTGACGCACGTTCAGCCCGGTTTCCGTGATCCTGCCGAAGTCCAAACGTTCTGGCTTTCCATTCCCGAGGCGGAGGTTCCCGCTCCGGAGCAAGTGGTCCGTATGCAGGAGGAGATTGCGAGGAAAATCGAGGCGATTCCCGGAGTTTCCTCCGTGGGTCTCGCCTCTGGCGTTCCGATGGACGGGGATGACAGCTTCAATCCGATCTACGCGGAGGGACGCACTTACGCGGACGACAAACTGGCGCCGTTGAGGCGCTTCCGGTACGTATCCCCTGGATACTTCTCGACCCTTGGTGTTCCGCTGGTTGCCGGTCGCGATCTCACCTGGGCGGACATCTACGGCATGAGGCCGACGGTCCTCGTCTCCGAAAACATGGCGCGTGATTACTGGGGAAGCGCGGCCAACGCGCTGGGCAAGCGCATCCGGACGGGGCCCAAGGACGACTGGTTTGAGATCGTTGGAGTGGTGGGGGACGTCCGGGACGATGGCGTGAATCAGGACGCGCCGACCTCCGTGCATTGGCCTATCCTGATGAAGCATTTCTTTGATCAATCACCGATGCTGCACCGCGACCTGGCGTTCGCCGTCCGCAGCCCGCGCGTCGGCTCGGAGAGCTTCGCGAGAGAACTGAGGCAGGCGGTGTGGTCAGTGAATCCTAACCTTCCGCTGGCGAATATCCGGACGCTTGAACACTTCTATGAGAAGTCGATGGCGCGGACGTTGTTCACGCTGGTGATGTTGGTGGTCGCGGGAGCGATGGCGCTGATGCTGGGCATCGTGGGCCTCTATGGAGTGATCGCTTATTCAGTTTCGCAGCGGACGCGGGAGATCGGCATTCGCACGGCGCTGGGCGCGCAGCAGCAACAGCTCACCGCCATGTTTGTGCGCCACGGATTGTTGCTGACGGGCGTGGGCGTCGCGTGCGGACTGGGCGTAGCCATCGGCTTGATGCGCCTGATGTCGTCGTTCCTGTTCACGGTGAGCGCGGTTGACCCGATCACCTACGCCGGAGCGGCGCTCGCACTTATTGCGACGGCACTACTCGCGAGCTACTTGCCATCCCGGCGTGCGGCGGCCGTCGACCCCGTGGAAGCACTGCACGCGGAGTGAGGGTGCCGTTCTGCAGAGCGACGCGCCAGAGCCGCCGTCTGGAACGGTGAACACAGCCTGTATGGACTCACGATGGAGGGTTCAGGGCGCCGCGCTTGGCTTTTCCGGCGCTCAGTGGGGCGTGGTCGCAGGCGGTGGCGTCGGAATCGCAAGTCAAAGCCTCGCGCTCACTTCTGGCCGCCGCCACTTGCTTCGCATCGGCTGCGGAAAGATGGGAGTCGTCACAGTAAACTTCGCCGCTCTGGCAGGCGGCCACGTTCCTTTGAGCCGCAGCGCTTGCCACCTGCTTGGCCTCCGCCGCGGTCAGGGTGGATTCATCGCAGAGACCCTGGCCGGTTTCGCACGAGAGGAGATTGCGATCATGAGCGAGGACGGCCACATCCGGGGCCTCCGCGGCGGTCAATAGAGAGCGATCGCACGCCCCGGATCCTGTTTCGCAGTTTAAGAGGTTTTGGGTTTTCTCGATCATCGAGACCCTCTCGGCCTCTGGCGGCGTCAGCAAAGTCTTATCGCAGATGCCAAGAGTGGTCTCGCAGGCCAGGAGGTTTTGGCGGTGCGTCGCCCCGGTCGCCTCTTTCGCTTCGTTGGCCGTCAACAATGAACGGTCGCACTTGCCGTAGCCGCTCAAGCATCCCCAGAGGTCTTGATCGTGCTGCACTTGAGTTATTTCTTTTGCCTGCGTGGGTGTCAACAAAACGCGATTGCAGCTATCAAATCCGTCCAGGCAATTGCGGAGGTTTTCCGCCTTCGTGCCCCCGCCGGTCTGGCCAAAGGCGGCGGCAACAGCCCCCAGGATTACAAACAAAATAACAGCTCGCATCATGCCACCCTCCACAATCGCGCTGGATGCTCGGCCGGAGCCTTGCCCCCTGCTGGTACCCCGCCGGAGCTTGGTTTTAGGATTTATTTGCTTCTGTCTTGGGTATGGCCGCCATGGTTTTGAGTTCAGTTGCGATCCGGTGTCCGTTTTCGAAGTGGTAGTAGACCATGACACGATCACCCTTCTCGACGTTGCCTTCCTTCTTAGTGTTGGAATTAAGGGTAAATGCGGTTTTTCTCTCCTTGCCTCTCCATGTGTAGTCGAGAACCAATTCGTCGGCAGCAAGCGAGCCGACTTTTCCAGTCTCGTGGTGAAGAGTCATCTTATCCTTGCTGTGGGAATCCGTCTGGGACGCTTGCTTCGCGCTGTTCGCCTGGCTTGATTGGCTTGCCATGGCTACCAGTCCCGGCGTGACCATCAGCGCAATCGCTAATGCGAACATCTTTCCTTTGCTCATCGCAGTCCTCCCTGAGAGTCTGAAAGAATATTGCCCACTATATCATGATGCGATATAAATACCGGCGGTTGCCAGCTTGGGCCCGGGTGGCACACGGCTGGAAGGAGTTCGGCGTCGGGCATAGAGCGACGAAGCGAATCAACCGTTCGCGTGGGGAAGTTGGTAGCGCGGACCACCGCTTCTGTGGTCCGCGGTTTTTTCAATCGAAGAACCGCGGACCGCAAACCCGGCGGTCGGCGCTACTCGCTCGCTTCTTTGATCGGGCCCTCGGCACCGTGCAGGAGTACAATGAAAAGTTAAAGTACATTGATCTGAATCCCGTGAGGGCGGGCTGGCGCCCCCTGTAAGACTGGCCGTGGTCGAGCGTCCATGACTACCAAGGCAGCCTGAATTGTGCACCCACGACCCCCAGCGGCATTTCCTTCGACCGCGTTCTACTGCCCGCCGATGCACACACGCGGATTTAGAAGGGCCGCAGAGGAATCCGTCGGCTGACGGATACCGCTGCGCTAGCCGAAGGGAAGGCACTCGACGTGACTATCGAATTCACATCTCATAATATTCGCCTTGACGATGGAACTCTCACGAAACCGGATGCACCGTGTTCGGTGGACGCCTATCCATGGGTGGTCTCGGCACGGCGGATTTTGGAAACCATTTATCCTGGGGAAAAGAAGCACCTCCGCCTTGTCGACCTGGGGTGCTTGGAAGGAGGCTACGCTGTCGAGTTCGCACGCATGGGATTTGAAGTTCTGGGCATTGAGGTGCGTGATGCCAACATCGCAGCGTGCAACTACGTGAAGTCAAAGACCAACCTGCCAAACCTGGTCTTCGTGAAGGATGACGCATGGAACGTCCGAAAGTATGGAATGTTTGATATTGCATTCTGCTGCGGCCTGCTATATCACATGGATCGACCCAAGAAATTCCTTGAAACTCTTTCATCCGTGACAAAGAAACTCACCATCCTTCAGACACATTTTTCGACCCATGGCCTCGGCACAAGACTGTTTTGGCCTTTACCCACCCTATTAAAAAGGTTACTTGCAACGGTGACGAAAAGCGAGATTGACAGGTATGGCCTTTCACGGGTTACCGAGAATGAGGGCCTTGTGGGACAATGGTTCGTGGAGTACAAGAATGATAAGTCGTTTTCCAGGCGAGAAACCTCCAAATGGGCCTCCTGGGATAACCGTCGCTCTTTTTG